>NZ_JBNNPF010000007.1:0-222454 GCF_050275515.1 Streptomyces sp. NPDC004126 | reverse complement strand
GCGATCCGAAGCCCTACGTCTGGACCAGAACCGCGGACGAGATCCTCGAACGCCTCGCCAGCTATCTGAACAGAATTCCTGACTCGGAAGACTAGGGCTTGTCGTCAAACTCCCTCCCCCAGCTACCGCTGGGAGGGGCCCCCAGCCCCGCGACGCCTGGTGCGTGCTCTCGCCGCACCGGGCGAAAGCCAAGTACGTTCCAGTACGCGGGCTTCCGCCCGGCGCACCGAGAGCACGCACCTGGGGGCACCTCCCAGCGGTAGCTGGGGGAGCCGCGGGGCCGCCCTCCGGGCGACGACGGGAGTTTGACGACAAGCCCTAGCCCTCCGAGGGCGTTCGTACCAGGGCGAACACCGCCCCCTCCGGGTCCGCGACCACGGCCAGCCGGCCCGTGATCCGCTCCCGGGGCGGGGCGACGACCCGGCCGCCCAGCTCGGCCACCCGGGCGGCGGCCGCGTCGGGGTCCGCCACCTCGAAGTACGTCATCCAGTGCGGCCCCCGGTCGTGCGGCAGCGACCGGCCCACCCCGTGGACGGCGGCGACCGGACGGCCGCCCAGGCGCAGCGTCAGGTAGTCGAAGTCGGACGGGACGTCCGGGTGCGGCTCGGTCTCGTGGCCGAAGACGTGCTCGTAGAACTTGCCGACCGTGGAGGACTCCTGGGTGAGCAGCTCGTTCCACACCGGGGTGCCGGCCGCCCCCGCCCGGCGGGCCGCGGGGTGGCCGTCCGTCTGCCAGACCCCGAAGATCGCCCCCAGCGGGTCGGAGCAGATCGCCATCCGTCCCGCCGCCCCCGCGTCGAGCGGGCCCACCGCGACCGTGCCGCCGCAGGAGCGGATGGACTCGGCGGTGCAGTCGGCGTCGTCCGTCGCGAAGTACGTGGTCCACGCCACCGGAAGATGGCGGTCCGGTGGCATCTCGCCGATCCCGGCGACCGCCTCGCCGTCGAGGAAGGCCCGGACGCTCGGGCCGAACTGGGTGGGGCCGGGCTCGTACTCCCAGCCGAACAGGTCGGCGTAGAAGTCCTCCGTGCTCCCAAGGCCGTGCACCATCAGGCTCACCCAGCACGGTGTGCCGGGCGTGCGCCGCGAAGCCCCCGATGCCTCCGTCATGTCAGCCGTCTCCCGCCGTCGTGTCCCTGTTCCCCGCAGATGCTTGCACTCCGCGGCACCCCGTGCGCCCCGACCGGCCGCGTGACCGGGGCGCGGAACAGAGATGTCCGAATCACTGCGCCCCGTCGATGTCGGGCTTGTTACACGGGTTCGAGGGCGGGGAGAAAGATGGGCCCATGACTGCGATTCTCTCGGCCTCCGAACTGCGGGGCGAGCTCGCCGGCGCCCGCCCGCCGGCACTCCTGGACGTCCGCTGGCAGCTGGGCGGCCCCGACCAGCGCCCCGCCTACGAAGCCGGGCACCTGCCCGGCGCCGTGTACGTCGACCTGGACCGCGAACTGGCAGGTCCGCCGGGGGCGGGCGGCCGCCACCCGCTGCCCGACCCGGAGGACTTCGGCGCCGCGATGCGCCGGGCCGGGGTGCGCGCGGACGAGCCGGTGGTCGTGTACGACGGCGGCCTCGGCTGGGCGGCCGCCCGCGCCTGGTGGCTGCTGCGCTGGACGGGTCACCGGAACGTGCGCGTGCTGGACGGGGGCCTGGCCGCGTGGACGGCGGCGGGCGGCGCGCTCAGCACCGACGCGCCGACGCCCGCCGAGGGCGATTTCAAGCCAAACCCGGGGGCGTTCGGACTGCTGGAGGCCGACGACGCGGCCGCGCTGGCGCGCACGGGCCTGCTGCTGGACGCCCGCGCGGGCGAGCGCTACCGCGGCGAGGTCGAGCCGATCGACCGGGTCGGCGGGCACATCCCGGGCGCGGTGTCGGCCCCGACCACCGAGAACGTCGGCCCGGACGGGCGGTTCCTGTCGGCCGGGGAGCTGCGCGCCCGGTTCGCGGCGCTCGGCGCCGCGGGGGACACCGCGGTGGGCGTGTACTGCGGCTCCGGGGTCTCCGGGGCGCACGAGGTGCTCGCGCTGGAGGTGGCGGGAATTCCGGCCGGCCTGTACGCGGGCAGCTGGTCGCAGTGGTCCTCGGACCCGGAGCGGCCCGTGGCCACCGGCCCCAACCCCTGACGCGCACGCGGCCGGCGGCGCCCCCTCGGGGGCGCCGCCGCGCGCTACTCCTGCTTCTTGCGCCGGGTCCCGAAGACGATCTCGTCCCAGCTGGGCACGGCCGCCCGGCGCCCCGGCCGGACCCCGTCGGCCTCGGCCTGCCGGTCGGTGGTACCCGTCAGCCGCTCGCGGTGGCCCGCCACCGTACGCGGCATCAGCACGTCCGCGTACGCCGCGCCGGCACCCGCCGACGCCGCCGCGGCCGGGGGCTCCGCGGACTCCTGCTCCTCGGCGGGAGCCTCCGTACGGTCCGGCACCACCAGGTCGCCCCGGAAGCTCGGGACCGCCTCCAGCAGGCTGGTCAGCGTGTCCCGCTCCTCCTCCGGCTCCGGCGGGGGCGGCGGGGCGGGGCGGCTGTCGGGCCGTTCGATCTGCCGGTCCAGGGCGCGGTCCAGCGGCCGGTCCCTGGGCAGCCGGGCGATCCTCGGCACGAACGGGAAGCTCGGCTCCGGGGTGGAGGGCAGGTCGTCGGCCTCGCCGATCAGGGAGCGGGCCTCGTCGTCCACGGCGACGACCAGCCGGCGCGGCGGGTCGTACGACCAGCTCGCCGAGTGCGGTTCGCCCGCCACCCGGTAGACCAGCAGCACCTCCCAGGTGCCGTCGTCGCGGCGCCAGGAGTCCCAGAGCACGGAGTCCTTGTCGGCCCCGCGCAGCGTGAGGCGCTCCTGCACGGCCTCGCCGAGCTGCGGTCCGGTGTTCTCGCCGGGGCGGCGCACGGGGGTCTTGCGGGCGCGTTCGGCCATGAAGGCGCGCTCGGCCAGCACCGGGCCCTCGAAGCGGCGCACCCGGTCGACCGGGATGCCGGCGAGCTGGGCGACCTCCTCCGCGGAGGCACCTGCTCGTATGCGGGCCTGGATGTCGCGGGGGCGGAGGTGGCTCTCCACCTCGATCTCGATCTGGTTCAGGCGCGCGCGGTCATTGCGCACGGCAGCCCGCAGCCGCTCGTCGATCGGAAGCGTGTACTCCGTGCTGTCCGCAGCCTTGAGCACCAGTCGTGTTCCGTCATTTGAGACGGCCACGACACGCAGTTCGGGCATGGGGACCTCCCGGGTGGTGCCTGCCGACGTCACGTGCGTCGCTGCTTCCGCTAGTCGAGTGTGGCCTGCCCGGGTGCAGCCTGCCACAACCTTGCCGAGTTAAACCGGCGTGTCGGGCATGCGCCCTTGATCGACGTTATGGCACGGTTACCTGTTGGGCACGCACAGTGACCAAGTGGTTACTGTGCGCAGCAGGAACCCGTGCGATACCGCGGCATCACCGGTCTTGAGTGCCGCTTCTCCATCAGCCGGCCCCCTCTCCCGGGTCCGGACATCCGGAAGGAAGGACGGTCCCAGGGCTCGCCACAGTACTCCATTCGGGCCACCCGGGTGGACCGCCGCGCCGCCGAACTTGTCGCGGGCGGCGGGAGTTGGCCTGCCCGGAATCGGGTCGGCATCCGGGTCCACCTGCGGACAGGGCCGTTTCGGGGTGTCCTGCTTCACAGAATCCGCAGAAACGGAACTTTCCATTTCGCTCAGAGGTCAGTAACTGCTGGAAGAGGAGAGGCGCGAGAGGCGGGACACACAGGGGATGGCGATGGGTCAGAAGGCGGCGGACGCGGCGGACGCGGCGAACCCGGAGGAACAGGGGCGCAGGAAGCTCGACCTGAGCGTGGCCCAGGTCGCGGGCAGCTCCCTCGCCACCGTCGCGGCCGCCCTGCTCGCCTCGAAGATGGGCGTCTACGGGACCATCCTCGGCGCGGGCGTGGTCAGCGTGGTCGCCACCGCCGGCGGGCCCGTCATCCAGCACCTGTTCCGCCGCACCGGCGACCAGCTCCGCGAGAGCGCCCGCCCCAGGGCCCGTCAGGTCCCGCCGCCCGGCGGGGAGCCGGACCCCGCGGCCCCGGCGCCGGGGGAGTTCGGCGAGGCCACCGTGCACGGCACCCGCGTACGGGGCTGGAAGCGCACGGCGGTGGCCTCCGGCGCCGCCTTCGCCCTCGCCCTCGGCGGCCTCGGGACCTACGAGGCCTTCGCGGGCACCTCCGTCAGCAGCGACGGCCGCACCCTCCTGTCGGGCGGCTCCCGCACCGCCCCCGACCACAAGCCCGCCCCGTCGAAGCGGGACCCGGACGGGAACGGCGGGGGCGGGACGGACGGCAAGGGGCGGTCCGGCGGCGAGCAGGGCCGGAGCGGCACCCCGGGGACGGACGGGAAGACGCCCGGTTCCGGGACCTCCCCGAGCCCCTCCCGCTCGGGCACCGGCCAGGACCCGTCCCCCGGCCCCGCCCCTTCCGGGTCGAAGGGGCCGACGGCGCCGACGCCCGCCCCGACCCCCTCGGGGCAGAGCCCCGACCCCGGCCCGACCCCGGCCTCCGGCGGCGCGGGAGGCGGCCGCGAGCCGTCGCCCAGCGCCTCTTGAGCGGGGGTCAGTCCCCGAGGACCCGCCGCAGGTAGTCGTTGCCGAACAGCCGGTCAGGGTCCAGCCGGTCGCGCACCGTGGTGAACTCGGCGAAGCGCGGGTAGACCTCGGCGAGCTGCTCCGCGTCCCGGCTGTGCACCTTGCCCCAGTGCGGCCGGCCCCCGTGGGCGGTGAAGATCCGCTCGGCCGCCGTGAAGTAGGCCTGGTACGGGGTGCCCCGGTACATGTGCACCGCGACGTACGCCGTCTCCCGCCCCGAGGCGGTGGACAGGGTGATGTCGTCCGCCGGAGCCGTGCGCACCTCCACCGGGAAGCTGATCCGCAGGCCCGAGCGGTCGACCATGGCCTTCAGCTCCCGCAGCGCCTCGACCGCCCGCTCGCGCGGAAGGGCGTACTCCATCTCCACGAACCGCACCCGGCGCGGACTGGTGAACACCTTGTACGGGATGTCCGTGTAGGTGCGCGCCGACAGGGCGCGGCTGGCGACGCGGGCGATCGAGGGGATGGCCGCCGGGACGGCGCGGCCCAGGGAGTTGACCGCCTGGAAGAGGCCGTTGGAGAGCAGCTCGTCCTCGATCCAGGCGCTGACCGCGCCGGGCGGGGCGGCGGGGCCCTGGCTGCGGTTGTTGCGCTTGGTGTTGCAGTTGCCGGTGTGCGGGAACCAGTAGAACTCGAAGTGCTCGTTCTCCGCGACGTGCTGGTCGAACTCGGCGGTCACCCGGTCGAAGCGCATGGGCTCCTCGCGGGCGGTCAGGAGGAAGAGCGGCTCCACCGCGAAGGTGATCGAGGTGACGACGCCGAGGGCGCCGATGCCGATCCGGGCCGCCGCGAAGACCTCGGGGTTCTCCTTCTCCGAGCAGGTCATCAGCCTGCCGTCCGCCGTGACCAGCTCCAGCGCGCGGATCTGGGCGGAGATGGAGGCCGAGTCGCGGCCGGTGCCGTGCGTGCCGGTGCCGGTGGCGCCGGAGACCGTCTGCTCCATGATGTCGCCCATGTTGGCGAGCGAGAGGCCCTGCCGGGCCAGGTCCCGGTTCAGGTCCTTGAGGGCGGTGCCCGCCGCCACGGTGACGGTGCCCGCGGCCCGGTCGAGCGACAGGATCCCGCTGAGCGCCTGCGGCCGTACGAGCACCCCGTCGGTCGCGGCCGCCGCGGTGAAGGAGTGGCCGGTGCCGACCGCCTTCACCCGCAGCCCTTCCTCGGCGGCCCGGCGGACCGCCTCCTGGAGCTCCCCGACCGAGGCCGGAGTCACCACGCGCGCGGGCGTGGCGCGGACGTTGCCCGCCCAGTTACGCCACGTGGCCGGTGCGTTCTTCGCTGCTGCTGTCCCCGACGTCGCCATCGCTGGCAGGCTCCTCCCCTTGCGCCGGCCTCGTCAGCCGGCGGTAACCCGCGAACGCCACCGCCGCCGCGGCCACTCCCGAGGAGATCGAGACCACGAACCCGCGCTGGGCCCCGGCCGCGTCGATGACCAGACCGGTCACCGAGGAGCCGACCGCGACCCCGACCGCCAGGCCGGTGCTGATCCAGGTCATGCCCTCGGTGAGCTTCGCGCGTGGTACGTGCGATTCGATCAGGGCCATCGTGGTGATCATCGTGGGAGCGATGGCGAGGCCCGAGACGAAGAGCGCCACGGCCAGAAACGGAAGGTTCCCGGCCAGTAGGAGGGGGATCATACTCACGGCCATCGCACATATGCCCAGTACCCAGCGGCGTTCGGCCTTGCCCTTGAGGTGCAGCAGGCCGAAGACGATTCCGGCGATACAGGACCCCGCCGCCCAGATCGCCAGGATGAAGCTGGCGGAGGACTTGCTGCCCTGCTCCTCGGCGAAGGCCAGCGTGGACACGTCGATGGAGCCGAAGATCGCGCCGGTCGCCACGAAGGTGGCCGTCAGCACCTGGAGTCCGGGGGAGCGCAGGGCCGAGGCGCGGTCCGCGTCGGGGCTGCGCGGGTGCGGGGCCGGCTCGGTGGAGCGCTGGGCGGTGAGCAGCCAGACCCCGACGAGCAGGCAGCCGGCCGCGATGACCGGCCCGGCCTCGGGGAACCAGGTGGTGGACAGTCCGATGGCGAGGATCGGGCCGAAGATGAAGCACACCTCGTCGATCACGGACTCGAAGGAGTACGCGGTGTGCAGCTCGCGCGGGGAGTCGCGGTAGAGCTCGGTCCAGCGGGCGCGGACCATGGAGCCGACGCTCGGCACGCAGCCGGCGACGGCGGCGAAGACGAAGAGGGTCCAGTCGGGCAGGCCGTTCGCGGCGGCCAGCACCAGGCCGGTGACGGCCGCGGTGGAGACCAGGGTCGCGGGGCGCAGGACCCGCCGCTGCCCGTACTGGTCGACCAGGCGGGAGACCAGGGGGCCGATGAACGCGGCGGCGAGGGCCAGGGTGCCGGTGAGGGCGCTCGCCATCGCGTAGCGGCCGGTCATCTCCGAGATCATCGTGAGGATGCCGACGCCGACCATGGATATCGGCAGCCGGCCTATGAGGCCGGCGGCGCTGAACCCCTTGGTGCCGGGGGCCGCGAAGATCGCGCGGTAGGGACTGGACAAGGTCGCTCCGTAAGGGACGTCAGAGGCCCATACAGGTTACGACTGCCGACAAGGCGCCCGCATGGGGAAAAATCAACGCTTCAACTTAGGGTCACCTTACCTACGCCGCGTCCGGGATGCGGACCGGCCGGTTCTCCCCGGCGGACCCCGGGTGGCAGGATTCGAGGCATGTCAGACCAGCTCCGTGCCCCCGAAGCGCCCGCGGCCGAAGGCCTCGCCGCCCCCTACGACGCCCTGCTGCTGCTGTCCTTCGGCGGCCCCGAGGGGCCCGACGACGTCGTGCCGTTCCTGGAGAACGTCACGCGCGGCCGGGGCATCCCGCGCGAGCGGCTCAAGGAGGTCGGGCAGCACTACTTCGGCTTCGGCGGGGTCAGCCCGATCAACGCGCAGAACCGCGAGCTGCTGGACGCCCTGCGCAAGGACTTCGCCGAGCACGGGCTGGACCTGCCGGTCTACTGGGGCAACCGGAACTGGGCCCCGTACCTGACCGACGTGATGCGGGAGATGGTGCGCGACGGCCGCCGCCGCATCGCCGTCCTCGCCACCAGCGCGTACGCCTCCTACTCGGGCTGCCGCCAGTACCGCGAGAACCTCGCCGACGCCCTGGCCGCCCTGGAGGAGGAGGGCCTGGAGCTGCCGCGCGTGGACAAGCTGCGGCACTACTTCAACCACCCCGGCTTCGTGCGGCCCATGACCGACGGGGTGCTGGCCTCGCTCGCGGCCCTGCCCGCCGAGGTCCGGGACGGGGCCCGGCTGGCCTTCACCACCCACTCCATCCCCGACTCCGCGGCCGACACCTCCGGCCCGGTCGAGGACCACACCGGGGCCGGCGGGGGCGGGGCCTACGTCAAGCAGCACCTCGACGTGGCCCGCGTCATCGCCGACGCCGTGGCGGCGGAGACCGGCACCGCGCACCCCTGGCAGCTCGTCTACCAGTCCCGCAGCGGCGCCCCGCACATCCCGTGGCTGGAGCCGGACATCTGCGACCACCTGGAGGCCCTGCACGCCGACGGCGCGCCCGCCGTGGTCATGGTGCCGATCGGCTTCGTCTCCGACCACATGGAGGTCCTCTACGACCTCGACACCGAGGCGAAGGCGAAGGCGGCCGAACTGGGCCTGCCCGCCGAGCGCTCCGCGACCGTGGGCGCCGACCCGCGCTTCGCCGCCGCGGTACGCGAACTCGTGCTGGAGCGCGCCGCCCGCGAGCGCGGGGAGCACCCCGTGGAGTGCTGGGTGGGCACGCTGGGGCAGAGCCACGACCTGTGCGCGGTGGGCTGCTGCCCGGCCCGCGCACCCCGGCCGGCGGCCGCCGGCACGGACAGCCCGTACGCGTAGGGGGAAAGCGTGATCCCGCAAGACCTGAAGGCCGAACTGCTGGACGTGGCCCAGGAGGCCGCCCGGCGGGCCGGGGCGCTGCTGCGCGACGGCCGGCCGGCCGATCTGGCGGTGGCCGCGACCAAGAGCAGCCCGATCGACGTGGTGACCGAGATGGACATCGCCGCCGAGAAGCTGATCACCGGCATCCTCGCCGAGCGCCGGCCCGCGGACGGGCTGCTGGGCGAGGAGGGCGCGGACAGCCCCGGCACGAGCGGAGTCCGCTGGGTCGTCGACCCGCTGGACGGCACCGTGAACTACCTCTACGGGCTCCCGAGCTGGGGCGTGTCCATCGCGGCCGAGTACCGGGGCGAGACCGTGGTGGGCGTCGTGGCGGCGCCGATGCGCGGGGAGACCTACCACGCGGTGCTGGGCGGCGGGGCCTGGTCGGGCACCGCCCGGCTGGCCTGCCGGCCGGACGCGCCGCTGGACCGGGCGCTGATCGCCACCGGCTTCGGGTACCTCCAGACCAGGCGGGCCCACCAGGCCGAGGTCGCCGCGCGGATCATCCCCGTGGTGCGTGACATCCGGCGCGGCGGCTCGGCGGCGCTCGACCTGTGCGACGTCGCCGCGGGCCGCCTCGACGGGTACTGGGAGCGCGGACTGAACCCCTGGGACCTGGCGGCGGGCGAGCTGATCGCCCGCGAGGCGGGCGCCCTGACCGGAGGGCGGCCCTCGGAGCCGGCTTCCGGAGAGCTGGCGCTGGCGGCCACCCCGGCGGTCTTCGCCCCGCTCCAGCTGCTCCTGGACGAAGCCGGGGCCTGGCACGACTGACGCGGCGCCGACGGCACCGGGCCCCGGCCGCCTCTCGGCGGCCGGGGCCCGGTGGGTGCGCTGTGAGCTCGGAGGTGCTGCCGTCGGGTCAGGCGGCGGAAACCGGTACGCCGTGTTCTGCGGCGAGCCGCTGGAGATCCTCCAGTTCGGCCTGTTCCACATCCGCGAGGTAGTCGTCGCCCGTCTCACGGGCCTTGCTGAGGTCCGACTGCGTGGCCTTGATGCGCTGCAGGAGACCCGCGGTGAATGCGTCCATGGTGGGTGCGCCCCCTCTGCGTGGGTCGACGGCGGAGAGCACGGAGCAGTCCGCCGCTTCAGGGTGTGGTTGGGGTGTGCTCCTCGTCCTCCCCGGCACCCTGGGCCCAGAAACCTCGTAAGGCGAGGGAATCCTCACTTCCACCGCGCCCACACCCCGCTTCCACGCCGTACGCACGCCCCAGGAGGGCCCCGGAAGGCCCCCCAGGGGCGCCTTACAGCCGGTTTACGGCCGAAACCGGCAGGATGGAGGCGCAATACACGTGTGCCCTGAAGGGCTCGAAGGAAGGAAACGACGTGCGCGTACTCGTCGTCGAGGACGAGCAGCTGCTCGCCGATGCGGTGGCCACGGGCCTGCGCCGGGAGGCCATGGCCGTGGACGTCGTGTACGACGGCGCCGCGGCGCTGGAGCGCGTCGGGGTGAACGACTACGACGTGGTCGTGCTCGACCGGGACCTTCCGCTGGTGCACGGCGACGACGTCTGCCGGAAGATCATCGAGCTGGGCATGCCCACGCGCGTGCTCATGCTCACCGCCTCCGGCGACGTCAGCGACCGCGTCGAGGGCCTGGAGCTCGGGGCCGACGACTACCTGCCCAAGCCCTTCGCCTTCACCGAGCTGACCGCCCGCGTGCGCGCCCTCGGGCGGCGTACCACCGTCGCGCTCCCGCCCGTCCTGGAGCGGGCAGGCATCAAGCTGGACCCGAACCGCCGTGAGGTGTTCCGCGAGGGCCGCGAGGTGCAGCTGGCGCCGAAGGAGTTCGCGGTGCTGGAGGTGCTCATGCGCAGCGAGGGGACCGTGGTGTCCGCCGAGCAGCTGCTGGAGAAGGCCTGGGACGAGAACACCGACCCGTTCACCAACGTGGTCCGGGTGACCGTCATGACCCTGCGCCGCAAGCTCGGGGAGCCGCCCGTCATCGTGACCGTGCCCGGCTCCGGCTACCGGATCTGATCCGGTGGCCTCGACCCCGGCGCCGCCCGCGGCGCCACCGAAACCGACCTGGGACCCCGGCCAGCCCGAGGGTCCCTTCCCTTGGCTGCGGCCGACCATCCGGATAAGGCTCACGCTGCTGTACGGCGGCATGTTCCTGATCGCCGGGATCCTGCTGCTGTCGATCATCTACCTGCTGGCCGCCCAGGCCCTGAGGGAGGGCAACGCGCTCCCCTTCAAGATCGTCGGGGGCCAGAAGGTCGAGGTCTCCAGCACCACCTGCTCCGGCGTGGGCATCGACCAGTCGATCGACCAGTTCAACGCCGCGATCGCGCAGTGCATCCTCGACCAGCGCAAGCACGCCCTGGACGACCTGCTCAGCCGGTCGCTGATGGCCCTCCTGGGCCTCAGCGTCATCGCCTTCGCCTTCGGCTACGCGATGGCCGGCCGGGTGCTCTCGCCGCTGGGCAAGATCACCCGCACCGCCCGCCGGGTGGTCGGCTCCGACCTGACCCGGCGGATCGAGCTGGACGGGCCGGACGACGAGCTGAAGGAGCTCGCCGACACCTTCGACGAGATGCTCGACCGCCTGGAGCGGGCCTTCACCGCCCAGCAGCGCTTCGTGGCCAACGCCTCGCACGAGCTGCGGACCCCCCTGGCGATCAACCGGACGCTGCTGGAGGTCCATCTCTCGGACCCCGGAGCGCCGGTGGAGCTCCAGCAGCTGGGCAAGACGCTGCTGGCCACCAACGAGCGCAGCGAGCAGCTGGTCGAGGGCCTGCTGCTGCTGGCCCGCAGCGAGAACCAGATCGTCGAGCGCAAACCGGTCGACCTCGCCGAGGTCGCCTCCCGCGCCATCGACCAGGCCCGGGGCGAGGCACTCGCCAAGGGCGTGGAGATCCGCGGCGAGCGCGCGCTGGCGGTGATCCAGGGCAACGGCGTCCTGCTGGAGCGGATCGCCCTCAACCTGGTGCAGAACGCCGTCCGGTACAACGTGCCGGAGGGCGGCTGGGTGGAGGTCACGACCGAGGCGCAGCACGGCCAGGCGGTGCTCGTCGTCTCGAACACGGGTCCCGTGGTTCCCGCGTACGAGGTGGACAGCCTCTTCGAGCCCTTCAGACGGCTGCGTACCGAGCGAACGGGCAGCGACAAGGGTGTGGGGCTCGGCCTGTCGATCGCGCGCTCCGTGGCGCGCGCACACGGCGGCCGCATCCTCGCGACGCCCCGCGAGGGCGGTGGCCTCGTGATGCGTGTCACGTTGCCCCTTTGATCCGCCCGGGCCCTGTTCGCCGTCAGCGGAACGCGGCAGCGGTCGCAGAGGGCCCTTCCTGTGTGATCGATCACAGTGTCGAGTGGCGGGCCATGCGCGTTCTGTGACCCCAAGGTGGCCGGAAAGCCCGGGAAGTCCGGGTTTCCGGCCCCCCGGATGGCGGGAAATACACGGGGTGGCGTTCGTGCATGACGGCCCCCCGACCGTGTACGGTCCCGCTCGACATCCCGGCCACGGAGCCCTTCGGGTAAGCGGCTGGGTGTCGATTGAGTAACAGACCTTGATGTGAGGCAAAATCTCCGCCTCAGGTCGGGCACAAGTCCGGCCTCTCGCGCGTTACGTGCGCTGAGACACCGCTAAATCCCAGAGGGGGAGAGCGAAAAAAATGGCAACGGACTACGACACCCCACGCAAGACCGACGACGACGTCGACAACGACAGCATCGAAGAGCTCAAGGCCCGGCGCAGTGACAAGGTCACTTCCAGCGTCGACATCGAGGACTTCGACGGCGCTGAGAGCCTGGAGCTCCCGGGTGCCGACCTCTCCAACGAGGAGCTGGCCGTCCGGGTGCTGCCCAAGCAGGCCGACGAGTTCACCTGCATGAGCTGCTTCCTGGTGCACCACCGCAGCCAGCTGGCGCGCGAGAAGAACGGTCAGCCGATCTGCCGCGACTGCGACTGAGGATGGCCGCGAGCGGCTCGACGCCCTTTCGGAAGCGACGCTTCCGGAAGTCCGGCGATCCGGAGGCGCAGGTTCGCGCGGTGACCACGGGCCCGGAAACGGGCCCCGCGGACGCCGGTGACCACGTCTTCGGTACGACTGTGGTGCCGTCCGACACCGCCGAGGCGGTGCCGTCGGCCGCAGTGGCGGACGAGGAGTCCCGGGGCAGGCCCGGGGCGCGTCGGATGCAAGCCGTCAAGAACGGTGTGCGCAAGGGCGGCGAGAGCGCGAAAGCCGCCGCCCTGTACATCGCCGACCTGATCATCGAGAACGCCCCGCGCGTTCCGGTACGGGACCTCGCGACCCTGCGGGCGCAGTTCCCGGACCTCGGTCCCGACCAGCTGGCCGACAAGCTGATCACCGGGGCCGCCAACGGCACCTCGACCGTGGGCGCCGGCATCGGCGCCGCGGCCATGCTGCCGGTCCCGCCCGCGATGCCGGCCGAGCTGGCCGCGGAGATCACCGGGGTCGCCGCGATCGAGCTGAAGCTCATCGCCGAGCTGCACGAGGTCTACGGGCAGCGCCCGCCGGGCGGCATGAAGGACCGCAGTTTCGCCTACCTGACCTCCTGGACCGAGGAGCGCGGGATCGACCTGACCAAGCCGACCACGCTGAACGCGGCGCTCGGCGGGCAGATGAAGCGCGAACTGCGCCAGCAGATCATGAAGCGGATGTTCCGCAACCTGCCGAACCTCATGCCGTTCATGGTCGGCGCCGCCGTCGGAGCCGTGATGAACCGCCGGGACACCAGGAAACTCGCCGAGAAGGTCCGTAAGGACCTGCGGAGCCGCGCCGTGCCCTGGGACGCCCTCCCCGCCCTGCCGCCCCTGGAACGCCCCTCCGGAGCCCTTCCCGAGGCCACCAGGGCCGCTCTTGAGGGGCGCCGCCCGGACGGCGGCTGAGCCCCCCGAACCTGCCTGCCGGACCAGGCCCCCGGATCAGGCCTTCGCCGCGGCTGCCTTCGCCGCGCGGACGGCCGCCGCGAGGGCCTGGGGCTCGCGCGTGGAGACGTACACGTACGGGGTCGGGTCCGCCGGGTCGGTGACCTCGATCCGGACCGCCGTGGGGACGTAGCTGCGCATCAGCATGAAGGCCCGGACGTCGGCCTTGTACGTGCGCCAGGCGCGCGCCTCCTCCGCCTCCAGCACCTCGGGCTCGCCCAGGGCCGTCACCGGGATCCGGGCGTCGCCGGCCGCGAGCGCGCCGTTCACCACGCGCACGCGCGCGGAGCCGTACGAACTCACCAGCATCCCCGTCAGCGCGGCGCCGCCGACCAGCCCCGCCAGCAGCGGCAGGGTGCCGAGCGGCAGCAGCATCAGCGCGCACGCCAGGCCGGCCAGGGCCGTTATGCCCCACCAGGAGCGGGGCGCGGAGAGTCGTTCGTCGTGGTGCGCGGGGGAGGGCTGCATGGGGCCTAGCCTCCCACGGGGCGACCGGCGGGTAGCCGCGCGGGTAAGGTCAGCGCCTGTGAGTGGACGAAACACGGCGTTGACGCCCCCGGCCGATGCCTCCGCACCGGTCCGGCACCCCGGTGCCCCCGCGCCCGGGGAGCTCCTCGGCGCGCACTACGAACACTGTTTCGGCTGCGGCGGGGGCCAGCCGCACGGGCTCCACCTGGAGGCGCGGGCGGGCGAGGGCGTACGCGTCACGGCCGAGTTCACCGTCAGGCCCGCCCACCAGGGCGCACCCGGTCTCGCGCACGGAGGCGTCCTGGCCACCGCGCTCGACGAGACGCTGGGCTCCCTGAACTGGCTGCTGCGCGTCATCGCGGTGACCGGCCGGCTGGAGACCGACTTCGTGCGGCCCGTGCCCGTGGACACCGTGCTGTACCTGGAGGCCGAGGTCACCGCCGTTGCCGGCCGGAAGATCTACTCCACCGCCGTGGGCCGGATAGGCGGCCCGGACGGCCCCGTCGCCGTCCGCGCGGACGCGCTCTTCATCGAGGTGAAGGTCGACCACTTCATCGACAACGGTCGGCCCGAGGAGATCCGGGCGGCGATGTCCGACCCGGACCAGGTCAGGCGCGCACGCGCCTTCGAGGTGAACCCCTGATGTCCCAGAACACCCATGCGCCCGTCGACGTGCTGATCCGCCGCGTCGACCCCGAGGTGCCCATCCCCGCCTACGGCCACCCCGGCGACGCCGGCTGCGACCTGGTGACCACCGTGGCCGCCGAGCTGGAGCCGGGGGAGCGGGCCGTGCTGCCCACGGGCGTCTCCATCGCCCTGCCCGACGGGTACGCGGCCTTCGTGCACCCGCGCTCGGGCCTGGCTGCCCGCTGCGGGCTCGCGCTCGTGAATGCCCCCGGGACGGTGGATGCCGGGTACCGTGGGGAGATCAAGGTGATCGTGGTCAATCTCGACCCGCGCGAGAGCGTCCGGTTCGAGCGATTCGACCGCATTGCCCAGCTGGTTGTCCAGCGGGTCGAGAAGGTGCGCTTCCACGAGGTGGCGGAGCTTCCCGGCTCGGCCCGGGCCGACGGGGGGTTCGGCTCCACCGGCGGCCATGCGGCCGTGGCCGGATCCGGGGCTGGTCAGCAGGGTGGGAATGGCTACGCTTCGGTCGTATCCGACCGGGAAGGACAGTGACGTGTTCGGACGTCGCAAGAAGAACGACTCCGCCCATGACGGCGGCGCGGCCGAGCAGGTCGTGAACGGCGTGGCTGCCGACGAGCAGGCCGGCGACGACTCCGTCGCGCCCCGCAGGCTCAACCTGCCCCCCGCCCCGCGGCCCGACGGCCCCTGGGACGTCTCCGAGGTGCTCGGCAACCCGGCCGACGGCCGGGTCGACCTGGGCGGCATCCTCGTGCCCGGCGTCGAGGGCATGGAGCTGCGCGTCGAGGTCGCGGGTGACGCGATCGTGGCCGCCACGGTCGTCCTGAACGACAGCGCCGTGCAGCTGCAGGCCTTCGCCGCCCCCAAGAAGGAGGGCATCTGGGGCGAGGTCCGCGACGAGATCGCCTCGGGCATCACCCAGCAGGGCGGCATCATCGACGAGGTCGACGGCCCGCTGGGCTGGGAGCTGCGCGCGCAGGTCCCCGTACCGCTGCCCGACGGCCAGACCGGTGCCCAGCTGGTGCGCTTCGTCGGCGTCGACGGCCCGCGCTGGTTCCTGCGCGGCGTCATCTCCGGCCAGGGCGCGGTGCGCCCCGAGTCGGCCGGCGTGCTAGAGCAGATCTTCCGGGAGACCGTCGTCGTCCGCGGCGACGGCCCGATGGCCCCGCGCGACCCGATCGTCCTGAAGCTGCCGAACGACGCCCAGATGGTGCCGGACGGCGTGCAGACGGCCGAGGAGCAGGAGGGCTCGCGCTTCTCCGGCGGCATGGGCCAGCTGGAGCGCGGCCCGGAGATCACCGAGGTCCGCTGACCCGGACCCCGCGAAGGGTTTCCTCCGGCCCGCGGGTCCCGTTCCCCCGTAAGGGGGGCGGGCCCGCGGGCCTTCGCGCGCCCGGGGCGCGGGCGCGTGCGTCAGGGATGCGTCAGAGATGTCCGGTGGACGCCCTTCCGGTGCGTGAACAGCGGGAACGTCCCCGAGAATGAGCGCATGGGACGCGGAAGGCTAAGGATCCATCTCGGCGCGGCACCCGGAGTGGGCAAGACGTACGCCATGCTCTCGGAGGGCCACCGCCGGGTGGAACGCGGCACCGACTGCGTCGTCGGCTTCGTCGAGCACCACGGGCGGCCGCGCACCGAGGTGATGCTGCACGGCCTCGAACAGGTGCCCAGGCGGGAGCTCTCGCACCGGGGCGCCGCCTTCACCGAGATGGACGTGGACGCGCTGCTCGCCCGCCGCCCCGACGTGGCCCTGGTGGACGAGCTCGCGCACACGAACGTCCCCGGCTCGCGCAACGCGAAGCGCTGGCAGGACGTGGAGGAGCTGCTGCGCGCCGGGATCGACGTGGTGACCACCGTCAACATCCAGCACCTGGAGTCCCTCGGGGACGTGGTGGAGAAGATCACCGGGGTGCGCCAGCGCGAGACCGTGCCGGACGAGGTGGTGCGGCGGGCCGACCAGATAGAGCTGGTCGACATGTCCCCGCAGGCGCTGCGCCGGCGCATGGCGCACGGCAACATCTACCAGCCGGACAAGGTCGACGCGGCCCTGTCGAACTACTTCCGGCCGGGCAACCTGACCGCACTGCGCGAGCTCGCGCTGCTGTGGGTCGCCGACCGGGCCGACGAGTACCTCCAGCAGTACCGGGGCGACCACGGCATCCGCTCGGCCTGGCAGGCCCGTGAGCGGATCGTGGTGGGCCTCACCGGCGGCCCCGAGGGGCGCACCCTCATCCGCAGGGCGGCCCGGATGGCGGCCAAGGGCTCCGGCAGCGAGGTCCTCGCCGTCTACATCGCCCGCAGCGACGGGCTGACCTCGGCCTCGCCCAAGGAGCTCGCGGTGCAGCGGACCCTGGTCGAGGATCTTGGCGGAACGTTTCATCATGTGATCGGCGACAACGTCCCCGACTCCCTCCTCGCCTTCGCCCGCGGCGTCGACGCCACCCAGATCGTGCTCGGCTCCAGCCGCCGCAAGGCCTGGCAGTACGTGCTGGGGCCCGGCGTGGGCGCCACCGTCGCCCGCGACTCCGGCCCCGACCTCGACGTGCACATCGTCACCCACGAGGAGGTGGCCCGGGGCCGGGGGCTGCCCGTGGCCCGCTCGGCGGCCCGGCTCGGCCGGCCCCGGATCGTGGCCGGCTGGGTGGTCGGCGTGGTCTTCCCCGCGCTGCTGTGCACGCTGCTGACCAACATCGACGCCGATCCCGGCCTCGCCAACGACATGCTGCTCTTCCTGGCGCTGACGGTCGCGTCCGCCCTGCTGGGCGGGCTCTGGCCGGCGCTGGCCTCGGCGGCCTTCGGGTCGCTGCTGCTGAACTACTTCTTCGCGCCGCCGGTGCACCGGTTCACCGTCTCCGACCCCAGGAACATCATGGCCATCGCCGTGTTCTTCGGAGTGGCCGTCTCGGTGGCCTCGGTGGTGGACCTCGCCGCCCGGCGCACCCACCAGGCCGCCCGGCTGCGGGCCGAGTCCGAGATCCTGTCCACCCTGGCCGGGAGCGTGCTGCGCGGCGAGACCGCCCTGGACGCGCTGCTGGAGCGGGTGCGCGAGACCTTCGCGATGGAGTCGGTGGCCCTGCTGGAGCGGGCCGGCGAGCTGGAGCCCTGGACCCCGGCCGGCAGCGTCGGGCCCCGCCCGGCCGCCCGGCCCGAGGACGCCGACGTGGACATGCCGATCGGCGACCACATGGCCCTGGCCCTGTCCGGGCGGGTGCTGCCCGCCGAGGACCGCCGCGTGCTCGGCGCCTTCGCCGCGCAGGCCGCCGTCGTGCTGGACCGGCAGCGGCTCGTGGGGGAGGCCGAGGAGGCGCGCCGGCTGGCCGAGGGCAACCGGATCCGGACCGCCCTGCTGGCCGCCGTCAGCCATGACCTGCGTACGCCCCTGGCCTCCATCAAGGCCTCCGTCAGCTCCCTGCGCTCCGACGACGTGGAGTGGTCCGAGGAGGACCGGGCCGAGCTGCTGGCCGGGATCGAGGAGGGCGCCGACCGGCTCGACCACCTGGTCGGCAACCTGCTGGACATGTCCCGGCTCCAGACCGGCACCGTGACCCCGCTGATCCGGGAGATCGACCTCGACGAGGTGGTCCCGATGGCCCTGGGCGGCGTACCGGAGGACAGCGTGCTGCTCGACGTGCCGGAGAGCCTGCCGATGGTGGCCGTGGACCCGGGACTGCTGGAGCGGTCCGTGGCCAACGTGGTGGAGAACGCCGTCAAGTACAGTCCCGCCGGAGAGCGGGTCCTGGTCGCGGCCAGCTTCCTCGGAGACCGGGTCGAGGTGCGCGTCGTCGACCGCGGGCCCGGGGTCCCCGACGAGGCCAAGGACCGGATATTCGCCCCCTTCCAGCGGCACGGCGACGCCCCGCGCGGCGCCGGCGTGGGCCTGGGGCTCGCGGTGGCCAGGGGCTTCGCCGAGGCCATGGACGGCACGCTCGCCGCCGAGGACACTCCCGGGGGCGGGCTGACCATGGTGCTCACCCTCCGGGCGGCGGCCCGCGGCGGCCCGCCGGAACCCGCCGGAACCGAACCGACCGAAGCCGGGGACCTCCCCGCCGAACGACAGAAAGCAGGTCCCCGATGACCCGGGTGCTCGTGGTGGACGACGAGCCGCAGATCGTCCGAGCCCTCGTGATCAACCTCAAGGCGCGCAAGTACGAGGTCGACGCGGCCGCCGACGGGGCGGGCGCCCTGGAGCTCGCGGCCGCCCGCCACCCCGACGTGGTCGTCCTCGACCTCGGCCTGCCCGACATGGACGGGGTCGAGGTCATCCGGGGCCTGCGCGGCTGGACGCGGGTGCCGATCCTGGTGCTCTCGGCCCGGCACAGCTCCGACGAGAAGGTCGAGGCCCTCGACGCGGGCGCCGACGACTACGTCACCAAGCCCTTCGGCATGGACGAGCTGCTGGCCCGGCTGCGCGCCGCCGTCCGCCGGGCCGAGCCGTCCGCCGGGACCGGCGAGGACGAGGTGGTCGTCTCCACCGAGGGCTTCACGGTGGACCTCGCGGCCAAGAAGGCGGTGCGCGAGGGGCGCGACGTACGCCTCACCCCCACCGAGTGGCACCTGCTGGAGGTGCTGGTGCGCAACGGCGGGAAGCTGGTCAGCCAGAAGCAGCTGCTCCAGGAGGTCTGGGGGCCCTCCTACGGGACCGAGACCAACTACCTGAGGGTCTACATGGCCCAGCTGCGCCGCAAGCTGGAGGCGGACCCCTCGCACCCCCGGCACTTCATCACCGAACCGGGCATGGGGTACCGCTTCGAGAAGTAGCGGGGGCTTCGAGAGGCGGCGGGGGCGCCGGTACGCTTCCGGTATGAGTGCTGAACCGCGTCCCGAGAAGCCCGCGAAACCGGCCAGGCCGGCGGGCCGGTTCCGCCGGATGATAGAGCGGCTGTCCACCTCCCAGGAGGAGCTGCATTCGGCGGAACTGCAGGAGGACGCAGAAGCCGCGGGGTGCACGCGGATCTGCGACTGCCACGACCGTCAGATAGTGAAGGTGACCGGCACGCTGCGCACCGTCACCCTCCGGCCCCGGGCGGGGGTGCCCGCCCTGGAGGCCGAGCTGTTCGACGGCTCCGCCGCGCTGGACGTGGTCTGGCTCGGCCGTCGCTCGATCGTGGGAATCGAACCCGGGCGGCGCATGATCGCTTCGGGCCGCGTCTCGATGAGCCACGGCCGCCGGGTGCTCTTCAACCCGAAGTACGAACTCCGCCCGCTCGGACAGGAGCACTGACCGGTGACGCCACTCGACAAGCCGACCACGCCGGAGCCGGGCGCCGCGCCCGCCGACGACCAGAGCGCGGTCACGCAGGCAGCGCTCTTCGACGCCTTCGGCGGCGTCCGGGGCACCGTGGAGACGATGCTCCCCGGCCTGCTCTTCGTGATGATCTACACGATCAACAAGGACGTGAAGTCCTCCGCCATCGCCGCGGGCGGGGTCGCCGTACTGCTGGTGATCGTGCGGCTGCTGCGCAAGGACACCGTGAAGCACGCCTTCAGCGGGGTCTTCGGGGTGGGTCTGGGCGTGGCCTTCGCCCTGTTCACGGGCGACCCGAAGGGCTTCTACCTGCCGGGCATGATCTACGGGGTCTGCCTGGGCCTGGCCTTCACGCTCTCGGCGCTGGCGGGCTTCCCGCTGCTGGGCGTGATCCTCGGGCCGGTGTTCAAGGAGAACCTGTCCTGGCGCACGCGCAACCCGGGGCGCAAGAAGGCGTACGTGAAGGCCAGCCTCGCGTGGGGGCTCATCTTCCTCGCCAAGTACGCGATCATCTTCCCGCTGTACTGGTGGGGTGACGCGACGCAGCTCGGCTGGGTGCTGATCGCGCTCAAGCTCCCGCCGATGGTGCTGGCCGTGTACTTCACCTGGGTCTTCCTGGCGAAGGCTCCGCCGCCGATCGACGTGATCGCCGAGTACGAGGCCGAGGAGGCCGCGCAGGAGGCCGCGAAGGCCGCCGCGAAGGAGGCACAGGCCGGGCAGTCGGCCCAGCCGGGGCAGTCCGGCCGCCACAAGCGGGTCTGAGACGCCTGAGACGTCTGAGACGCGGGAGAAGGGGCGGGGCGGCCGGGATGGCCGCCCCGCCCCTTCTTCGTGTGCGCCGCCGGCTAGTGACGGGCCTGGAGGAGGTCCTCCAGCTGCTCCTCGCGGGCCTGGGCGGCCACGAAGAGGAGCTCGTCGCCCGGCTCCAGGGTCTCCTCGCCGTGCGGGGTGAGCACCCGGTTGCCGCGGATGATCGTGACCAGGGAGGTGTCCTCCGGCCAGGAGATCTCGCTGATCTGGGTGCCGGCGACCGAGGAGTCGGCCGACAGGGTCAGCTCCACGAGGTTCGCGTCGCCGTGGCTGAAGCGCAGCAGCCGCACCAGGTCGCCGACGCTGACGGCCTCCTCGACCAGGGCCGACATCAGGCGCGGCGTGGACACCGCGACGTCGACACCCCAGGACTCGTTGAAGAGCCACTCGTTCTTCGGGTTGTTCACGCGCGCCACCACGCGCGGGACCCCGTACTCGGTCTTCGCCAGCAGCGAGACGACCAGGTTCACCTTGTCGTCGCCCGTCGCGGCGATGACCACGTTGCAGCGCTGCAGCGCCGCCTCGTCGAGCGAGGTGATCTCGCAGGCGTCGGCCAGCAGCCACTCCGCCTGCGGCACCCGCTCCACCGAGATGGCGGTCGGCGCCTTGTCCACGAGGAGCACCTCGTGGCCGTTCTCCAGCAGCTCGCCCGCGATGGAGCGGCCCACGGCCCCGGCTCCGGCGATCGCGACCCTCATGCGTGTGCCTCCTCGGGGCCCTCGGCGAAGGCCGCCTCGACCTTGTCGATCTCGTCCGTGCGCATCATCACGTGGACGAGGTCGCCCTCCTGGAGGACGGTCTGCGAAGTCGGCAGCATCGCCTCGCCCAGGCGGGTGAGGAACGCGACACGGACGCCGGTCTCCTCCTGCAGTTTGCTGACCTTGTGACCGATCCAGGCCGCGGAGGTGTGCACCTCCGCGAGCTGCACCCCGCCGCTCGGGTCACGCCACAGCGGCTCCGCTCCCGAGGGGAGCAGCCGGCGCAGCATCTGGTCGGCGGTCCACCGCACGGTCGCGACGGTGGGGATCCCGAGGCGCTGGTACACCTCGGCGCGCTTGGGGTCGTAGATCCGGGCGGCGACGTTCTCCACGCCGAACATCTCGCGGGCCACGCGGGCCGCGATGATGTTGGAATTGTCACCACTGCTGACGGCGGCGAAAGCACCCGCCTCCTCGATCCCCGCCTCCCGCAGCGTGTCCTGGTCGAAGCCGACACCGGTGACGCGGCGGCCGCCGAACGAGGCACCGAGCCGGCGGAATGCGGTGGGGTCCTGGTCGACCACGGCGACCGTATGCCCCTGCTGTTCCAAGGTCTGCGCGAGGGCGGAGCCCACCCTTCCGCAGCCCATAATGACGATGTGCACGGCCGTCCTTCCGGCTGACAGCTGCTCGCTGGTTCCCAGCCTCATTGCATGCTCTGGCTAATCAGGGTCTCAGACCATGGCCCAAGCTACACACGGGCGGTCACCAGTGTGACCGTTTAGGGGTCCCGCAGGTGCTTCATTGGAGGCGCATTGGTGCGGATTGGGGGCAGGGGGTTCGTCAGCCACATTTCGAACGCTTACGATCCTCTGCGTGTCCAAACTGACCGACGTGCCCAAACGGATCCTGATCGGCCGGGCGCTGCGCAGCGACCGCCTCGGGGAAACGCTCCTCCCCAAGCGGATCGCCCTTCCCGTGTTCGCATCCGACCCGCTCTCCTCAGTGGCATATGCCCCTGGCGAAGTACTGCTGGTCCTGTCCATCGCGGGTGTGTCGGCGTACCACTTCAGCCCATGGATCGCGGTCGCGGTCGTCGTGCTGATGTTCACCGTGGTCGCCTCCTACCGGCAGAACGTCCACGCCTACCCCAGCGGCGGCGGTGACTACGAGGTCGCCAACACCAACCTCGGACCGCAGGCCGGCCTCACGGTGGCGAGCGCCCTGCTCGTCGACTACGTCCTCACCGTCGCCGTCTCCATTTCCTCCGGCGTCGAGAATCTCGGCTCCGCCGTCGATTTCGTCATCGAGCACAAGGTGCTCTCGGCGATCGTCATGATTCTGCTGCTCACGCTGATGAATCTGCGCGGAGTGAAGGAATCCGGGAAGCTCTTCGCCATCCCGACGTACGTGTTCGTCGGCGCCGTGTTCGTGATGATCGCGTGGGGTGCCTGGCGCGGCCTCGTGATGGGCGACACGATGGAGGCCCCGACCGCCCACCTGGAGATCAAGGCCGA
The DNA here is from genome assembly GCF_050275515.1 of Streptomyces sp. NPDC004126. Taxonomy (NCBI): domain Bacteria; kingdom Bacillati; phylum Actinomycetota; class Actinomycetes; order Kitasatosporales; family Streptomycetaceae; genus Streptomyces; species Streptomyces sp. NPDC004126. The sequence goes on along the minus strand of NZ_JBNNPF010000007.1, from coordinate 199,704 downwards.
GCACCAGGGGCTGGCCGGCTTCGCGCTGGTCTTCCTGCTGCTGCGCGCCTTCTCCTCCGGCTGCGCCGCCCTGACCGGTGTCGAGGCGATCAGCAACGGCGTGCCGGCCTTCCGCAAGCCCAAGAGCAAGAACGCCGCCACCACCCTCGCCCTCATGGGCGGCCTGGCCGTGACCATGTTCTGCGGGATCATCGGCCTGGCCATGGCCACCGACGTGAAGATGGCCGAGGCCCCCGCCACCAACCTGCTGGAGAACGGCGTCCCGGTCGGCGACGGCTTCGTCCAGCACCCGGTGATCTCCCAGGTCGCCGAGGCCGTCTTCGGCAACGGCAGCTTCCTGTTCGTGCTGCTCGCCGCCGCCACGGCCCTCGTCCTGTTCCTGGCCGCCAACACCGCCTACAACGGCTTCCCGCTGCTCGGCTCGATCCTCGCCCAGGACCGCTACCTGCCGCGCCAGCTGCACACCCGCGGCGACCGGCTCGCCTTCTCCAACGGCATCGTGCTGCTCGCCGGCGCGGCCATACTGCTGGTGTGGATCTACGACGCCGACTCCACCAAGCTGATCCAGCTCTACATCGTGGGCGTGTTCGTCTCCTTCACGCTGAGCCAGATCGGCATGGTCCGGCACTGGAACCGCCACCTGAAGACCGAGCGCGACCAGGCCGCACGCCGCCGGATGATCCGCTCCCGGGCGATCAACACCTTCGGCGCCTTCTTCACCGGCATGGTGCTGGTCGTCGTCCTCGCCACCAAGTTCACCCACGGCGCCTGGGTCGCCCTGCTGGGCATGCTGATCTTCTACGGCACCATGACCGCGATCCGTAAGCACTACGACCGCGTCGCCGCCGAGATCGCCGCCGACGAGGGCCCCAGCGACGACAGCGTGCGCCCCTCCCGGGTCCACTCGATCGTCCTGGTCTCCAAGGTCCACAAGCCGACCCTGCGCGCCCTGGCCTTCGCCAAGCTGACCCGCTCGGACACCCTGGAGGCGCTCAGCATCAGCGTCGACCAGGCCGAGACCAAGGCGCTGCGGGCCGAGTGGGAGCGGCGCGGGATCAACGTCCCGCTGAAGATCCTCGACTCGCCCTACCGCGAGATCACCCGGCCCGTGGTCGAGTACGTGAAGGGGCTGCGCAGCGAGAACCCGCGCGACGCGGTCAGCGTCTACATCCCCGAGTACGTCGTCGGACGCTGGTACGAGCACCTCCTGCACAACCAGAGCGCGCTGCGCCTCAAGGGCCGGCTGCTGTTCACGCCCGGCGTGATGGTCACCTCGGTGCCCTACCAGCTGGAATCCTCGGAGCTCGCCAAGCGGCGGGCGAAGAAGCGCCAGGAGTGGAACGCCCCGGGCGCGGTGCGCCGCGGCCCCGTCGACACGCCGAGGCAGCGCCAGAAGGACCCGGCGGGCAAGTAGCCGCGGAGACGCTGCGGAGCCGATGGCGAACGGCCGGAGGAGACCCACGTAAACTGGTGGGTCGGTCCTCCGGCCGTTCCCTTTTGATCCACTTCCCTTGGAGTCTCCCCACCATGACCGAGCAGAACGAGAAGCAGTCACTGGTCGGGGAGGAGTACGAGGTCGAGGTCGGTCCCGTAGCGCACGGCGGCCACTGCATCGCCCGCACCTCGGACGGCCGCGTCCTGTTCGTCCGCCACGCGCTGCCGGGCGAGAAGGTCATCGCAAAGGTCACCGAGGGCGAGTCGGACTCCCGCTTCCTGCGCGCCGACGCCATCACCGTCCTGACCGCCTCCAAGGACCGCGTCGAGGCCCCCTGCCCGTACGCCGGCCCCGGCAAGTGCGGCGGCTGCGACTGGCAGCACGCCAAGCCGGGCGCCCAGCGCCGCCTCAAGGGCGAAGTCGTCGCCGAGCAGCTGAAGCGGCTCGCCGGGCTCACCCCGGAGGAGGCCGGCTGGGACGGCACCGTCATGCCGGCCGAGGGCGACAAGCTCCCGGCCGGACAGGTCCCGCAGTGGCGCACCCGCGTCCAGTACGCGATCGACGAGACGGGCCGGGCGGGCCTGCGCAAGCACCGCTCGCACGACATCGAGCCCGTCGACCACTGCATGATCGCGGCGCCCGGGGTCTCCGAACTCGGCATCGAGAAGCAGGACTGGCCCCAGATGGCGACCGTCGAGGCCATCGCCGCGACGGGCTCGAGCGACCGCCAGGTCGTCCTCACCCCCCGCCCGGGCGGCCGCCTCCCGCTGGTGGAGCTCGACAAGCCGGTCTCCGTCCTCCGCGTCGAGGAGAAGGACGGCGGGGTGCACCGCGTCCACGGCCGCCCCTTCGTCCGCGAGCGCGCGGACGGCCGTACGTACCGCGTCGGCATGGGCGGCTTCTGGCAGGTCCACCCGCAGGCCGCCGACACCCTGATCAAGGCCGTCATGCAGGGCCTGATGCCGCGCAAGGGCGAGATGGCCCTCGACCTCTACTGCGGCGTCGGCATCTTCGCGGGCGCCCTCGCGGAGCGCCTCGGCGAGACCGGCGCGGTCCTCGGCATCGAGTCGGGCAAGCGCGCGGTGGAGGACGCCCGCCACAACCTGGCGGACTTCCCCCGGGTCCGCATCGAACAGGGCAAGGTCGACACCGCCCTCCCGCGCACCGGCATCACCGAGTGCGACCTGGTCGTCCTGGACCCGCCCCGCGCGGGCGCGGGCAAGCAGACGGTCCGCCACATCGCGAGCCTCTCGGCCCGCCGCATCGCCTACGTCGCCTGCGACCCGGCGGCCCTGGCCCGCGACCTGGGCTACTTCAAGGACGCGGGCTACCGCGTCCGCACGCTCCGCGTCTTCGACCTCTTCCCGATGACCCACCACGTGGAGTGCGTGGCGATCCTGGAGCCGGTGCGGGACGACGCCTGACCCGGCGAGCCCGCGCGGGGGCGGTACGTGCGACCTGTCCGCGTGTGTACGTTGTCAACATGTCAGGCGAGAGGGCTGTGGCGTCGCTCGTGTACGCTGCCGCCATGGCTGACGTGGACGCTGGGTCGCCGGAGCAGCTGGTTTCCGGGTCTGAGATCGCCCGCCTCGCTGGTGTGACGCGGGCGGCTGTTTCCAATTGGCGGCGGCGGTACGAGGACTTTCCCGCTCCCGCGGGTGGCGGTGTGAACAGTCCGCTCTTCGCCTTCGGCGAGGTGCGGCAGTGGCTGGAGCGCCAGCACAAGGGGCAGGGCGTTTCCGATGAGGTGAGGCTCTGGCAGGCGGTGCGGGCCGGCTACGGGGAGGACGCCGTCGCCGGGGTCGCCGATGTCGCGCGGTGGCTGGCCGGGGGCGAGGCTGCGCCGAACCTGCCCGCCGATGCCGGCCGGCTTGCCGAGGGGCTTGCACGGGGCGGGGGCGCCGGGGAGGTCGTCGAGGCGTTGGCCGAGCGGATCGGGCTGGCCGTCGGGCGGTCCGGGTCCGACCGGGTCACCTCCCAGCGGATCGTCCGCGCGCTGTGTCATCTGGCTCCGCCCCTTGCCGAGGGGGCCACCGTGCTGGATCCCGCCTGTGGCATTGGTTCCCTTCTTTTGTCCGTGGGGCCCCGCCATGGGCTGAAACGTTTCGGGCAGGAGCGGGAGCCGAACAGTGCGCGGCTGGCGCAGCTGCGTGCCGGGTTCGGGGGGCTGGAAGACGTGGCCGTCGTGGAGGGGGACTCGCTCTCTGGTGACCAGTGGTCCGGTGTGCGTGCCGATCTGGTGGTGTGCGATCCGCCCGTCGGCGTCACCGAATGGGGCCGCGAGGCCCTGCTGCTCGATGAGCGGTGGGAGTTCGGCACGCCGCCGAAGGCGGAGGGGGAGCTGGCCTGGCTGCAGCACGCGTACGCCCGTACCGCTCCGGGCGGGCGGGTCCTCGTGGTCATGCCCGCCTCCGTCGCGTACCGGAAAGCCGGCCGCCGGATCCGGGCGGAGATCGTGCGCCGGGGCGTGCTCACGCAGGTCGTCGCCCTGCCAGCCGGGGCCGCGGCCTCGCACGCGCTGCCCGTGCACGTGTGGCAGTTGACCCGGCCCCGGGACGTACGCGACGCCGCGACCGCCGTGCGGCTGGTGGACCTGACCGCGAACGAGCCGGACGGGCCGCTGGATCCCGCCCCGCACCAGGTGGCCGACGTCCCTCTCGTGGAATTGCTGGACGACGTCGTCGACCTGACGCCCGGGAGGCATGTCCTCGCCTCCCACCGTGACCACCTCGCCGAGTACACCGCCCTGCGGGCCCGGCTGGAGGGGCAGCTCGACCGGCTCGCCGAGCTCCTCCCGGCCCTCGCCGAAGGCGCCGGGTCGGGAAGCCTGGAGGCTTCGACCGTGAGCGTCTCCGAACTCGCGCGGGCCGGTCTCGTCGAGTTCGGGGACGGCGAGCCCGCCTCGGTGAGTGAGCAGCTGGATACTGATTATCTGCGCGGTTTCCTGCACAGTGCGGCGAACACCCGGCGGTCGACCAGTGCCACCGGCACCTACCGGTTCGACGGCCGCGGCGGCAGGGTTCCGAAGATGGACATCGACGCGCAGCGCAGGTACGGGCGGGCCTTCAACGCCGTCCAGGAGTTCGAGAACCAGGTGCGGGAGGTCGCGGACCTCGGCCGGCAGGCGGTGGAGTTGGCCCGGGACGGGCTGGGCAACGGCGCGCTCGCGCCCTCCGGGGACGTGGACGGCTGAGGGATCAGCTAGCGGCCGTTTGAGGGAGGAAGCCGCTTGGCAGGCCCGACCAGGAGACGTGCAGTGCCTCCCGGGCGCGGGTGCAGGCGACGAACAGCAGGCAGCGCTCCCGCAGCAGGTCCGATTCGTGCTGGAGGGCGTCGACGGAGGCGGGCGTGACCTCGCGTCCGAACGGCAGGCTGCCCGACGTCACCCCGAGGACGGCCACGCAGCGGAACTCCAGGCCCTTCATCGCGTGCATGGTCGCCAGGCGCACCCCGTCCTCCGCCGGGCCCGGGTTGTTCCGTACCCGGACCACCGGGATCCCTTCCGCCGCCAGTCGCTCGTACACCTTGTCGAGGAGGAGGTTGAAGCGGGCGCAGACGCCTATCTCGGACGGCTTCACGCCCTGCGCGATCCACTCCCGTACCCGGTCCACCAGCGCCGCGACCTCGGCCGGCTCGGAACCGTGCCCCTCCACGCCGGGCCGGCGCCCGTGCAGGACGGAGCGGTAGCCGGCCAGGCTGTCCGAGCCCGCGCCGCCCAGGTCGTCGACCGTCACCGGGGCCAGCACGCCGGTCGACCAGGTCAGGATCTCCTCCGTACTGCGGTAGTTGAGACGCAGGCGGGTCGTGCGCCCGGTCACCGAGATCCCCAGGGAGCCGAGTGACACCTTCGTGTCGTAGATCCGCTGGTGCGGGTCCCCGGTGATGAACAGGTCGTCGCTGCCGGGAGCGACCGCGCCGCGCAGCACCCGCCACTGGGCCGGGTGGAGGTCCTGGGCCTCGTCGACGACGACGTGGTCGTAGGCCGGTGCCGCCCCGGCGAGCAGCCGGGCGGCCCGCGCGCACACCTGGAGGTGGGTGGTGGAGCCCTGGCCGGCCAGGATCGACTCGAAGAGCTCGACGGCGGGCCACAGCTGCTCCCGCCGTGCGGTGGACAGGGCGTTCCCCCTGCCCCGGCGCAGGGCGGTCCGGTAGGTGTCGAGGTCTCGGATGTCCTGGGCCAGGACCACGTGCCGGTACTCCTGCGCGAGGAACTGCTCCGACCAGGGGAGCTGCAGCTTCTTCAGCACCCGCTGCCAGACCTGCCGCTCCTCCCGGTCGCCGAGGGGGGACGGCACCCGGGTGCCGCCCTCCGCCACGGTCCGGTGGGCGAAGGCGTTCACGGTGGTCACGTCCACCCGGTCCAGCAGTCCCTCGTCCCCGTCGAGCAGCAGCGACAGGCTCTCCCGCAAGGCCTGGGCCAGCGCGTTCGTGTACGTGGTGAGCAGGATCCGGGTATCGGGAGCGAGCGACAGCAGGTGTTTGACGCGGTGCAGCGCCACGACGGTCTTGCCGGTGCCCGGCCCGCCCGTCACCTGCACCGGTCCGCCGTACGAGGTCCGGTAGGCGACCCGGCGCTGTGAGGGGTGCAGGAACACCCGCCAGGCGGCGAACGGCTTGCTCAGGATCTCCGTCAGCTCGTCCGCGCCGGTCACCAGCGTGATGCGGCTCGTGGTGTTGGCGATCGCCGCGGCCAGGCTCGGGTCCGGGCCGGGTGCGGCGCCGGCCGGCCGCCGGACCGCGACGACGTCCCGGTAGACCTCCTCGGGGGTGAACCCCTCCGCGAGGTACTGGAGGGCCTCGAACTGGTCCTCGGGCAGCAGGGTCCCGAACGCTTCCAGCTGCGGCTTGTCGATGACGGTGCGCACCGCGCGCAGGACCTGGTCGTCGACGCCGAGGTCGCGCAGGACGGTGTCGGAGTACCGGCCGAAGAGGAGGGCGGGGGCCTGGGCGGCGGCCTTCTCCATGGTCGGCGTGAGCTGCTCGATCGCGACGACGTCGCGGACCTCCAGCGCCCGGGTCGCCTTGTTCGTCGTGTACAGCCGCTTGGCCGCCCAGGTGTACGCGTCGTCGTGCGGCACCACGTTGACCAGGAGGAAGACGTCGCTGCCGTCGTCCGGGGAGAGGACCACGCCCCGCCAGAAGTCGTTGACGCGGATCGTCCGCATCCGGGGGTCGCGCGCCTTGTCCACGGACTCCAGGTGCAGCCCCTTGTCCGCGTAGAGCTCGGCCACCGTCAGCTTCTGGAACTTCTCCATCGCCTTGCGCACGCCCGCTTTGACCGGCCTCTCCAGGACGTCGTAGCTCTGCCAGAAGCTGTTGGCGAACGCGAGCTGCGGCACGACGTGAACTCCCCACCCTGGAACGGCACTCCGGCGCTGATCATAAGGGCGGGTCAGCGCCCATCCGTAGGGACAGGGCGGCAATATCGGCCAGGAGCGCGGCCGGTTCCCGGTCCAGGTCCAGAGCGTGCTGGTGGAGTACGATGCCCGCGTGCCGGACCCGGTGGGCGGCGTGCGGGGCATTGCCCTTCGCGTAGACGAGATGCCCTTCGGGGAGTCCGAGCGCGGTGCAGTAGGCGAGCATCTGGTACAGGTCGGCGTCCGGGTATCCGTCCCTTTTCTCGGCCTTGTACTTGGCGTCGGCGACCGCGCGCGCTGTCCCCTCCGGCCCGTACAGCACGAAGTCCGGCTTCATGCGGATCGCGTCGTCCTCGTCGAGGTGGTGCGGGTCCTGGAGGGAGCCGGTGAGATCCGAGCCGCGCAGCGCCTCACGCAGGGCGACCGTCACGAAGTCCTCGAAGAGCTTGTTCATGTCGAACAGGAAACCGTCGATGCGCAGGCCGCCGGGCGCGTGCTCCGGCGAGGACCCGCAGAGCACGGCCCGGGCGAGGTGCAGGGCCGGCTGGTAGCGGGCGTTGAGCCGGGACGGGCGCCAGGACGGCAGCGGCCGGCCGGGTACCAGCGGGGTGGTGCCGTTGAACCGGGACCGCTGGTGCAGGAGTCGGCGGCGTACCTCGCGCGGCACACCCGGCAGGCGCAGCAGCTGCTCGACGGCCGCCCGCAGGACGCGGTTCTCCGCGATGTCGGTGGTGAACTCGTCGTACGCCACCTCGACGGGCAGCGTCGCCCCGAAGCGGCGCCGTATCTGGTCCGCCTCGCGGATCCGCCCGCGCACCACGAGCGCGCTCTCCTCGGTCGCCCGGTACCCCTGGAGCAGCCCTTGGCGCAGGGACCGGTCGATCTGCCGCTCCACGGCGTGCGCGAGCGCGGGCAGCACCTCGCGGTGCTCACCCACGTCGACCTGACCGTCCCGCCAGTGGCCCTTCGGGTCGAGGCTGTAGCCGAGCAGGAAGAACAGCCGCGCGACGGGGACCTTGGGCGTGATGCGGACGGTGACAGGCCCGTTCCCGCCGCCCGGTACGTCGACGGACACCGCGCCGACCTTGCTGCCGGCCCGCAGCAGCCAGAGGCCCGGCGTGTGTGGGTCGGGGGAGGCGTCCACGATGCGGGCTGCGGCCAGCGCCCGGCCGACCGCGTCCGGCAGGACGTGCCCGGTGGCCTGGGCGTGCTCGACGAGCTCGATGACCGGGGTCACGCGGGCGACACCGGATCGGGCTCCGGCGGCTTGGGGAGCGAGCGCCGCAGCGCGGCGAGCCCGTACCGCTTCTCGATGTCGACGCCCTCGCCGTAGTGGTGCTCCTCCAGCAGCGGAAGGATCTTCGTCCGCCAGGTGCGCTCCAGCCCGCCCTCCCGGTACACGCCCTTCTTCATCAGGTACGACGGCCCGATCCGGAAGTCCGGGTCGTCAATACGGGCGTTGAGCGCGTCCAGCAGCTCGGCCGGCTCGGCGTCACGTTCCTGGGACTCGAGCCATCGCCGCAGTAGCCCGCTGGTGGGCTCGGTGCGCGGCGACAGCTCAACGAACGCGAACCGGCGCCGCATGGCCGCGTCCACCAGCGCGATCGAGCGGTCCGCGGTGTTCATGGTGCCGATGACGAACAGGTTGGGGGGCAGCGCGAAGTCGTCGCCGGAGTAGGTCAGTCGGACCGACTTGTTCCGGTATTCCAGGAGGAAGTACAGCTCGCCGAAGACCTTGGCCAGGTTCGCCCGGTTGATCTCGTCGATGATCAGGAAGTGCGGCAGGTGCCGGTTGCCCTCCCGGGAGGCCAGGTCGGCCAGCTCGCGCAGCGGCCCGGCGGTGAGCCGGAAGGCGACCTCCCGGGTTTCGGGGTCCTCCTGCGGGCGGAAGCCCTCGAAGAAGTCCTCGTACGCGTAGGACGGGTGGAACTGGACCAGCTTCACCTGCTCCGGGCCGCCGCCCAGGAACTCGGCCAGCTTCAGCGCCAGATAGGTCTTTCCCGTGCCGGGCGGACCGTACAGGACGAGCTGCCGGTCGTCCCACAGCAGGTCCCGGACCTCGCGCAGCCACTCCGTCTCGTGGACCAGCAACTCGTCGGCCAGCTCGTCGGTCGGCTCGGGCAGCTCCAACTCCCGTCGGGCGGCGAGGGCCGGGATCTCCACGCTCGGATCCCGCTCCATCGCCCCGGCCTCGTCGGCCAGCTCCTCGTCCGTGAGGCCGAGTCCGTCGATCACGGCTTGGACGGTGGTCAGCTCCACGACGTCGTGCTGGATGGACAGCCGCTGCTGGAGCTCCTCGGGCAGCTCGTCGTACGCGTAGCCCTCGTCCTGCCAGGCCACCGGGCGGCGCAGGTTGGAACGGTGGTCCTCGGACTCCGTCTGCTCCACCTCGCCGGAGATCTCCCCGACGTACAGCCGCCCCCCGGAGATGGTGCACACGGTGTCGCCCGGCTTCATCCGGGACAGGAACGCGTGCAGCTCCTCCACCAGGTCCTGCTTCTGGCTGTAGGTCGCCGTGGACTCGTAGTCCTCCTGGACGAGGGTGCGGACCTGCTCCTTGCTGATACCCGTCTCCACCCCCTGCCGCAGCCGGGAGGCCGCCAGGGTCACCCGCCCTTCGAGCAGCCACATGCGCTGCACGAGGTCGAGGCCCGTGACGTTGGAGCCGCGGACCAGCCACGCGCGGTTCGGGCCCCAGGAAGCCCCCGGCATGAAATCGCCGAGGGGTCGGCCGTCCTCCGTCTTCCAGCTCAGCCAGCCGTTGCAACTGCTGCCGGTGAGGACGGAGCCGGCCTCGGAGGGGGAGTTGAAGGTGATCGTGTCGGTCGTCTCCAGCCAGCCGGGCCATGCCTGAGACTGCTTGATCCGCCCTTCGCCGATGAGCTGTTCGCGCAACCGGTGGGCGGAGGCCACCTGCTTGGCGAAAGACGGAACGGCCTCCGGGCGAACGGGCTGACCCGGCCCGACGACGAACCGGCGGCTACCGTTCGTCCCCATCTCGTCGGTCTGCCGCCCGCGCGCCTCAGGCCCGCCGTTCGGCAACCGCAGGCGGAACTCCGGGTACGGGTCCGTAGCCATCGGGGCCTTCCTTTCCTCATGAACGAGTGGGCGGATCACCTGCCGGCAGGCTAGCCGGAGCCACCGACAGTGCGACCGGCCCCCGTCACCAAGGGTCGAGATCGTGGTCGCGGGGTGCGGCGTCAGGGAGCACGACCTGGCGCGTACGGGCGGTCAGAGGAGTCAGCCGTGCCGTCGAGCGGTCGATGTGGAAGACGAAGGCCTTGGCCTTGTCCGCGAACGCCGCGGCCGGCCGGCTGATGCCGGCACCGGTCACCAGGATCAGCCGCTTGGGGACGACCTCGCCGGCTGCCGCAGCCAGCCCGTTGAGCCGTTCCACCTCGGACAGCGAGAGATCCTTGGTGCCGCCGTCCCGGATCTGGACGTCGAATCCACTGGAATGGATCGGGGCCGCGAAGTCACCTGTGGATACGGCGTCGAAGCCGAGCATGTTCAGCTGGTCGACGACAGCCCGCGGGATTCCCCTGCCGGGCGCCGTTACCGAGGTGGCCGGATCAGGCGTGGAGTCATCCTCGAAGAGTGCCGGGGCGTCGGGTTCAGGTTCCTCGACGGGGAAGAGGGAGTCCTGTCGCATCGACGGAACGCGCCCACGGCTGGCGGTACGCCTGACGGGCTCCCAGGGGAAGCTGGTGCCCCAGTGAGCGGGCCCCTTCCCGATCACATCCGCGAGTTCGTCGACGGACACGGTTGCGCGGGGGACACCCGGTGCGGCCGCCGACTGTTTCCCCAGACTGCGGGCGAGGTCCACCCGTCCCCAGGCGCCCCAGTCGCGGATGTACGCATCGACCATCCAGCCGAGGGCGGGCTTGACCGAGATCCGGACGAAGGCGTCGGCGAGTTCGGCGTCCACGTACGCCCCCGCGGACTCGGGGACCAAGACGAGCTCCGGGTCACTGCGCGAACCCCGGGCGAACCACCGGTTGCCCTCGACGACCCGACGCACGCGCACCCCGCGTGCGTCGAGGAGATCGGCCAGCTGGGTCATCTCCGAGGGTTCCCCCTCGTCCCAGCGCAACGGCGACGGCACCGGCGTGTCGAAGAGGTGGGCCGCCGCACGGGCGTACAGGGCGTCGACGAGCACCTCGACGGGTGTGTTCAGGGCCCACACGGACGGATCACTGTGCAGGTGTGGATCGACGATGGTCCAGGCGACCTGGTGTTTGTAGTTCAGGCGGGCGAGCGCGACGGAGCGACCTGCCGACAGGCCGACCTTCAGGAAGAGGGGCCCGGCGGAGTTGAACTCGACCCGGTCGGCCAACTCCGGATGGCGCTCAAGGAAGGTGCTCTCAAGGCTTTGGTGGTGCAGGAAGTTGCCGAAGGCGGCGACCAGGTCGCCAGGGGGGGAAGGCCAAGTGAACACGCTCCTGGGGGCTTGTGCCGCCGGGCGGTGCAGGCTAGACCGCCGGAAGGAAGCGTAGATCGCCCCCGATTCCGTGATCAAAGGCGTTCTTCGGCCGATTGGCCAGAAGGAGTTGCATGCGCTGGGGGAACTTCTGCCTCTTTCGTACCAGCCGTCACGGCACAACGTACACACGCCTGCTGTGTGATTGCAGCATTCAACGTGTTGACGATGTCAACACGTTGACTTAAGGTCGTGCTCATGAACGGTTGAGGAGGGGTAGCCGTGAGTGGTGGGGAACCTCGGGGTGATCGGGGCGCGACCGAACTCCGGAACGCCCTCCGGGAGCTGTACGCCGAGCTCGGCCGGGCGGCCGTGGAGGGCGTGGTCTCCGCCGAGGACTTCCGCCGGTGCGTCGGGGGTCTCGGGCTGGCGCAGGCGGAGCAGGAGCGCCTGGCGGGCGAACTGACGCGCCTGGGGCTGCGGATCGGGCAGGAAGCGGAGCACGCGAGTCAGGACTGGCTCGGCCCGCGAAAGGTTGTACATCCGTCAATTTCCGGACGGCTGGCCCCGGTTCGGGCCCTGCTGCTCCGGTACGCGGACGGGCAGGGGCTCGTGGGCGCCGACGCCGTGGAGGGGGTGGCCGGGCTCGCCGGGCTGACGCCGGCGGAGACGAGCGAGCTCCGGAGGACGGCGCCCCTTCGTGCGGAGGCGTCGGCGGGCGCGCAACCATCCCAGGATGAGCCCGAGTTCGGGGAGTGGGAGGACTTCGATCCGGACCGGCGCCCGCAGCAGGGTGCGGGGCCCCGGCCCATCGGAGACCTCGGCCGTGCGGTCCGGGCGGCGCATGCGGTGCTGGACGAGGGCCGCTTCACCCGGCGGCCCGAGAAGCGCAGGCTGACGGCCGAGGAGGAGGTGGGCCTCGCCGTACTCGTACGGGGCGGCCCCGACCGCATCGCGGTCGAGCCGGACGCCGCCGAGATGGCCGCGCTGCCCGCCGGCGATCTCCGGATCCGGGCGCGCAACTGCCTCGTCCTGCACAACCAGGGCCTCGTGCACGGAATCGCCCTGAAGCACGGAGGGCAGGGCCTCGAACACGAAGACCTGTTCCAGCACGGGGTCTTCGGACTGATCAGGGCGGCGGTCAAGTTCGACCCCGCCAAGGGCTACAAGTTCTCCACGTACGCGACGTGGTGGATCCGGCAGTCGATCAGCCGGGCCGTCGCCGACGAGGGAGCGGTCATCCGCATCCCGGTCCACTTCCACGAGCTGGTACGGAAGGTCGCCGCGGCGGAGCGCAGGCTCCAGATGGAAGGGCGCCCGTGGAGTGCCGCCGATGTCGCGGTGGCGTGCGACCTGAGCGTGGCGCGGGTCGAGGAGGTCCGCAAGGTCAGCCGGCGCACGGACTCCCTGGACCGGGAGATCGGGGACGGGACGCACCTGGGGGAGGTGGTCGCGCTGGAGCGGCCGCTGCCGTCGGCGGAACACCGGGCCGTGGAAGCGATCGTGCACGAGCACCTGCTCTCCCTGGTCGCGCGTTTCGGGGAACGGGAGGCGCGGATCCTGCTGCGCCGTACGGGTCTGGACGGCGGGGAGAAGTCGACCCTGGACGAGCTGGGGAAGGAGTTCGGCGTCACCCGGGAGCGGGTCCGCCAGGTGGAGGTGAAGGCGTTCAAGGCCCTTCGCGAGGCGCTGCTGGCCGACGGGTTCGGCCCGGGGCACGTCGAGCCGCCGGACCCGGAGCCGCGTAGGCGCAGGGCTCCGTCGCGGGAGTCCCTCCGGCGCCGTAGGGCTGCCGCCCTGGCGGCGCGGGGGCGGCGGGCGCCCGTGCCGTCCCGGCCGGCGCCGGAGCATGACGTGCCCGAGCCGGCCCCGCTGCCGCCCGCCGAGGCCCTGCCGGCGGCTGCGGAGCCGGTGCCGGTGCCGGTGCCGGGGTCTGAGCCGGAGTCGGCGCTTGCGTCCGAGCCGCAGCCGGAGCCCGAGCCGCAGCCCGAGCCCGAGCCCGAGCCCGAGCCCGAGCCCGAGCCCGAGTCGGGGTCGGAGCCCGAGCCGGAGTCGGAGGCCGAGGCCGGGCAGGGTTTGCAGGTGGCAGTAGGGGTGGGAGTGGAGGAGGCGGTGGTGGTGTCGGCGCGGTACCGGGCGGACTGGGAAGCGGCGTTGGCGGCGCCCGTCGTGTTCGCCGGCGGAGTGGCCTGGCTCGCCGAGTACGCGCTGGTCGCCCTCGGCGACGCGGAACTGGCCGTGCTCCTCGGGCCGGCCGCCGCCGAGGACGTCATGGGCGTGGTCGAGCGGCGGGGCACGCTCGACCGTTCCGTCGTCATGGCCCTTCAGCTGCTGCATCGCCTCTTCGGCGTCCTCAAGGACACCGGGCGGCGTCCGGAGGACTTCCTCGACCGCGTCTTCGAAACGCTGAACGGTGCCTCGCCGCGGACCTACCTGGCGGGCCGCCCCCTCGTACGCAGTGAGTCGAGGCTCGCGTTCCGGGATGCCCTGGAGGAGTTCACCTCGGCCGGAGCCGCGATCGCGGTACCCGTCGTGCCGGCCGTCGCCGGGGAGCCCGCCGCTCGGGCCGAGTGCGCGTTCCGGGTGGAATCGGGGGCCGGGGACGTCGCCGGGGACGGGGACGGGGTCGAGCCGGAGTTCGGGGTGCAGTGCGTGGAGGTGGCCGAGGCGGAGGCTGGGGCGCAGCCCGTGGGCGTGGCCGAGGCGGAGGCTGGGGTGCGGCGCGTGGAGGCGGCCGAGCCGGAGTTCGGGGTGCAGTCCGTGGGCGTGGCCGAGCCGGAGTTCGGGGTGCAGCGCGTGGAAGTGGCCGAGCCGGGGGCTGGGGTGAAGTGCGTGGAGGTGGCCGAGGCGGACGGGCAGGGTGCCCTGGAGGCGTTGCGTGCCGAGCATGAGGTACGCGTCGCGGAACTGCTGGCGGAAGCGGCTGCCTCCGAGGAGCGGCTGCGGGAGGAGCACGTGGACGCGCTCGAACGGGAGCGGCACCGTACCCGGAGCGCCCTCGCGGACACCGAGCGGCAGCTCGACGAGCTGGAGTCCGGCATGCTCGGCCGCGTCGATCTGTCCCTGCGGCGCCAAGCGGCTGCGCTGCACCGCGCGGCCGGGGAACGCATGGCCTGGCTGAGGACGCAGGCGGAGGAGGAGGTCGCACAGGCGCACCGGCAGGCCGCCGAGTCCGCGGCAGGCGTCCGCGGCGAGCTCGCGGCCGCCCGCCGGCACGCGGCCGAGACCGAGGAGCTGCTGCGGCGTTCGGTCCAGGACCACGAGGGACGCGTGTCCGCGCTCACCGAGCGCCTGCGGTCGGCCGAGTGGGCGCTCGCGCAGCGGGAGCGCGCGCTCCAGGACGCCGACGCGCACGCGACCGCCCGGGTGGAAGCCGTCGAGAGGTGGGCCGCTCAGCGCGTGGCCGAGGCGGAGGACGCGGCGGCTGCGCGGGTGGCCCAGGCGGAGCACGACGCCTGGGTGCGCATCGCGGAACTCCAGGCACAGGTGGCTGCCCTCACCGAGCCCGGACCCGGCACCGGGCCTGCGTCCGGGCCCGGGCCGGCGTCCGGGCCCGGACCTGGAACGGGACCCGGACCCGCGTCCGGCCCCGGCTCCGGCACCAGCTCCGGCCCCGGCCCCGCCCCCGGCTCCGGCTCCGGCACCGGCTCCGGCTCCGCCCCCGGCCCCGGCCCCGGCTCCGGCTCCGGCTCCGGCTCCGGCACCGGCACGGGCCCCGGCCCCGAACGCAGGCCGCTGCGCGGCCTGTGGCGCCGTGGCTGACAGTCACCCGCGCATTCCGTCCGGTACCGACAGACAACCCGCACTTCCCCGAGGAACGCCATGGATCCCCGACAAGAACTCGTCGACTATCTGGGCCGCCAGCTGGTCGGCCCGGCCCACGGCGAGGACGAAGTCCTCGACGGCCCGCCCGACCGCCAGTACCTGATGGGCACGCTCTACCCCCAGGACGCCGACCTCCAGCGGCAGCTGACGCTGGCGGCCGAGGACGAGGACGGCATCGGAACCGAAGGCGCGGCCCTCGACACCAATCCGGCCGACGACCCGGTACCCGAATCCAACTCCTGGCTGCCCTCCTCGCTCGGGCTGAGTTTCTACACGGACAGCGACACCATCGAGGTCCGCTGCGGCGCCGCCCACTACCGCACCCTGCGCGCCCAGGGGGACCAGGGGCGCCGCTGGCAGCGGGTCGCGCTCGCGGAGGAGGGCCACCGGGTCGGACCGGACCAGGACGCCGTCACCGTCCTGGACGGCAGGGCCGAGCTCAGGATCCGCCGCCGCCCCCTCGGCTCGGGGCTGCTGGTGACCGTGGCGCTGGTGAACACGGCACGTACCGAACCGGCCCTGGGCCGGTCGGCACAGTGGGACCGGATGCTGTTCCAGGTGGCCCTCGCGGTGCGTCCCCTCGACGGACGGGTCCTGCAGTACCCGAGCGTCCGGCTCGCCAGCCGGGATCCGGAGGAGCAGGAACTGCGCCTGCAGTACCGGCACGTGCGCACCCACGCCGTGGGCCACGGCTGTGCCGTCGAGGAGATCGCCGACGGCGACGCCGTCACCGGACTGCGCGCGGTGGTCATGCCGGAGGCCGAAGTGCCCGCGACGCGCGCGGCGGGCCTCACGGGCGCGCCCGTGCTCAACGTGCTCCACCTAGCCGACCCGGACGTCCCCGTGGCGCGGCTGCGGCAGGAACTCTCGGAGTTCACCGCCGACTACCGCAGCTGGTACGAGGAACAGTGCCGGGTCGAGGTGCCCGCCTGGGGCAGGGCCGCAGCCGAACGGATCCTGGAGCGCATCGGCACGGCCGTCGCACGGATGGAGTCCGGCGTGCGCACCCTCTGCGATCCGGGCTGCCCGGAGCTGCTGGAGGCGTTCCGCGCGGCCAACCTCGCCATGGCCCTGCAGATGCGGCACTCCGCACGGGACCAGGCCGGCGAGCGGCGGGCCCGTCACGAACCCGCGGCGGTGGATCCGGCGCCGGACCCCCGCTCCGCGTGGCGCCCGTTCCAGCTGGCGTTCTTCCTCCTGACCCTGGACGGTGTCGCCGACCGCCGCCACCCCGACCGCGGAACGACGGACCTGATCTGGTTCCCCACCGGCGGCGGCAAGACCGAGGCGTACCTGCTGCTCGCCGCCTTCGTGATGGTGCTGCGCCGACGTGACCCCAAGGGCGGCGGGACCGCGGTGCTCAGCCGCTACACGCTCAGCCTGCTGACCACGCAGCAGTTCCAGCGGGCCGCGACCACCGTGTGCGCCCTGGAGACGATGCGCCGCGCCGATCCCGGCGGCTACGGCGAGGAGCCCTTCTCGATCGGGCTGTGGGTCGGTGAGGCGACCTCGCCCAACTCGTACGAGGCGGCCGAGGCGGTGGCCCGCGACGTGCGGTCCGCGGCGCGGCCCGAGGACGTCTTCATCCTCGACCGCTGCCCCTGGTGCGGCACCCGCATCCTGCCCGCCCACCGGTCCGCCGACCACGCCGACTACGGCATCCGGGCCACCGCCGACTCCTTCGCGTTCCACTGTCCCCGTGACGAGTGCGCGTTCCACGACGAGCTGCCGGTCGCCGTCGTCGACGAGCAGCTCTACGACCGGCCGCCCACGTTCGTCCTCGGCACGGTCGACAAGTTCGCCCGACTGGCCTGGGAGCCGCGGGCGGGAAGCCTGTTCGGGACGGGCGGCGGCACCCTGCCGCCCTCCCTCGTGATCCAGGACGAACTGCACCTGCTGACCGGGCCGCTCGGAACGACCGTGGGACTCTACGAGGCGGCCATCCTCGGCCTGTGCGCCACGGCCGACGGGACGGGCCCCAAGGTGGTCGCCTCCACCGCGACGATCCGCCGCTCCGGCGAACAGGTGCGCGCCCTCTACGGCACCGACGTACAGCTCTTCCCGCCCGCCGGACTCGACGCCCGGCATTCCTATTTCGCCGAACCCGACACCTCACGCCCCGGGCGGCGCTACCTCGGCGTCATGGCCCAGGGGCACACGGCCGGCCGCGCGGCGGTCGCCACCGCCGCCGCCATGCTGCAGGGGGCCTGGGAACTGCCCGAGGAGCACCGGGACTCCTACTGGACCCTGGTCGCGTACCACCACAGCCTCCGCGAACTCGGCCGTACCGTCACCGCCGCGGCCGACGACATCCCCGCCCAGCTCACGGGCCTGGACGCCGGACACGGGGTCCGGCCGCTCGCCGACCACCAGGTCCAGGAGCTGACCAGCAACCTGGCGCGGGCCGAACAGCCCGTACTGCTGGACCGGCTGGAGAAGCCCTGGACGCATCCCGAAGCCGTGTCCTTCCTGCCGTGCACGAACATGCTGTCGGTCGGGGTGGACGTCAAACGGCTCGCACTGATGCTGATGCAGGGGCAGCCCAAGACCACGGCCGAGTACATCCAGGCCACCAGCCGGGTCGGCCGTCACTCCGTACCGGGACTGGTCGTCGCCTTCTTCAACGCCACGCGGCCCAGGGACCGTTCGCACTACGAGACCTTCGGCCCCTATCACCGCTCCCTCTACCAGCACGTCGAACCGACGAGCGTGACACCGTGGTCGGTGCCGGCGCGCCGGCGGGCCCTGCACGCCGCGCTCGTCATCCTCGTACGGCACCGGCTCGGCCTGAGCGCCGAGAACCAGGCCGGGGAACTGCCGGACCGCATCGTCGAGGCGAAGGCGCTGGCCGAGCTGCTCGCACGGAAGGCGGGGGCCAGCGGAGGGCGCGCCGCGCACGCCGTCCGCACCGAACTGGCCGACCTGCTCGCGGCGTGGGAGGAGGCGGCCCGCAATGCCGCGCAGGAGGGCAAGGAGCTCTACTACCGCAGCCAGGGCAAGGGGCAGCACAACCTGCTGAAGAACTTCGAGCAGCACGGGGGGCTCTGGGAGACCCTCCACTCCATGCGCAGCGTGGACCGCGAATGCCAGGTGACGGTGAAGGGAGCCGACCAGTGAACCGCAAGCTTCGAGTCCGTCAGGCACAGACGGTCGTCCCGTTCGGCGTCGGCGCGGTTTTCGACATCCAGGGCGAGTCCTTCGTCGCGACGGGCATCGGCGACTGGCCGAAGGTACGCCAGCCGGTGGAATCCCCGCGGCTGGCCTCCCGGCTCGGCGTGACCGGCTTCTTCGCCGCACCCGCGACGCTCAACGACCGGTTCGACCGCGCCGACGCGCCCGGCGCACCGTACATCCGCTTCCCCGCCTGGCTGTTCTGCGGCTCCTGCCGTCGCATGGTCCGCTGGCGGATCGGCGACGAGAAGCCCGGAACACCGCCGAGCTGTCCGTCCTGCGCGCCGGTGCGCCGGCTCGCCCCGATGAGGTTCGTACAGATCTGCGCCGCCGGACACCTCAGCGACGTGGACTGGTGGTTCTGGGCGCACGCCCGGCTCGATGCGGCGCAGCGGCAGTCCTGCGGCTCGCGCGAACAGCTGCGCTTCCGCGTGTCGGACCGGGCGAGCGGCCTGGAGGCGCTCTCCGTGTCGTGTGCCGCCCCGGGCTGCGGCGCCTCCCGCGACCTGCTGGACGTCCTGGGCACCCACGGCATGCGGTGCTCCGGCCGGAACCCCTGGCAGCGGGCCCGCGACGCGGCCGACTGCGCCAAGCCGGTCCAGGTCGTGCAGCGCACGGCGGGCAACCTGTACTACCCGGTGGTCCACTCGGCGCTGTCGCTGCCCGAGGCCGAGGTGTCGGCGCTGGACGGAGGCGCCCTCGCCGACCGCGTGCGCGAGAGCGACTTCTGGGTACTGCTGTGCAAGGCGGCCGGGACCCCCCGCGGGGAGGCCCTCCGGGACATGGTCAAAGAGGACACGGGGGTGGACGACGCCCTCCTGGACGCGCTCCTCGCCGAAGAGACCGGGACCGGCGCACCCGCCCCCGCCGACGGGGGCGCCGCCGGGCCGGACCTGCGCCGCGAGGAATGGTCGGCGCTGACGGCCGCCGAGCCGCCCAGGACGCGCGACTTCCTGGTACGCGGTTCCACCCTCGGGCTGGAAGGGGAGACCGCGGAGCCCTGGGCCGGCCTGCACCGGCGCGTCGGCCGCGTCGTCCTGGCCGACCGGCTGAGGGAGGTGCGGACCCTGTACGGCTTCAGCCGGGTCTCTCCCGATGCCGCCATGGTCCCCTCCGACACCTCCCGCCGACTGCGCTGGCTGCCCGCGGTGGAGGTCTTCGGCGAGGGAGTCCTGCTCACCCTGGACCACGCGGCGCTGACCGCCTGGGAGCAGGACGACGCCGTACGGGCCCGGGTGGCGGGCCTCCGGGGCGACCTGGAGCGCTCGTTCCAGCGCGACCGGCTCCAGTTCTTGACGGGCCTGGAGCTCTCCCCGCGCTTCGTGCTGCTGCACACCCTCGGGCACCTGCTGGTGCGCCAGCTGTCGTTCGAGTCGGGCTACACCACGGCCAGCCTGCGCGAACGCGTCTACGCCCGGCCCGAGCACGACCAGTACGGGGTGCTCGTGTACACGGCCGCGGGGGATGCCGAGGGCACCCTCGGGGGCCTCGTCCAGCAGGGGGAGTCGCCCCGGCTCGCCGAGACGCTGCTGCGCATGGCCGAGGCCGCCGCCTGGTGTTCCGCGGACCCGCTGTGCTCGGAGCACACCGGTCAGGGCTTCGGGAACCTCAACCGTGCCGCCTGCCACGCCTGCGCGCTGCTCCCGGAGACGAGCTGCGAGACCGGGAACACCCTGCTGGACCGCGCGCTGGTCGTCGGCGGGGGCGGTGTACCCGGATTCTTCGAGCCGATCGTCGCTGCCGCCCGGGCAGCGGCCACCGAGGAGTGAGCGCGGCCGTGACCCTGACCTACCTCGACCTGACCCCCGTCCAGCGGGCGCTGCTCGACGGTCTGCCGTTCGACGGGAACCACCTGGTGAGCGGTCCCCCCGGGAGCGGCAAGAGCGTGCTGGCCGCACAGCGGGCCGTGATGCTCGCCCTCACCGGTCGGCCGGTCGTCCTGCTGACCCGGTCCAACCTGCTGCGGCAGTCGCTGGGGCCGATGGTCTCCACGCTGTCCTGCGGCGGTGCGGCCGTCACCGTGGCGACCGCGCACTCCTGGCTCGCCCGGTGGTACGGCGGCGAGGTGCGGCGGACCGACGACGGCTGGTACAACTGGCCGGCCTTCTACGAGCGGGCGGTGCTCGGGGATCCCGGCGAACCGCTCACGCTGGTGGTGGACGAGGGGCAGGACCTGCCCCCTGCCTTCTACCGCCTGTGCCGGATCCTCGGCGCCCGGACGACCGTCTTCGCGGACGAGTGCCAACGGCTGACCGAGACGAACTCCACCCTGACGGAGATCGCGCAGGGGCTGGGCGCGTGCACGCCCCACGAGATCGACGCCAACCACCGCAACACCCGGCAGACGGCCGGGCTCGGCGCCTGGTTCCACACGGGACCCGGATCGCCGGCCCTCCCGGACCGGGAGGGCCCCCTGCCCCGCCTGCACGCGCTCCCGGACCAGGCAGCGGTGGTACGGCTGCTGACCGGACTCGCCGAGGGCCGGCCCGGCCACGGCATCGGCGTGGTGGTGCACTCCACCCGGGCCCAGTTCGACCTGCTCGCCCGGCTGGAACGCGAAGCGCCCCGGCTCCGGCCGCAGATGTACACGGCGCAGGCGACGGCGGGCCGGTACCGGACCCTCGACCTGTCGCGCCCCGGCATCGTCATCGTCCACCGCGCCAGCGCCAAGGGCCTCCAGTTCGACACGGTCGTGGTTCCGGACACGGAGGCCGACGCCGGAACGGATCCGACCTCGGCGGCACTTCGCATGCAGTACTACGTGATGGCGACCCGGGCACGTCACGACCTGCACCTCGGCTACGCGGGCGAGAGGGAGCCGGGCCACCTGAGGGACGTTCCGCACGACGTCCTGGCGCGCGGGTAGCCGAGCCGGCCGCGCCCCGTCAACCCGGTGGGCCCGCCGGGGTTCCCCGAACTGGCGGGCGGCCGGATCGGGTTCGCGGGGGAGGGGGCGGCGGGTCGGGGTGGCCGGTACCGGGTGGTGGGGGGTCGGCGGGGTGTGTCGGTCGCGTGAAATCCCGGGGTGCGGGTGTCGCCGGGGCCCGTTGGATGGGTACGAAGAGCGCCACTTCGAGGTTGACGGGATCGGGAGCGGTCCCGTCGTGGCGGCGTGCGTCCCGGCCAGCCCGGAGGGGGCCGGCGGGTGGCGCGGGGGTGGCCGGGGGGAGGCGTGAACGGGATGCTCCCGTTCCCTTGGTTTGGCTGGATGTAGACCTCGTGGCATCCGCTCGGGCGCCGGTAGGGTTCCGATCGATTCCGGCCATTCACGAGATGATCGATCAGCTTTCGGTCATGGTGTCCCACCAGCCGCAAAGCTTGGGTCTCGGCTCTTTTCTGTCAGCGGCAGACAGGTAGGGTGATCGCGCTGCCGGGCCCGGTGGCGACGGGGGGAGACACAGTTGGGCGAGCCACTCAGATTCGGAATTCTCGGACCACTCATGGTCACCGTGGGGGAACGGACCGTTCAGGTCGGAGGTGCCCGGCAACGCACGATTCTGGCCCTTCTGCTCCTGAGTCCGGGGCGAATCGTTCCGGTTGACACCCTCGTGGACGTGGTCTGGAACGGTCGCCCGCCAGCCACCGCGCGCACCCAGGTCGCCATCGTCATCGCCGCCCTGCGCAAGGCCATCAAGAGCGAGGGGGTCGCCGAGGAGGTCATCGCCACCGCGCACCCCGGCTACCTGCTGCGCCCCGACGGGCACGTGCTCGACACCGTCACCTTCGGCTCCCTCGTCGCCGAGGCAGAGGAGGCCGTGCGCACGCACCGCCCCGCGGACGCGGCGCGCTGCTACGGCGAGGCGCTCGCGCTCTGGCGGGGGCCCGCGCTCGCGGGGGTCACCGGACAGCTCGTCGAGGACGAGGCGGCCCGCTGGGAGGAAGTGCGGATCAACGCGTACGAGGCGATGACGGGCGTGCAGCTGGAGCTGGGCCGGCACCAGCTGCTGCTGCCCGAACTGGCCGCCGCCGTACGGGAACACCCGCTGCGCGAACGCACCCGGTACCACCTGATCCTCGCCCAGTACCGCTCCGGGCGGCGGGCCGAGGCGATGGAGAGCTTCCGGGACGCGCGGCGCCAGTTCATCGACGAGCTCGGCATGGACCCGGGCCCCGAACTCCAGGAGCTGCACGACGCGATCCTGCGCGACGACCCGTCCCTCGCGTACGAGTCCCCGAGCACCCCGGTCGACGCGGCGGCGGACACCTTAGAACCGCGCGGGCGCGTCGTGCCGTCGGAACTGCCGCCCGACGTACCCGGGTTCGCGGGGCGCGGCGAGGAACTCGACGCCCTCGACACCCTGGTGGACGGGCAGGGCGAGGACAGTCGGACGTCCACCGTCGGGCTGATCACCGGTGTCGCGGGGGTGGGCAAGACCGGCCTCGCGGTGCGCTGGGCGCACCGTGTTACCGAACAGTACCCGGACGGGCGGCTCTTCGCGGACCTCCGCGGGTATGACGAGCACCACGCCCCGACCACCGCCGGGGACATACTCAGCCGTTTCCTGCGCTCGCTGGGCGTGGACAGCGACGACGTGCCCAACGGCCTGGAGGACCGCATCGCGCTGTACCGCAGCGTGCTCGCGGAGCGCAGGGTGCTGATCGTGCTGGACAACGTACGCACCTTCGCGCAGATCCGCCCCCTGCTGCCGGGCAGCGGCGGCTCCACCGTGCTCGTCACCAGCCGGGAGCAGCTGGAGCAGCTCGTGACCTGGCCGCAGCGGGGCCGGGTGCACCTGGGCGTGCTCCCCGAGGCGGACTCGGTCGAGCTGCTCGGCCGGATCGTCGGCGAGGTCCGGATCCAGGCCGCCCCCGAGGACTCGGTGCGCCTGGCCGAGCTGTGCGACCGGCTGCCGCTGGCGCTGCGCATCGCGGCGGCCCGGCTGGCGTCGAAGCCGCACTGGACGGTGCGCCACCTGGTCACCCGGCTCAGCGACGGGCGGCGCCGGCTGGACGAGCTCAGCCAGGGCGAGTCCCAGGTCCGGGCCAGCTTCGAGCTGAGCTACCGCTACCTGCACAAGGACGCGGCCCGGCTCTACCGGCTCCTCGGGCTGCTCGGCGTACCCGACTTCACCACGTGGGTGGGTGCCGCGCTGCTGGACGGGGACGTCATGGACGCGGAGCGGCTGATAGAGCACCTGGTGGACGCGCAGTTCCTGGAGGTCGTCGGCGTCGACGCCACCGGCCAGCTGCGCTACCGCTTCCAGAACCTGATGCGGCTGTACGCGGAGGAGCTGGCGCGGGCGGAGGAGAGCGAGGAGGACCGGAGGGAGGCCTGCGAGCGGGTGTTCCGGACGTGTCTGGCCATTGCCGAGCGGGCGCAACGGCGGGAGAACGGCGATGACCACGATGGCGTCCGCGGCGATGTCGAGCGCAGGGAGATCGACCCCTTCCTGCTGGACGAGCTCCTGGCGACCCCGTTGGAGTGGTTCGAGGCCGAACGGCTCTCGCTGGTCGCCGTCGTGGAACAGTCGGCCAGGATGGGCATGGACGATCTGACCTGGGGTCTGGTCATGTCCATGGAGGTGCTCTTCGAGACGCGCAATTACGTGGAGGACTGGCGCCGATGCAGTGAGTACGCACTTGACGCAGCGCGCACAGCGGGCAACCTGCGGGGTCAGGCGGCGATGGAACAGCAGCTGGGCGTGATCGACGTACGGCTGCGCAGGCTCGCCGAGTCGACCGCCAGGGGGGAGGCCGCTCTCGCGCTCTACACGGAAGCGGAGGACGCCCTCGGACGGGCACTGGTCCTGAGCGACCTCGCCTTCATCGACCGGATCCGGGGAGAGTACGACCGGGGCATGGAGCGGCTTCAGGAGGCCCTCCCGGTGTTCCGGGCCGCGGGCAAGCGTTCCTCCGAAGCGTACGCACTCCAGAACATGGCCCAGTTCGCCCTCGACCAGGGGCAGCCGGAGGCAGCGGTGGAGCTCGGCCGGGAGGCCGTGCGCGTGAGCGAGAGCATCGGGGGTAAACGGCGCAGCATGGCGATGGCCATGCACCGGCTGGCCGGTGCGCATCTGGCGCTGGGGCAGTTGGACGAGGCCGAGGACGGGTTCAGCCGGGTCGTGGAAATCGTCGAGGAGATCTCCGACCTCCTCGGCCTCGCCCATGCGTTGCTGGGTCTCGCGGAGACCCGGCTGCAGGCCGGAGCCGCAATGGCTGCCGAGCGGACCTTCCTGGAAGCCCTGGAGGTTGCCCGCCGTACCCGGAGTCCGATGATCGAAGGCCAGATCAGGCTCGCGCTGGGGCGGGCATGCGGTGAGCGCGGAGATGGCGAGGCGGGTCGGGCGCACGTCGTCGAGTCGCTCGCCATCTTCCGGCGCATCGGGTCCCCTCCCTGGGAGGAGAAGGCGTCGGCGGCGTTGGAACGACTGGGGGGCGCGTCCGGACAGCGCACGTAACCGGCCAATAACCCGGCGATAAGCCGGCTCCCTAGCGTCATCGCAGACGAGAAAACTGCCGAGCTGTGGAGTCTGCGATGTCACGTACGACCGGCGCGCCCTCTTTTGCCGTGATTCCCGGGGCCCAGGTGCACGAAGTCCTGGACGGCCGTGCGCCCGAAGTGGTCGGATTGATCGAATCCGCTTATCGGGTGCACGGCGAGGGCGGGACGGTCAATCCGCCGTCCTATTTCCTGCGCTTTCCCGACCGGCCCACCTCGCGGATCATCGCGCTGCCGGCGTCGATCGGGGGAGCGGCCCCGGTCGACGGGGTGAAGTGGATTTCCAGCTTCCCCGAAAATGTGGCGGCCGGAATTCCGCGCGCCTCCGCCGTACTGATACTCAACGACCCCGAGACCGGATATCCCCTCGCCTGCCTGGAATCCTCGATCATCAGCGCGGCCCGCACCGCCGCCTCCGCCGCCCTGGCGGCCGACCGGCTCAGCCCGGCGGGCCGCCGGCCGCGCCGGATCGGCTTCTTCGGCGTCGGGCTGATCGCCCGCTTCATCCACCAGTACCTGGCGGGCACGGGCTGGGAGTTCGACGAGATCGGCGTCCACGACCTGTCCGCCGAGCACGCCGGCGGCTTCGCCGACTACCTCACCCGCTCCGGCGAGCAGGGTCCGGTCACCGTCCACGACAGCGCCGAGAAGCTGATCCGCAGCAGTGACCTGGTCGTCTTCGCGACCGTCGCCGGCACCCCGCACGTCACCGAGCCCGACTGGTTCGGCCACAACCCGCTCGTGCTGCACGTCTCGCTGCGCGACCTGTCGCCCGAGGTGATCCTCTCCGGCTTCAACGTCGTCGACGACGTCGAGCACTGCTTGAAGGCCGACACCTCCCCCCACCTGGCCGAACAGCTCACCGGAAGCCGCGACTTCGTCGACGGGACGCTGTACGACGTGCTCTCCGGGCAGCTGTCCGTGCCCGAGGACAAGCCCGTCTTCTTCTCGCCCTTCGGGCTGGGCGTCCTCGACCTCGCGGTCGGCCGGCACATCCACGACACCCTGCGCGAGCGCGGCGACCTGTCGGTCGTGGAGGACTTCTTCCACGAGATGCGCCGCTACGGCTGAGACACGGCCGCTCCCGCGCACCCCCTCACGCGCCGCCCGCCCGGCGCGACACGGCCGCTCCGAACGGCCCCGAGCCATCCGAGGAAAGTGATTCAGTGACCACACTGCTCGACACCGCCACTCGGGCGCCGGCCGGTCATGGCCGGCGCCCCCTCCCCGTCCGGATCGAGGAGACCGTCCTCGACCCGCACCCCCCGATCGAGCTGTACGAGGCCCTGCGTGCGCGGTTCGGGGAGGACGTCTTCCTCCTGGAGTCCCTGGAGAGCCCCGAGTTCGACGGGAACTCCGCCGTCGTCGGCTTCGGCCGCCTCGCCGAGCTGCGCATCCGCGCCGGGCGGATCTCCGCCGCGGGCGTGGCGCCCGTACTGGCCGAGCTGTCCCGGGTCGCCGACGGGCTGGGGCTGGCCGCCGGCCCCGGGGGCGACCGGATCTTCGAACGTCCCGGGCAGGTCTGGGACGTGCTGCGTGCCGTCCAGGCCCGCTTCGACGTCGACAGCGGCCGCCCCGACTACGCCTTCGGCTTCCTCGCCACCATCGGCTACGGCGCCGCCTGGTACATGGAGGACCTGCCCGTCCGGGAGCACGCCGACGGGGGCGCCCCCGACCTGGTCCTGACCCTGTTCCAGGACACCGTCTGGTACGACCTGGACGCCGGCACGGCCGTCCGGCTGGCGGCCCGCAGCGACGAGTTCGGCCCCGACGGCGGCCCCGCCGCCCGCACCGACCTGGCCGGCATCGTCGAGCGGCTCACCTCCGGGATCACCGAGCCCGCCGGCCGCGTCCCGGCCGCCCCCGCCCCGCGCGCCGTCCGCGACAGCACCGACGAGGAGTCCTTCCGCGTCAACGTGGAGCGCTGCCTGCGGCACATCGGCGTCGGCGACATCTACCAGATCCAGATCGGCCACCGCATCGAGGTCGACACCGACCTCACCCCGCTCGACGTCTACCGGCGGCTGCGCGGACGCAACCCGTCCCCGTACATGTACCTCGTCCCGCGCGACGGGTCCACGCTGATCGGCGCCAGCCCCGAGGTGCTCTTCCGCACCGAGGGCGACCGCATCGTGATGCGCCCCATCGCCGGCACCACCCCCCGCAGCGGCGACCCCGCCGTGGACGGGCCGCGCGTCGAGGCCCTGCTCGCCAGCGAGAAGGAGCAGGCCGAGCACGTGATGCTGGTCGACCTGTGCCGCAACGACATCGGCCGGGTCTGCCTGCCCACCACCCTCGACGCCCCCCAGCTGATGACGGTCGAGACCTTCAGCCACGTCTTCCACCTGGTCTCCACCGTCGAGGGCAGCCTCGCCCCCGGGGAGGACACCTGGTCCTCGCTGGCCGCGACCTTCCCCGCCGGGACGGTCACCGGCGCCCCCAAGATCCGCGCCATGGAGATCATCTCCGAACTGGAGTCCGAGCCCCGCGACATGTACGCCGGAGCCGTCGGCCTCGTCGACATGCGCGGCTGGTCCCGCCTGGCCCTGTGCATCCGCACGGTCACCCACGACGGAACGGCCTACTCCACCCAGAGCTGCGCCGGCATCGTCGCCGACTCCTCGCCCGCCGCCGAGTGGCGCGAGACCCTGCACAAGATGGGAGCGGCCTACTGGGCGCTCACCGGTGAGGAGCTGCTCCCGTGAAGGTCCTGCTCGTCGACGCCTACGACAGCTTCACCCACATCATCGACCAGTACCTGCGCACCCTGGGCGCCGACACCGAGGTCGTCCGCTCCCGCACCGAGAGCCCCGACGAGCTCGCCGCGCGGCTGCCGGACGCCGTGGTCCTGGGCCCCGGCCCGGGCCACCCGGCCGAGTCGGGCCACGTCGAGCTGGTGCACCGGTTCGCCGGACGGGTCCCCCTGCTGGGCATCTGCCTGGGCCACCAGGCCATCGGCCTGGCCTACGGGGGCCGCGTACAGGTCGCCGACCGGCTCAAGCACGGCAAGACCAGCGAGGTCGCCCACGACGGGGCCGGGGTCTTCGCCGGGCTCGGCGAGACGATGACGGCGACCCGCTACCACTCCCTCATCGTCGCCGAACCCCTGCCGCAGGAGCTGCTCGCCACCGCGCACGCCGTCGACGACGGCTACGTGATGGGCCTGCGCCACCGCACCCTCGCGGTCGAAGGGGTGCAGTTCCACCCCGAGTCCATCACCACCGTCGGCGGCATGCCGCTGCTGCGGAACTTCCTCACCGGCGCACGGACCCGCCCGGCCGGCACCCTCGCCGGATGACGCAGGAGCCTCGAAGGAGCGATCTCGTGGAGCACGTCGATTCCTGGCGGGCCCGGCCCGCCGCACAACAGCCCGAATGGCCCGACCCCGTCGCCCTGGCCGAAGTGCGCGAGCGGCTGCGGGAGGCCGTCCCGCTCGTGGTCGCCGCCGAGTGCGAGCAGCTCAAGTACCGGCTCGGCGCCGTCGCCCGCGGCGAGGCCTTCCTGCTCCAGGGCGGGGACTGCGCCGAGACCTTCGCGGACGTCCGCGAGGACTCGGTGCGGCGCAAGGTGCAGACCCTGCTGCAGATGGCGCTCGTCCTCCAGTACGCCGCCTCCGTCCCGGTCGTCAAGATCGGCCGGATGGCGGGCCAGTACGCCAAACCCCGGTCCAAGCCCACCGAGACCCGCGGCGGGCTGACCCTGCCCGCCTACCGGGGCGACGCCGTCAACGGCTTCCCCTTCGAGGCGGCCGAGCGCACCCCCGACCCGGACCGGCTGCTGCGGATGCACCAGGCCGCCTCCGGCACGATCAACCTCGTCCGGGCCTTCACCACCGGCGGCTACGCCGACCTGCGCCAGGCGCACGCCTGGAACCAGGACTTCGTGGCCCGGTCACCCGTCGGCGAGCGCTACGCGGCGCTCGCCACCCAGATCGACCAGGCCCTCAACTTCATGCGCGCCTGCGGCGCCGACGAACGCATCCAGCACGCCGTGGAGTTCTACGTCAGCCACGAGGGCCTGCTCCTGGAGTACGAGGAACCACTGGTCCGCGAGGACCCGGCGACCGGCCGGCGCTACGCGACCAGCGGGCACATGCTCTGGATCGGGGAGCGCACCCGGGACCTGGACGGCGCGCACGTGGAGTTCTTCTCGCAGATCGCCAACCCGGTCGCGGTCAAACTCGGCCCGACGACGGACTGCGACACCGTCCTGCGGCTGATCGACCGGCTCGACCCCGAGCGCGAGCCCGGGCGGCTCACGTTCGTCGTCCGGATGGGCGCGGGGCAGGTGCGCGACCGGCTGCCGGAGCTGGTGGAGAAGACGGCGGCGGAGGGCGCGCCCGTGGCCTGGGTGAGCGATCCCATGCACGGCAACACCTTCGAGGCGCCGTCGGGCCTCAAGACCCGCCGCTTCGACGACATCGTCGACGAGGTGAAGGGCTTCTTCGAGGTCCACCGCGAGCTCGGGACGCATCCCGGGGGCGTGCACCTGGAATTCACCGGGGGCGACGTCACGGAATGCGTGGGAGGCGGTGAGGAGGTGAGCCTGGACGGACTGAGCGAACGCTACGAGTCCACTTGTGACCCCCGGCTCAACCGCACCCAGTCGCTGGATCTCGCATTCCTGGTGGCCGAAATGTATCGGGAACGCTGAGCTCCGCTTGTTGTCGTTATCGCGGGTGCCCCGCGGGGATATCCCGATGATCCCTCAAGCGGCTCGCGAGCGGTGGTCAAGAGGGGTCCCGAGGGCTTGTTATCGCCCTCTGGGCCCCTCCTGACCTGCGGATATATCGTCCTTATCGAAATTGTGCGGCCCCGGAAGGCGGAGCGATATCAGCTCGAAGCCGTTCCTTCCTAGTGTTCTTCTCACCGGAACAAAGCGAAGCTCAAGTGGCACTCAACGGGGAGAAGAACAGAGATGCAGAGCACGTGGCGCACCCAGGTCAAGCGCATCACCGTCGCAGTCATCGCGGCGACGGCCATCGCCGGCGGGGTGCAGATCGCGGAAGAGGGATCGGCGGCGGGCACGAACCGTGTCTCCGCGGACGACACCACCCAGCACGCTCCGGCGCCCGCCACCCCGACCCCGTCGTCCACCAAGAACGGCGAGGAATG
The DNA here is from genome assembly GCF_050275515.1 of Streptomyces sp. NPDC004126. Lineage (NCBI taxonomy): Bacteria > Bacillati > Actinomycetota > Actinomycetes > Kitasatosporales > Streptomycetaceae > Streptomyces > Streptomyces sp. NPDC004126. The sequence goes on along the minus strand of NZ_JBNNPF010000007.1, from coordinate 169,943 downwards.
GGGCTGAGCGGCGGGGCTTGAACCCATACCTCACCGAGGGAGATTCACGTGATCACCGCCAGCGCAGAATCGGGCCAGGGGGCACGCGCCTGGCCCGCCTTGCTCCAGTCCGTCTTGGCCGGCCGTGACCTGGCCCCCGCCGACACGGCCTGGGCCATGGACCGGGTGATGAGCGGCGAGGCCACCGACGCCCAGCTCGCCGGCTTCCTGGTCGCCCTGCGCGGCAAGGGGGAGACGGTCGGTGAACTGGAGGGCCTGGTACGGGCCATGCTCCACCACGCGGTACCCCTCGACGTCCCCGGCGCCACGGTCGACGTGGTCGGCACTGGCGGCGACGGGGCCCGTACCGTCAACATCTCGACCATGTCCGCGATCGTGGCGGCCGGCGCCGGCGCCCGGGTCGTCAAGCACGGCAACCGGGCGTCGAGTTCGGCCTCTGGCTCGGCGGACGTGCTGGAGGCGCTGGGCGTGCGGCTGCGCCTGGAGCCGGCGCGGGTGGCCGCCCTCGTGGAGGAGGCGGGGATCACCTTCTGCTTCGCCCCGGACTTCCACCCGTCCATGCGGCACGCCGCCGCGGTCCGCAGGCAGCTGGGGATCCCGACCGTCTTCAACGCGCTCGGGCCGCTGACCAACCCGGCCCGTCCGACCGCCCAGGCGGTCGGCGTGGCGGACGCGCGGCTGCTCCCGCTGATCGCCGGGGTCCTGGCCCGCCGGGGCGGCAGCGCCCTGGTGTTCCGCGGGGACGACGGCCTCGACGAGCTCAGCGTCACCACCACCTCGACCGTGCTCAGCGTCGAGGGGGGAAGGGTCCGGGAGGAATGCTTCGACCCCCGCGACGCGGGCATCGCGCCCGCCCCGGTGGACGCGCTGCGCGGCGGGGACGCCGCGCACAACGCGCAGGTGGCCCGGCGGCTGTTCGCCGGCGGGGAGCGGGGCCCGGTACGCGACGCGGTGCTGCTCTCGGCCGCCGCCGCGCTGGCCGCCGCCGAGCCGTCCCGGGGCCGCACGGTCACCGAGCGGCTGCGCGAGGGGATCACCGCCGCGGCCGCCTCCCTGGACTCGGGGGCCGCGGAGGCGGTCCTGGAGCGCTGGGCGCGGGCGGCCGCCGGACACGCCGGAGCGCCGCTCGCCGCCGCGGGGCGGTGAGCGGTACGCAGCCTGCCGGACGCGGACGCGCCGCGGTGCGGCCGGGCCGGTCCCTGGGAGGGGGACGGCTCGGCCGCACCGGCGGCGGTCAGGGGTGAGGGGTCAGGGGGACAGGGCGGCCGCCTTCGCCGGCAGCCGTACCGGCTCGTGGACCAGCGGCCCCTCGGCCACGTCGTCGGCCTCCGCGCCCGGGGGCACGCCCTTGCGGATCCAGGACAGGGCCGGCGAGGTGACCGCGGTGGTCAGCAGGGCCATCAGGACCAGCATCGTGAACAGCTGGGGCCCGATCACCCCCAGCTCCAGCCCCAGGTTGAGCACGACCAGCTCGGTCAGGCCGCGGCAGTTCATCAGCGCCCCGATCGACATGGCGTCCCGCCAGGACTGGCCGGTGGCCCGGGCGGCCGCGGTGCTGCCGCCCCACTTGCCGACGAAGGCGACGACCATGACGGCCGCGGCCCACAGCCACATCATCGGATCGGCGGCGATCAGCCCCACGTCGGTCTTCAGGCCGGTGTTGACGAAGAACAGGGGCAGCAGGATGGGAATGGTGAAGGCCCGCAGCCGGGCCGCGCACAGCTCGATCACCCGGGAGCCGCGCGGGGTGATCACCCCGAAGACGAAGGCCCCGAACAGGGCGTGCACGCCGATCTTGTCGGTGGTGAAGGCGGACAGGCACAGACCGCTGAAGAGCACCACCAGGACGACGGAGTCCACCGTGCGGGCGGCCCGTACGGCCCACTTGGCGAGCAGCGGCCGGATCGCGTAGATCATGAACGCCAGGAACAGGGCCGCGAGCGCCGCGGTCGTCGCCGCCTCGACGGGGGAGCTGCTGGTGCTGACGGCGACCACGGCGGCCAGCAGGCACCAGGCGGTCACGTCGTCCACCGCCGCGCAGGCCATGGCCAGCGCGCCGATCCGGGTGTTGTAGAGCCCCCGGTCGGTCAGGATCCGGGCGAGCACCGGGAAGGCCGTGATGCTCATGGACACGGCGATGAACAGCACGAACGCGAGCTTGGTGACGCCCTTCGGGGCCATCGTGTCGTACATCAGCAGGGCCAGGCCCGAGCCGAGCACCAGCGGGAGCGCGATGCTCGCCTGGCTGACGCCGATGGCCGTGCGACTGTGCCCGCGCAGCGCCGAGAGGTTGAGTTCCAGGCCCACCAGGAACATGAACGCCAGCAGACCGATGTTTCCGAACGCCCCGGTGAACGGCAGGACCGTCCCGGGGAACAGCCATGTCTGGGCATCGGGCCACAGCCAGCCGAGCAGCGAGGGGCCGAGCAGGATGCCGACGGCGATCTCCCCGACCACCGGCGGCTGACCGAGCCGGCGGAAGAGCATGGCGCCGGCCTTGCACGCGATGATCACGGCCGGGATGGCGATCAGCAGGTCGGGCAGCGGGTCACGGGCGGACACGGGCCGCTCCTTCCCGGTCCGAGGGGACGGCGACCGGTGCGGGTATCGCCGGCAGGGGAGGGGCCGCCGCGGGTGGGCCGGGGACGGCCGTGGCGTCGGTCCAGCGGGCGTAGCGGCGCTTGCCGTACAGCAGGGGCGCCTCGTCCTCGCGCAGCGAGACCCGGGTGATCCGGACGAACACGGCGGTGTGGTCGCCGAACTCGACGGCCTGGGTGACCTCCCCGTCGGCCACCGCGTGCGAGGCCTCCGCCAGGTGCGGGCCGCCGGCGCCCAGCGGCAGCCGCCACTCGACGCGCTCGAAGCGGTCGGAGGCGCCCGAGGCGAACAGGTCGGAGACGGGGCGGGCGTTCTCGTGGAGCAGGTTGACCGCCACGTGCCCGGTCTCCAGGACGGCCTGGACGGTCGGGCTCGCGGTGCGCAGGCACAGCACCACGGTGGGCGGGGAGAGGGCGACGCTGGCGAGCGAGCTGCACGTCATGCCGCGCGGCTCGGAGTCCGTACCGATCGTGGTGATCACCGAGACGCCCGAGGGGAAGGCCGACATCAGGGGCCTGATGTCGGCTTCGGCCGCGCCTTCGGCGAGGCCGGCGCGGGAGGAGGGGGAGGAGGGAGCGGAGGGGGACGGCTGCGAGGTGGCTGTCATGGGTGGGGACTCTCCTGGGATCCGAAGGGGTGCGGCGGGGGCCCGGAAGCCGGAGGGAGGGGCCGGCTCCGGGCCTGCGCACCGGAAGGAAGCGACTGCGTACTAGCCGTGCAGCTTGCGGAGGTATTCGTACGTGCTGGGGAGGGTGTCGAGGAGGTGGTTCTGCTCCTGCTTGACCTTGCCGAACAGGGCCTCGGCGCCGGCCACCGATTCGGGCTTGTGGGCGAGGATCGGCAGCGGGGCGTCCGGTTCCAGGCCGAGGCCGGCGAAGACGCAGTAGTAGCTGCCGTTGGTCCAGAAGTTGCGGAATTCCGCCTCGAAGTTGCCGTAGTACGTGGACTCGTCCGCGATCGGCGAATTGATGGCCAGGCCGGCCTTGTAGGCGGAGATCTTCTCCTGGATGTTCTTCGGGAGGGTCAGCTCCTTGTTGGCCCGCCAGAACGGGGTGTCGTTGCGCGGCGCGTAGTAGAAGTGCGCCTGGATGAAGTCGCGGGTGTCGTCGAACATCACCTCGATCTCGTGGTTGAAGCTGTTCGCCAGCTCCGGGTTGAAGGTGCGGTCCGGGAAGTGCTTCGCGAGCTGGTAGATGGCCGCCGTGATGAAGTAGATCCCGGTCGATTCCAGCGGCTCCAGGAACGCGGAGGAGAGGCCGATGCTGACCACGTTGTTCACCCAGGCGCGGCGGTTGCGGCCGACCCGGAACTTCACGTGGTTGAACTTCGTCGTCTCCGGGTCCAGGCCCCAGAGGGCGCTGAATTCCTTGGTCGCCTCCTCCTTCGTCGTGAACCTGCTGGAGTAGACGTAGCCGGAGCCGAAGCGGCCCAGCATCGGGATCTTCCAGGTCCAGCCGGAGGACATCGCGATGGCGGAGGTGTACGGCTCGATGCCGTTCGCCTCGTCGTCGTGCGGGACGGCGGTGGCGACGGCGCTGTCGCACAGCAGGTGGTCGCTCATGTCGATGAACGGCTCTTCCAGGGCCTGGTTGATGAGCAGGCCGCGGAAGCCGGAGCAGTCCACGAACAGGTCGGCGTCCAGCACCCGGCCGGCCTTGGTGTGCAGGGCCTTGATGAACCCGCGCTCGTCCTTCTCGGCGTGCGTCATCTCGTCCTGGACGTGGTTGACGCCCTGCTTCTCGGTGGCGAAGCGGCGCAGGAAGTCGGCGACCAGGGCGGCGTCGAAGTGCCAGGCGTAGCGGGTGGACGGGGTGCCGTCGATCCACTTCGGGGACTTCTTCGCGTCCATCACCGGGGGCTCGCGGAAGCACGCGTAGTCGAACGGCTCCTCCGTCCGGCCCTCCAGCTTCCGCTTGGCCCAGTAGTGCGACATCGGGACGTTGTCGCTGTCGGGCAGGATGCCGAACGGGTGGTAGAAGTGGTCCGGGCCGCCGTTCTCCAGCTCCCGCGCGTCCGGCTGCCCCTGGCCGCCGGTTCTCCAGTTCACGAACCGCACCGCCATCTTGAAGCTGGCGTTGCACTCCCGCATCCACTCCTCCTCGGCGATGCCGAGGTAATCGAAGAGGACCTTGTGGAGGTTCGGGACGGTGGCCTCGCCGACACCGATCCGCGGAATCGCCGGCGCCTCCAGGACCGTGATGTCCACGGTGCCCTGCAGGGCCTTCCCGAGATATGCGGCGGTCATCCAGCCGGCGGTACCGCCGCCCAGGATGACGACTTTCTGAATGCGCGAGTCGGTGCCGGTCATGTGGGGACTCTCTCTTCCGTCTGCTGGGGAGTTCCGTTGTGCGATGGGAAGAGATTCGGACCGTCGACTATGCGCCACCTATAACCAGCCGTATGGCGTCGATATAGCGGATTGGCCGAATCTCGGTCCCGTTGTATCCGCACCCCGCAACTCCCAGCAGAGGATGGCTGCATCAGATGCCGTACGACGAAGGGACGAAGGGAATCCTCTCTACTGTGGGAGGAACGCCGCTCATCGAACTGGAGCGTTTGCTGCCGGGCCTAGGCTCGCGGGTGTTCGCGAAGGTGGAGCGGTTCAATCCCGGAGGAAGTATCAAAGACCGCTCGGCACTCTCCATGGTGCTGACGCGCATCAGGTCCGGGGAACTCGTCCCGGGCAAATCCACGGTGATCGAGTCGAGTTCGGGCAATCTCGCGATCGGGCTCGCCCAGATCTGCGGCTATTTCGGCCTGCGCTTCATCTGCGTCGTCGACGCCCGCACGACCCGGCAGAACGTGGCGATCCTGCGGGCCTACGGGGCCGAGGTCGAGATCGTCGTCGATCCCGACCCGGTCACCGGCGAGCTGCTGCCCGCCCGGCTGCGACGGGTCGCCGACCTCGTCGCCGACACCCCCGACGCCTACTGGCCCGACCAGTACTCCAACCCGCTCAACCCGATCGCCCACCAGAACACGATGCGCGAGATCGCCGAGGCCCTCGACGGCCGCGTCGACCAGCTCGTCGTGGCCGCGGGCACCAGCGGAACCCTGGGCGGCTGCGCCGAGTACATCCGCCGGAACGGCATGAACACCACCGTCAACGCGGTCGACGCCATCGGCAGCGTGCTGTTCGCCCCGCCCGAGCGCGTCACCCGGCTGATCCCGGGACACGGCGCCTCGGTCGTGCCCCGGCTGCTGCGCCCCTCGGACGCGGACCGGGTCATCCACGTCGGCGACCTCGACTGCGTCGTGGGCTGCCGCCGCCTGGTGCGCCAGGAAGCGGTGCTCGCCGGCGGCTCCTCGGGGGCCGTGGTCGCCGCCCTGGAACGGATCGCCCCGGACATCATCCCGGGCTCCAACGTGGTGCTCGTCCTGCCCGACGGCGGCGACCGCTACCTGGAGACGATCTACGACGACGCCTGGGTGCGCCGCCAGTTCGGCGAGGTCTCCCACCTGTGGAAGGACCCGCAGCCGGCCGTCACGCCCCACCTCGTGGATATAGGCCACGGATAGCAGCCGCTCCCACCATCGAACCCAACGCTCCCCCCCCCGCACGATCCCCACCCAACGGAGGAATTCGGATGACCACCCAGATCGCCACCCTCGACGCCGAGCGCAAGGAGCAGATCAAGGAGATCGTCTGCGACATCCTGGAGCTCGACCTCGACGAGGTGACCGAGACCAGCCTCTTCAAGGAGGAGCACGACGCCGACTCCCTGCGCACCATCGAGATCCTCGCCTCGCTGGAGCGCGTCTTCGGCATCACGCTGGAGCAGGCCGAGCTCAGCCGCATGGTCAACCTGGTCGGCGTGTACGCCGTGATCGCGGAGGCCGAGGGCAAGTGACCTCCGAGACGGCCGCGACGGGGCGGCGACCCGCCGCCCGGCACCGGGTGGTGATCACGGGTCTCGGTGTCGTGACGAGCATCGGCACGGGCGTCGACGCCTTCGCCGAGGGCCTGCGGGGCGGACGCAGCGGGGCCAAGCCCATCAGCGCGTTCGACACCACCGGCTTCGCCCATTCCAACGCCTGCGAGATCACCGACTTCGAGCCCGAGGCCTGGCTGCGCGAGCTGCCGGCCGACGAGCTCGGCCGGGCCGCCCAGTTCGCGGTCGCCGGGGCCCGCATGGCGGTGGCCGACGGCGGACTCACCGAGGCGGACGTCCGGGCCAGGCGCTCCCTGGTCTCGGTCGGCACCACCGACGGCGAGTCCCGCGACCTGGACCACCTCACCGGGCTCCAGGTCGCCCAGGGCGAGGACACCCTCGACCCGGTGGTCGCCCGGCGCGTCTGGCCGGGCCGGCTCTCCGCCGGCATCGTCCGCGAACTGGGCCTGGAGGACGTCGAGACGGTCACCGTCCCGACCGCCTGCGCCGCCGGAAACTACGCCGTCGGCTACGGCTACGACGCCATCAGCTCCGGCGACGTGGAGATGGCCCTGTGCGGCGGCGCCGACGCCCTGTGCCGCAAGACGTTCACCGGCTTCTACCGGCTCGGCACCATCGCCCCCGACGTGTGCCGGCCCTTCGACGCCGACCGGCAGGGCATCCTCACCGGCGAGGGCGCCGGCATCCTGCTGATGGAGTCACTGGAATCCGCCCTGGCCCGCGGCGCCCGGATCTACGCCGAGGTCCTCGGCTACGGGCTGTCCTGCGACGCCAGCCACCCGGTCGCCCCCGACCGGGACTCGATCGCCCGCTGCATCACCGCCGCGCACGCCAACGCCGGCATCACCCCCGCCGACGTGGACTTCATCTCCGCGCACGGTACGGGCACCAAGGCCAACGACGTCACCGAGGTCGGCGCGATCCGCCAGGTGTTCGGCGAGGACCTGCCCCGCACCGTCTCCATCAAGTCGATGATCGGCCACACCATGGGCGCCGCCAGCGCCCTGGCCTCCGCGGCCTGCGCCCTCGCCCTGCGCGAGGGGTTCATCCCGCCGACGATCAACCACCGCACCACCGACCCCGAGTGCGGAGTGGACTGCGTACCGAACGAGGCCGTCGAAGCCGACCTCAAGGTCGTGCAGAACAACGGACTCGCCTTCGGCGGCAACAACGCCGTGCTGGTCCTCGGCCACTGGGAAGACGAGAGGAGCGCCGTCGCATGAGCACGGCAGCGGAACCCCGCGAGCGGCAGCTCGTCATCTCGGGCTGGGCGGTCAGCTCCCCGTACGGGCTCGGCCGCCGGGCCTTCGCCGAGGGACTCCTCGCGCGGACGGCGGCCACCGCCCCCGTCGACACCGGGAAGTGGCCCGTCCCCTACGAGGAGGCGGGCCTGATCCCCGGCTTCGACATCAAGGAGGTGCTCGGCCGCAAGGGCACCCGCTCCATGGACCGGGCCACCGGCATCGCCGTCGTCACCGTCGGCGAGCTCCTGGAGGACTTCGGCCGGGGCCTGGCCGCCGACCCGGAGAAGACCGGGCTGGTGCTCGGCACCTCCGGCAGCGTCCAGTCCATCATGGACTTCACCAAGGACGCCCTGACGGGGGAGAAGCCCTACCTCGTCGACCCGGCCCGGTTCCCGAACACCGTGATGAACTGCCCGACCGGCCAGAGCGCCATCCGGCACACCCTCAAGGGCCCCAACGTCACCGTCTCCGGCGGTTCGGCCACCGGCCTGCTCGCCCTGAACTACGCCTCCCGGCTGCTGCGCGGCGGCCACGCCAACGCCCTGCTGGCCGGCGCCGCCGAGGAGTACTCCGTCCAGCGGGCCCGCCTGGAGCGGGTCGCCGACCACGGCGGCGCCGAGGCCGACCCGCTCGGCGAGGGCGCCGCGCTGTTCCTGCTGGAGAGCGGGGACGCCGCCCGCGACGGGGGCCGCCAGGTCCTCGCCACCGTGCTCGGCTCCCGCTTCCGGGCCTTCCCCGAGAGCGGCCGGGCCGGCTCCGCGCTGGCCCGCTGCGTCGAGGAGGTCCTCGCCGACGCGGGCGCCGCCCCCCAGGACGTCGCCCTGGTCGCCCCCGGCACCCCGGCCGGACTGCTCGGCAAGCAGGAGGAATCCGCGCTGGACGGCGTCGCGGGCGAGCGGATCGCCGTACGCCCCCTCGTCGGCGACGCCACCGCCGCCTCGGCCGCCTTCCAGCTGGCCGCCGTCCTCGCCCACGCCGGCGCCCGGCCCGCCCTGGTCGACCGGCTCGCCCTGGTCACCGCCATCGACCGGGACGGCACCGTCGGGGCCACCCTGCTCCGGCTCGGCTGAACCGGACCGTCCGGGGGGCGCACGCCGACGCGCCCCCCCGGCACCCCGCCCCGTACACGCGCACCCGCGTCCCGAGAGAGAGGCACCAATCCATGTCCGAGACACCGAGGCCGGTAGCCCTCGTCACCGGCGGCTCCCGCGGCATCGGCCGGGCCGTGGTGGAGATCCTGGCGCGGGACGGCCACGACGTGGCCTTCTGCTACCAGGCCAACGAGGAGGCCGCCCGGCTCGCCGCGAAGTCCGCGGAGGCGCTGGGGGCGCGGGTGCTGGCCCGCCGGGTGGACGTCACGGACCGCGAACAGGTCCGGGCCTTCACCGCGGAGGCCGAGGCGGAGCTCGGCCCGGTCGAGGTGCTGGTCACCGCCGCCGGCATCGTCCGCGACGGACACCTCGCCATGATGAAGGACGAGGACTGGGACGCGGTCGTCCGCACCAACCTCGACGGCACCTTCAACTTCGCGAAGGCAGTGGCCTTCCCGATGATGAAGCGCCGCCGCGGCACCATCATCACCCTCTCCTCGGTCGCCGCCGCCGGCAACGCCACCCAGAGCAACTACTCCGCCACCAAGGCCGGGATCATCGGCTTCACCAAGGCCCTCGCCAAGGAGTCCGGCCGCAGCGGCCTGCGCGCCAACGCCGTGGCCCCCGGCTTCATCGCCACCGACATGGTCGGCGGCCTGTCCGAGAAGCACGCCAAGGAGATGGTGGACCGCATCCCGCTGCGCCGCTTCGGAGAGGCGCACGAGGTCGCCGAACTGGTGTCCTTCCTCGCCTCCGACCGCGCCTCCTACATCACCGGACAGGTCTTCCACATCGACGGCGGTCTGGTCGTCTGACCCGCCCGACCACCGGGACCAGCCTGATTCACAGAGGAGTTTCGACATGGCCGGCCGTGCCGCCAAACCGCCCCGGTTCTACTTCAACCTGCGCAGCCCCTACAACTTCTTCGCCCTGCACGACATCGAGCGCCGGCACCCCGGACTGCTCGACCGACTCGAATGGCGCCCCTTCTGGGAGCCCGACGAGACCACCGGCCGGCTCCTCGAAGAGGCCGGCGGGCAGTTCCCGTACACGCCGATGAGCCGCGCCAAGCAGTTCTACATCCTGCGCGACGTACGCCGCCTCGCCGCCGACCGGGACCTGCCCCTGACCTGGCCGGCCGACCGCACCCCCTGGTGGGAGCCGGCCCACCTGACCTGGTTCCTCGCCGCCGACGCCGGCCTCGGCCGCGAGTGGGTGGCACGCGCCGGACGGGCCCGCTGGCTGGAGGGCCGCGACATCTGCGACCCCGCCACCGTCGTCGAACTGGCCGCGGAGATCGGCCTGGACGCCGCCGCCGTGGCCGCCGCCCCCGACGACGCCGCCCTGCGCGCCCGCGGGGCCGCCGCCCTGAAGGACGTGCACCGCGACGGGGTCTTCGGAGTCCCGTACTTCATCAACGGCAGCGAGCCCTACTGGGGCCTGGACCGGGTCGAGGAGTTCGCCGCCTCCTTCGCGGACGAGGCCCCCGCCCCGGCCGCCCGGCCCGAGGAGAAGGAACTCGCCGTCGTCGGAGCCGGCCGCACCACCGACATGAGCCACGCCGGAGGCTGCGGATGAGCACCACCACCGTGGAGGCGCTGCCGCTCACCGCGATCCAGCAGTCCATGTGGACGGCCTACCGGGTCTCGCCCGAGGCCTCCGCCTACAACATCGTCATGCCGCTGCGGCTGCGCGGCCGCGTCGACCCCGTCGCCATGGACGCCGCCGTCACCGCCGTCGGCGCCCGCCAGGACCTGCTGCGCTCGGTCTTCACCGAGAGCGCCGCCGGAGTGCGCCGCACCGTCAGCGAACAGCCCCTGGTCCGCCTGGAGTTCCACGACCTCGAAGGCGCCGGCGAGGCCGAACTGCACCGCGCCGCCGAGGAGGCCGGGGCCCGCCCCTTCCGCCTGGAGTCCGGAGCCTTCCGGGTGGTGCTGCTGCGCCGCTCCGACACCGACTGGGCCCTGGTCACCTCCGCCCACCACATCGTCAGCGACTTCACCTCCCGCTGGCTCCTGGTCCGCGACGTCCTCGACGCCTACGCGGGCATCGCCGCCGGCACCGAACCCGCCTGGCGCCCCATCCCCGGCTCCTACGCCGACCACGCGGCCGAGGAGCTGCGCTACACCGCCTCCGAGGCGGGACAGCGGGCCGCCGCACTGTGGCACGAGTCGGTGGCCGGCGCCGCCGCCGCCGAACTGCCCCTGGACCGGCCCCGGCCCGCCCTGCGCTCCTACCGCGGCGGAACCGTCGTACGGCAGCTCGCGAAGGACACCGCCGACGGCCTGCCCGCGGCGGCCTCCGCCGCCGGGGTGACGCCCTTCGCGTACCTCCTCTCCGTCTTCCAGGCCCTCACCCACCGCTGGACCGGCCAGGACGCCTTCGTCCTCGGCGTCCCCGCCACCAGCCGGATGGGCCGCGCCCAGCGCGACGTGATCGGCTGCTTCCTCAACACCATGCCGGTCCGCGCCGACTTCGACGCCCGCTCCACCTTCCGCAGCGCCGCCGCCCAGGCCGGCGAGCGCGTCATGCGCGGCATGGTCAACGTCCGCTACCCCTGCGCGCTGGCCTTCCCCCGCGCCACCGTCTTCCGCACCGCGCTGTTCCTCGTCCAGATGGACCGCATGGAGCCGCCGGTGCCCAACGTCCCGCCGGGCGCGGGCGAGGGCCCGTCCGTCCCGTACGCGGGGCTCGACATCGCCCTGATCGACGTCCCCCAGCAGGAGGGCCAGCTGGACCTGCTGCTGCGCATCGAACAGACCCCGGAGGGGGTCACGGCCGTCTTCTCGTACGACACCGACGTACTGGACCGCGAGACCGTCACGCGGTTCGCCGACGGCTACGAGCGGATGCTCGCCGCCGCCGTCCAGGACCCGGACACCCCGGTCGCCGACGTGGAACTCGCCGGCGCGAGCGAACTGGAGGCCCTGCTGGCCCTGGGCACCGCCGCGGGCACCGACCTCGACGGCTTCGACGGCTTCGACGGCTTCGACGAGTTCGAGTCCTTCGAGAACGCCCGGGAGCAGCGGTGAGCCCCCGCGTCGCCGTCATCGGTGCGGGACTCGGCGGCCTGACCGCCGCCGCGGCCCTGTACGCCCGGGGCCTGGACGCCACCGTGTACGAGCGCGGCGAGGCCCTGCGCGAGCAGGGCGTCGGCATGCACCTGGGACCCAACGGCACCAGACTGCTGGAACGCCTGGGCCTCGGCCCGCGCCTCGCCGAACTGGCCGTCCGCCCCGAGGCCCTGGAGGTCCGCGCCTTCCACAACGGCGCCCCGGTGGCCGTGCAGGAGATGGGCGAGGCCTGGGAGCGGCAGTTCCGCGCCCCCTACCTCACCGTCCACCGCGGCGACCTGCACCGCATGCTGGCCGGCCTGGTCCCGGCGGAGCGGGTGCGCACCGGCAAGGAGCTGGTGCGGTACGAGGAGCGCCCCGACGGGGTCCTGCTGGAGTTCGCCGACGGCACCACCGGCCGGGCCGACGTCCTGGTCGGCGCCGACGGGGTGCACTCGGCGGTGCGCCGCTCCCTCGCCGGCGACGACGCCCCCGTGTACTCCGGGAACAGCGCCCTGCGCGGACTGGTCGCCGCGGCCGACGTACCCGGCCTCGACCCGGCCCGCATGTACATGTTCGCGGGCCCCGGCGCGCGGGTGCTGTGCTACCCGGTCTCCGGCGGGCGGGAGTTCACCTACGTGGTGGTCGCCCCGGCCCCCGAGGGCGACGCCGAGTCCTGGACCAGCGCGGGCGACCGGGCCGACCTGGACTCCGTACTCGCCGGCTGGGCACCGCAGGTCCGCGAACTGGTGGGCGCGGCGGGCGAGGTGCGCCGCTGGGCCCTGTACGACCGGGCCCCGCTGGAACGCTGGAGCACCGCCCGCACCACCCTGCTCGGCGACGCCGCCCACCCGATGCTCCCGCACCACGGACAGGGCGCCAACCAGGCCGTCGAGGACGCCGTCGCCCTCGCCGTCTGCCTCGCCGAAGCAGACGCCGGCGCCCCCGGCACCGCCGCCGCCCTCGAACGCTACGAGGCGCTCCGCCGCCCCCACACCACCCGGGTACAGCTCGGCTCCCGCGAGGGCGGCAAGCCCCGGGGCGGTCCCGGCGGCGACGTCAGGGGCGCGGCCGCCGACGTGAGCTGGATCCTCGACCACGACGTGGAAGCCGCCCTGCGCACCCCGGTGACCAGCGCTGCCGCCTGAACCGCACCACCCCCTCCCACGGGCCCCCGACGCCATCCGGCGCCGGGGGCCCGTCCCGCGTTCCGGCCCGTATATGCGCTCGATAGGGCATCGATAGCGCCCTCTTCAAGGATGGCCACACCTGATCACGCGAAGGGAACAGCGATGAGCGAACAGCAGAACGGCAACCGGTCCGGCGACGGACAGGCCGAGACCCGCTACCGCGTCGTCCTCAACGACGAGGAGCAGTACTCGGTCTGGTGGTCCGAGCGCGAACTCCCCGCCGGCTGGACCGCCGAGGGCACCGAGGGCACCCGCGAGGAATGCCTCGCCCGGATCACCGAGGTGTGGACCGACCTGCGCCCCGCCAGCCTGCGCCGGCGCATGTCCGCCGCCCCCGCGGCCTGACCCACCCGCACCGCCGGGCCCGTCCCGCACCCCCGGGCCCGTCCCGGACCGCCAAGGCCTCGGGCACGGCCGACGCCACCCGATCCCGATGAAGGAGAGAACGTGAACGACCGTACGCAGTCGGGATCCGCCCCCGGCCGTCTGCTGCTGCCCGCCCTGTTCAGGGCCCAGGCCGCCCGCACCCCCGAGGCCCCCGCCGTCCTCGGCGCCGACGGATCCGCCCTCGGCTACGCTGCCCTGGACGGGCTCGCCGTCCGCTACGCCGCGGCCCTGCGCGCCCGGGGCGTGGCCCCCGGCGACTTCGTCGGCGTCTGCCTGCCCCGCGGCCCCGAACTGGTCGCCGCACTGCTCGGCGTCTGGTTCGCCGGCGCCGGCTACGTCCCCCTCGACCCCGACTACCCCGAGGCCCGCCTCGCCCTGGTGCTGGAGGACGCCGGCGCGGCCGTCGTGCTCGCCGCGCACGGCACCGCCGCCCGGCTGCCCGCCGGCACCACCGTCCTCGACGTCGCCGACGCGCCGCGGACCGTACCGGACGAGGAGGCCGCCGCCTTCCCACTGGCCCCCGACGCCGCCCGGCCCGCGTACGTCCTGCACACCTCCGGCTCCACCGGCCGCCCCAAGGGCGTCCTCGTCCCGCACGGAGGCATCGCCAACCGGGTCCGCTGGCTGGCCCACCGCCACAAGCTGGGCGCCGCCGACCGCTTCCTGCTGAAGACCACCATCGGCTTCGACGCCGCCGGCCTGGAGGTCTTCTCCCCGCTGATCAGCGGGGGAGCGGTCGCCGTCGCCCCCGAGGACGCCGAACGCGACCCGGCAGCCCTGCTGCGCGCCGTCGCCGAGCACGGGGTCACCGTCCTGCAGGGCGTGCCCTCCGTCTACCGGCGCCTGGTCGAACAGGCGGGCTGGGAGGCCGCCGGCGCCCTGCGGCTGGTCTTCAGCGCGGGCGAGCCGCTGCACGCCGAACTCTGCCGGGCGATCGCCGAACTGGCCCCGCGCGCCGAGATCTGGAACACCTACGGCCCCACCGAGGCCTCCGTCGACGTCACCGAACACCGCTGGGACCCCGCCCAGCAGACCGGCGCCGTCCCCATCGGCCGCCCCATCGCCCACATGCGGGCCCTCGTCCTCGACCCGGCCGGCCGGCCCGTCCCCGTCGGCGTCCCCGGCGAACTGCACGCCGGCGGCGTCGGCCTCGCCCTCGGCTACCAGGGCCGCCCCGACCAGACCGCCGAACGCTTCGTGCCCGACCCGTACGGCGCCCCCGGCGAGCGGCTCTACCGCACCGGCGACCGCGTCCGCTGGCTCGCCGACGGCACCCTGGAGTACCTCGGCCGCCTCGACCACCAGGTCAAGGTCAACGGCGTCCGCATAGAGACCGGCGAGGTCGAGGCCGCCCTCGCCGCCCACCCCTGGGTCCGCGCCGCCGTCGCCGCCGCCGTCCCCGACGGATCCGGCGGACACCGCCTCGTCGCCTGGGTCCAGTCCCGCGGCGAGCTGCTGCGCCCCGAGGAACTGCGCACCTTCCTGCGCCGCGCCCTGCCCGACCCGCTGATCCCGTCCCTCTACGTGCCCGTCGCCGAGTTCCCGCTCACCGCCAACGGCAAGATCGACCGCTCCGCCCTGCCCGAGCCGGCCGCCGCGGCCGCCTCCGCCGCCGAGGGCCCGCACGTCCCCGTGCGCACCCCCGCCGAACGGGTCGTCGCCGAGCAGTGGTCCGCCCTCCTCGGCATCCCCGCCGAGGAGATCGGCGCCACCAACGACTTCTTCCAGCTCGGCGGCGCCTCCCTGCTCCTCAGCCGGCTCGCCGAGGCCCTCACGGCCGCCTCCGGCACCCGGGTCCCGCTGCGCGCCCTGTTCACCGCCACCACCGTGCGGGCGCAGGCCGCCCTGCTCGCCGACGCCCCCGCCCTGGCCGCCGCCGGAGCCGACGCCGACGACACCGTCCGGCCCGTGGAACGCCCCGCGGCGGGCCTGCCCCTGTCGCCCGGCCAGCAGGGCCTGTGGCTGATGGACCGGATGCGCCCCGGCAGCGCCGAGTGGAACGCGCCCGTCTTCATCACCCTGCCGCACGCATACGCCGACGCCACCGTCGCCGCCGCCCTGACCGGCCTCGCCGAACGCCACGAGATCCTGCGCACCCGCTACGTCCTGCGCGGCACCGAGCCCGTCCAGATCGCCGACGCCGACGCCCGCGTCGAGCTGCGCACCACCCGCGCGGACACGGCTGCCGCCCGGGGCGCCCTGATCGAGGACGAGTTCAGCCGCCCCTTCGACCTGGAGGACGGCCCCGTCTGGCGCGCCCTCACCGTGCGCGGCGCGGACTCCCTGCACCTCGTGCTGTCCGTCCACCACATCGCCTGCGACGGCTGGTCCTCCGTCGTCCTCGAACGCGACCTGCTCGCCCTCGCCGCCGCCCACCACCACGGCACCACCGCCGAACTGCCCGCCCTGCCCGTGCAGTACGCCGACCACGCCGCCCACCAGCGGCGCCGGCTGGCCGGAGCCGCCGCCGGCACGGAGCTCTCGTACTGGAAGCAGGCCCTGGAGGGCATCCTCCCCGTCGACCTGCCCGCCGACCGGTCCCGGCCCGCCGTCCGCGACGGACTCGGCGCCGCCCACGTGTTCACCGTCCCCGCCGACCTGGCCGAACGCGCCGCCGCCCTCGGGCGCGGCCACGGCGCCACCCTCCAGCAGACCCTGCTGACCGTGTTCGGGACGCTCGTGGCCCGGCTCACCGGCCAGTGGGACGTACCCGTCGGCGTGCCCGTCGCCGGGCGCGAGCGGCCCGAGGTCGCCGACGTCGTCGGCTTCTTCCTCAACACCCTGGTGATGCGCTGCGACGCCCCCGCCGACGCCACCTTCGCCGAGGCGCTCGTCCGGGTCCGCGACACCGCCCGGGCCGCCTTCGCCCACCAGGACCTGCCCTTCGACCGGCTCGTCGCCGAGCTGGACGAGTCCCGGGACCCCGCCCGCACCCCCCTCTACCAGGTCATGTTCGACCTGCACGAGGAGGGCCGCACCGGCACCGCCGCGGCCGCGGACGACGTCGACGCCTTCCGCGGTGCCTGGCGCTCCGCCCGCACCGACCTCACCTTCGTCGTACAGCGGCAGGCCGACGGCTCCCTGCTCGGCATGGTCGAGTACGCCACCTCCCTCTTCGACGCGGCCACCGTCGAACGGTTCGCCGCCGGCTGGGTCCGGCTCCTGGAGTCCGTCACCGCCGACCCCGGGGTCCGCCTCGGCCGCGCCGACCTGCTCCCGGCCGCCCTGCGCACGGAGCTCCTGGCGCTGGGCCCCGGCGCCCCCGAACCCGGCACCGGCCGGGCCGCCGAGGACGCCGTGCACACCGCGATCGCGGCCGTCGCCCGCCGCACCCCGGACGAGACCGCCGTCGTCTGCGGCGGCGAGAGCTGGAGCTACGCCCGGCTGGAACGCCGCGCCGAGGCCTTCGGGCAGCGGCTGCGGGAACTGGGCGCGGGCCCCGAGACCACCGTCGCCGTCATGCTGGGCCGCACCCCCGACCTGATCGCCGCCTACCTCGGCACCTGGAAGGCCGGCGCCGCCTACGTACCGCTCGACCCGGCGGCCCCCGACGACCGCCTCGGCTACGTCCTGCGGGACGCCGGCGCCACCCTGCTGGTCTCCGACCTGGCCGGCGCCACCCGGCTGCGCGGCCACCACGAGGGCCCCTGGCTGGCGGTGGACACCGACGAGCGTCTGGCTTCGCTGGGCTCCGCCCCCGCGGACCCCGCCGCCCGCCCCGGCGTCGGGATCGCCGCCTGGGCGCCCAGCGCCGAGTTCGCCTCCGCCGCCGGGGCCGCCGCCCTGGCCTCGGCCAGCGACCCCGCGCTCGCCGCGGACGGCCTGGCCTCGTGGACCCGCACCGAAGGCGCGGCCGGGCAGCACACCGAGGGGCCGCTGTCCTGGCCCGGCACACCGCCGGAGGCACCGGCCGACCCGGCGCGGCTCGCGTACATCATGTACACCTCCGGCTCCACCGGCCGCCCCAAGGGCGTCGCCGTCGAGCACCGCACCCTGCTGGCCATGCTCCGCGCCTCGCAGGCCCACCTCGACTTCGGCCAGGGCCCCGACGACGCCTGGCTCGCCCTGGCCCAGCCCACCTTCGACATCTCCTGCACCGAGCTGCTCATGCCGCTCGTCGCCGGCGGCCGGGTGGTCCTGGCCCGGGAGCGGGACCTGAACGACCACGCCGCGCAGCTCCGGCTCATCGAGGAGCACGGCGTCAGCCACCTCCAGGTCGCCCCGCCGCACTGGCAGATGCTCATCGACGCAGGCCTCGGCCGGCGCCCCCTCGTCGGCCAGACCGGCGGCGAGCCCTGCCCGCCCGCCCTGGCCCGGGACCTGTCCCGCCGCCTGCTGCGGTTCGTCAACGAGTACGGGCTCACCGAGACCACCATCGCCGCCACCCGCTGGGACGCCCACGACACCGCCACCGCCGTACCCGTCGGCCGCGCCTACCCGCACGTCACCGCCCGCGTCCTGGACGAGTACCTGGAGCCCGTCCCGTACGGCACCACCGGCGAACTCTGCGTCGGCGGCACCGGCCTGGCCCGCGGCTACCACGGCCGCCCCGACCTGACCGCCGCGTCCTTCGTCCCCGACCCGTACGGAGCCCCCGGCGCCCGCCTCTACCGCACCGGCGACCGGGCCCGGATGTCCGCCGACGGCACCATCGAGTTCGCCGGCCGCGCCGACGGCCAGGCCAAGATCCGCGGCCGCCGCGTGGAGACCGGGGAGGTGCAGGGCGTCCTCGCCGAGCACCCCGGCGTCTCGCAGTGCGCGGTCGTCGTGCACGGCACCGGCTCCACCGCCGCGCTCGTCGGCTACTGGGTGCCCAGCGGCTCCAACCCGCCCGGCGACTCAGAACTCCTCGACCACTGCGCCCGCAGCCTGCCGGACTACATGGTCCCCGCGCTGCTGGTGCCCGTACCCGAGATCCCGCTCACCCGGCACAACAAGGTCGACACGGCGGCCCTGCCCGCCCCCGACCTCGCCGCCGCCCTCTCCGACGAGCCGTACACCGCGCCCGAAGGCCCGGTCGAGGAGATCGTCGCCGAGATCTGGGCCGAGGTCCTCGCCGGGGAGGACGGCACCACCCGCCGGATCGGCGCCCGCCAGGGCTTCTTCCGGATCGGCGGGAACTCCGTCCTCGCCGCCCGCGTCATCGCCCGCCTCCACGAGGAGTTCGACGTCGAGATGCCGCTGCGCGCCGTCTTCGAGCACCCCACCGTCGCCGGTCTCGCCGCAGCCGTCGAAGAGGCCGTCCGCCTCGAGATCGAGACCCTCGACCACGCCGAACTCGCCATCGCCCACAGGGAGTACCAGCCGTGACCGCACCCACCGCACCCACGCAGGACGAGCTGCGCGCGGAGCTGCTGCGCAGACGGCTCGCCGGCCGCGCGGGCCGCGCCGCGGGCGGCCCGGCCCGTACCGGGATCCCGCGCGCCGACCGGGGGGCGCCGCTGGCGCTCTCCGCCGGCCAGCGCCAGCTGTGGTTCCTGCACCAGCTCGACCCGGACAGCCCCGAGTACCTGCTGCCGCTCGCCCACCGGCTGCGCGGCCCCCTCGACGAGAACGCCCTGCGCCGCTCCTTCGACGCACTGGCCGCCCGCCACGAGATCCTGCGCACCCGCTACCTCCTCGACGGCGCCGAGCCCCGCCAGTGCGTCGACCCGGCCGGCCCGGTCGACTACGCCGTCACCGAGGTCAGCGGCGTCGCCGACGCCGACCGGGACGCCGCCGCGGCCGCCTTCGCCCGGGCCCGCGCCACCGAGGTGTTCGACCTGGCCACCCAGGCCCCGCTGCGGGTGCGGCTGCTGCGCCTGGCCGCCGACGACCACGTCCTGGTCGTGGTCATGCACCACATCGCCTGCGACGCGCTGACCCGGCCGCTGCTCCTCGCCGACCTGGCCGCCTGCTACCGGGCCGCGGGGACCACCACCGGCCCGCTCGACGGCGTACTGCCCGAACCGCCCGTCCAGTACGCCGACTACGCGGCCTGGATGAACGCCCGCCAGAGCGGCCCCGCCGCCGAGGCCGCACTCGACTGGTGGCGCGGCCGGCTCGCCGGCACCGAACCGCTCGGCCTGCCCACCGACCGGCCCCGGCCGTCCGTGCGCGGATGGGCCGGCGCCGTCGCCGAGTTCGACGTGCCCGCCGCCACCGCCGCCCGGCTGCGCACCGTCGCCGAACAGGAGGGCGCCACCCTCTTCATGGTCCTGCTCAGCGCCTACCAGGCACTGCTGGGCCGCTACACCGGCAAGCGGGACGTCAGCGTCGGCACCGCCGTCTCCGGCCGCACCCGCCCCGAACTCCAGCAGATGGCCGGCTACGCCTACAACAGCCTCGTGCTGCGCGGCCGCTGGGAGGGCGACCCGGCCTTCCGCGAGCTGCTCGCCGGCAACCGCACCGCGGTCCTGGACGCCTTCGACCACCAGGACACCCCCTTCGACCGGATCGCCGACGAGCTGGAGCCCGAACGCGACCTGTCCACCACCCCCCTCTTCCAGGTGATGTTCGACCTGGCCTCCGGGCAGGGCTCCGACAGCCCCGACCTGCCCGGCCTCACGGTCGGCCCGGTCGCCGCCAGCGGCCGGATCGCCCGCTTCGACCTCACCATGCACCTCGCCGAACGCCCCGACGGCTCCCTGCACGGCGCCCTGGAGTACGCCACCGACCTGTTCGAGGCCGCCACCGCCGAGCGCATCACCGGCCACTACGCCGCCCTGCTCGGCGCCGTCGCCGAACGCCCCGGCGCCCCCCTGTCCACCCTGGAGTTCATCGGCGGCGCCGAGCGCGCCCTGCTCCTCGACGGCCCCGCCGAGCCCGTCGGCGCCCCCGTGGAGGCCGCCGCCCTGCGGCCCGTCTTCGAGACCATCGCCGAGCGGATGGCCGCCACCCCCGGCGCGGTCGCCGTCCGGCACGCCTCCGGCGAGCTCACCTACGCCGAACTCGACGCCCGCGCCGACCGGTTCGCCCGCCGCCTGGTCCAGCTCGGCGTACGCCCCGACGACACCGTCGGCGTGCTCCTGGACCGCGGCCCCGACCTGGTCGCCGCCCTGCTGGGCATCTGGCGGGCCGCCGCCGCGTACGTGCCGATCGACCCGGGCTACCCGGACGAGCGCATCGCCTACATGCTCGGCGACACCGCCACCCGCCTCGTCGTCACCCAGTCCCGGCACGCGGACCGCTTCGAGGGACCGGACCTGGTCGTCGTCGACGACCCGGCCGAGCGGACCGCCCTCGCCACCGCCGACGCCGAACTGCCCGCCGCGTACGACCTCGACCAGCTCGCCTACGTCATCTACACCTCCGGCTCCACCGGGAAGCCCAAGGGCGTCCTCATCGGCCACCGGGGCCTGGCCAACTACCTCAACTGGACCGCCGGCGCCTACGCCTCGGCCGGCACCGGCGGCGCGCCCCTGTTCTCCTCCGTCGCCTTCGACCTCGGCGTCCCCGACCTGTACGCCCCCCTGATGACCGGGCAGAGCGTCCACCTGCTGCCCCAGGACTTCGACACCGCCGACCTGGGCGCGCTGCTCGCGGACGGGGGACCGTACGCCTTCATCAAGCTCACCCCGGGCCACCTCGACCTGCTCTCCCAGCAGCTCGACGCCGCCCAGGTCCGCGACCTGGCCGGACTGGTCATCGCCGCCGGCGACTCCTTCACCCACCGCCTCGCCGAGCGCTGGGCCGCCGCCGCGGGCCCGGACGGAACCCGCCTCGCCGCCGAGTACGGCCCCACCGAGATCACCGTCGGCAACTCGGCGCACTTCCTCGCCGCCGACGGCGCCCCCCACGGCCCCGTCACCACCGAGCTCGTCTCCATCGGCCGGGCCGTCCCGAACACCACCATGTACGTCCTCGACGAGCAGTTGCGGCCGCTGCCGCTGGGCGTCCCCGGCGAGGTGTGGATCGGCGGCACCGGCCTGGCCCGCGGCTACGCCGGCCGCCCCGACCTGACCGCCGAACGCTTCCTGCCCGACCCGTACGGCGCCCCCGGCGCCCGCATCTACCGCACCGGCGACCTCGCCCGGGTCCTGCCGGACGGCAGCCTCGACTTCGTCGCCCGCATCGACCACCAGGTCAAGCTCCGCGGCTACCGCATCGAACTCGGCGAGATCGAGACCGCCCTCACCGCGCTGCCCGCCGTCGAGGAGGCCGTCGCCCTCGTCCGCGAGGACACCCCCGGCGACAAGCAGCTCGTCGCCTACCTCGTCCCCGCCCCCGGCGCCGACGAGACCGCCCTCGCCCCCGCCGCCCTCAAGGACGCGCTGGCCGAGGCCCTGCCCGCCTACATGATCCCCTCCGCCTACCTGCGCCTGGACGCCCTCCCGCTGACCGCCAACGGCAAGCTCGACCGGCGCGCCCTGCCCGCCCCCGGCCGCGAGGCCACCGCCGTCGGCGAGCACGTCGAGGCCCGCGACGCCGCCGAGGCCTCCATCGCCGCCGTCTGGGCCCAGGTCCTCGGCCTGGAGAAGGTCGGCGTCCACGACAACTACTTCGACCTCGGCGGCGACTCCATCCGCGCCGTCTCCCTCGTCGGCGCCCTGCGCGAGGCGGGCTGGGAGACCAGCGTCCGCGACGTCTTCGAACACCGCACCGTCGCCAAGCTCCGCGCCGCCCTCGCCGACCAGGCCGGCGACGGCTCCGCCGAACGCGCCGACGGCCCCGTCTCCCCCTTCGCCCTGATCTCCGAGGAGGACCGGCTCACCCTGCCCGCCGACGTCACCGACGCCTACCCGGTCTCCCGGATCCAGGCCGGAATGCTCGTCGAGATGCACGGCCGCAGCGGCGAGAACCGCTACCACAACATCACCTCCTTCCGGATCCGCGACGCCCTGCCCTTCGACCCCGAGGTCTTCCAGCGCGCCGCCGACCTGATCGTCGAACGCCACGAGGTGATGCGGACCTCCTTCGCCATGGCCGGCTACAGCGAGCCCCTCCAGCTCGTCCACGCCGTCGGCACCGTCTCCATGCCGTGCGTCTTCGAGGACCTGCGCCACCTGCCCCGCGAGGACCGCGAGTCCACGCTGTGGTCCTTCGCCGACCGCGACCGCGAGGAGCTGTTCGACCTCACCGCCGCCCCCCTCATGCGGATGGCCGTCCACCTCGTCGACGACGAGAGCTGGTGGCTGTCCATCACCGAGTGCCACCCCGTCATCGAGGGCTGGAGCTACCACTCCCAGCTGATGGAGCTGCTCCGCGCCTACAACGCGATCCGCACCGGCGGCGAACCCGAACCGGCCCCGCCCGTCCCGGCCGTGCGCTACGCCGACTTCATCGCCGGCGAGCTGCGCTCCCTGGCCAGCACCGAGGACCGCGACTACTGGCGCGGACTCGTCGACTCCCACGAGAAGTTCACCATCCCCACCGGCTGGGGCGGCGACCCGCACGGCATCGACGAGCGCTACCGCATCGACATCGAACTCGCCGAGGTCGAGCCGGGCCTGCGCGCCCTCGCCTCCGCCGCGCAGGTCCCGTACAAGAGCGTCCTGCACGCCGCGCACAGCAAGGTCCTGTCGACGCTGACCCGGGCCGGGGCCTTCCGCGGCGGCATGGTCGCCGACGCCCGCCCCGAGGAGGCCGGCGCCGAGCGGGTCTCCGGCATGTACCTCAACTCCGTGCCCTTCCCCTACCGCACGGGCTCCGCGACCTGGGGCGAGCTGGCCCAGGAGGTGTTCGCCCGCGAGGTCTCGCTGTGGCCGCACCGCCGCTACCCGATGCCCGCCATGCGCGTGCCCGGCGGCGAGAGCCACCTGATCGACGTGCTCTTCCACTACCTGGACTTCCACCAGGTCGACGTGGAGCTCATCGACATCATGGCCAGCCGCGACGACAGCCCCAACGAGTTCCCGCTCGTCGTCGGCACCCCGGTGCGCGGCCACATGTCGATCGCCTCCCGTACGAGGACCCTCGCCAAGGCCAACGCCGAGCGCCTCGCCGGGCTCTACAAGGCCGTGCTCGCCGACATGGCCCGCACCGGGGCCGACGGGGACGCCACCGGCGCCTTCCCCACCGCCTACGAGAAGGCCCGCCTCGCCGCGCCGCCGCTGCCGCACCCCGACACCCCGGTGGACGTCCTCACCGGCTTCGAGGCACGGGCCGCCCGCACCCCCTGGGCCACCGCCCTCACCGGCGCCGGCACCTCCGGCACCTCGTACGCCGAGCTCGACGAGCGGGCCAACCGCATCGCCCGCAGGCTGCGCGCCCTCGGCGCCGGCCCCGAGACCCGGGTCGCCGTCCTGCTGGACCGCGGGCCCGAACTGGTGGCCGCGCTGCTCGGCGTGTGGAAGGCCGGCGCGGCGCAGCTCCCGGTCGACCCGTGCACCCCGGACGCCCGGATCGCCGGGCTCGGCTTCGAACTGGCCCTCACGCAGGCCTCGTACGCCGGACGCTTCGCCGGGATCCTGCCCGAGGGGCGGGTGCTCGCCGCCGAGGACGTCTCCCACGAGGGCGACGGCGGCCCGCTCGGCCTGGACCTCGACCCGGACCGGCTGGCGTACGTCCTGCACACCTCCGGCTCCACCGGCACCCCCAAGGGCGTCGAGGTCACCCACCGCGCCCTCGCCCACTACCTCGACTGGGCCGTACGGGCCTACGCCGAGGCCGGCACCGGCGGCGCCCCCTGGTTCACCTCGGTCGGCTTCGACCTGGGCATGCCCGCCCTGTACGCGCCGCTGCTCACCGGGCAGCCGGTGCACCTGCTGCCGCAGGACTGGCAGCCGGGCGAGTTCGGTCCGCTGCTGCTGGCCGGAGCCCCGTACTCCTTCGTCGGGCTCACCCCCGGCCACCTCCAGCTGCTGGAGGCGCAGCTCACCGACTCCGAGCTCGGCGGTCTCGCCGGGATCACCGTCTGTGCCGGCGACGCCTACCCGACCGCACAAGCCGAGCGGGTCTCCGCCCGGATCGCCGCGGCCGGCGGGCGGATGCTGCTCGGCGCCGAGTACGGGCCCACCGAGGCCACCGTCGCCGCCACCTTCGGGTACGTCCGCCCCAACACCGGCCGCACGCTGGTCCCGCTGGGCTCCAACCTGCCCGGGGTGCTGCTGCGGATCCTCGACGAGCGGCTGCGGCCCGTCCCCGACGGCATCGCCGGCGAGGTCTGGCTCGGCGGCGAAGGACTGGCCCGGGGCTACGCCGGACAGCCCGCACTCACCGCCGAATCGTTCCTGCCGGACCCGTACGGGCTCCCCGGCACCCGCATCTACCGCACCGGCGACCTCGCCCGCCTCCTGCCCGGCGGGATCCTGGAGTTCACCGGCCGCGCCGACGAGCAGGTCAAGATCCGCGGCCACCGCGTCGAACCCGGCGAGGCCGAAGCCGCGCTGACCGCCGACCCGGCCGTCCGCGAGGCGCTCGTCACCCCCGTGGACGCCGCCGACGGCGGCAAGCGGCTCGCCGCCTGGGTGGTCCCCGCCGACGGGGCGCCCGTCGAGGTGGCCGCCCTGCGCGACCGGCTGCGCACCGTCCTGCCCGCCGCCGTCATCCCGGCCACCGTCACCGTCGTCGCGCAGCTCCCGCTGACCGCGAACGGCAAGCGCGACAAGGGCGCCCTGGCCTCCCGCCAGGCCACCGCGACCCCTCTGCCGTACACCGCCCCCCGCACCGACCTGGAGAAGGTGCTCGCCGAGGTCTGGTGCGAGGTCCTCGGCCTCGAACAGGTCGGCGTCCACGACGACTTCCGCGACCTCGGCGGGGACTCCCTGCTGGTGGCCCCGCTGCTCGTCACCGCCCGCCGGCACGGGCTGGCCCTCGACCTGGCCACCGCGCTCCGCAACCACACCATCTCCCGGACGGCCACCGCGCTCGAAGCCGCCGCCGCCCGCCAGGACGGCGCAGACCACCCCCGGAAGGGCTGATCCGATGGACCGCCACACCACCGACCGGCAGGGCCGCCGCCCCGCCCGCCACCTGATCTCCATCGACGACCTCACCGACCTGGACCTGCGCCGGATCGTGGCCCGCGGAGCCCAGTTCTCGGCGGGCACCGCCACCGGCTCCGACGCCCTCGACGGCCTCGTCGCCGGCATCTACTTCGCCAAGACCTCCACCCGCACCCGCACCGCCTTCTCCTCCGGCGCCCTGCGCGTCGGCGCGAAGACCGTCGCCTACGGCCCCGGCGACCTCCAGCTCAACACCGGGGAGTCCGTCGAGGACACCGGCCGCGTCCTGTCCGGCATGCTCGACGTCCTCGTCGCCCGCACCGCCGGACCCGAGGCCGAACTGCGCGGCTGGGCCGCCCAGGACCGGATGGCCGTCGTCAACGCCATGAGCGCCGAGGAGCACCCCACCCAGGCCCTCACCGACCTCACCACCCTGCTGCGCCACTTCGGCCGGATCGAGGGGCTGCGCATCCTCTACGTCGGCGAGGGCAACAACACCGCCGCCGCCCTCGCCCTGGCCCTCACCCGCTTCCCGGGCGTCCACTTCGAACTGCGCACCCCGCCCGGCTACGGGCTGCTGCCGTCCATCACCCGGCGGGCCCTGGCCCAGGCCGAGCGGACCGGCGCGGTGCTCGTGGAGCGGCACGACATGGACCTGCTGCCCGAGGGCTTCGACGTCGTCTACACGACGCGCTGGCAGACCACGGGCACCGAGAAGCCGGACGCGAACTGGCGGGAGATCTTCGCCCCGTTCCAGGTCACCGCCGGCCTGTGGGAGGGCAGCCCGCGCGCCGCCTTCATGCACGACCTGCCCGCCCACCGGGGCGAGGAGGTCACCGCGGAGGTGCTGGACGGGCCGATGAGCATCGCCTTCGCCCAGGCCGCGAACAAGATGCACAGCGCCATGGCCGTCCTGGAGTACACCCACTCCGGCCCGGCCCCGGACACCGCCGACGACCTGGCCGGGCTCCGCCCCGCCCTGGCCGTACGGTGACCCCGCCGCCGAAGACGGCGACCGACCCGGCGGTCCTCCAGTGGCACCTGAACGAGGACGCCGGGGACGTATCCGACACCGGGACCCCGGAGGAGGCCGCCCCCGCCGGGGCCGTCACGGAAGCCCCCGCCGGGGCCGGGGACCCCGCCGGAGGCGAGGCGGTACCGCTGCGGCGGAACCGGGACTTCTCGCTGCTCTGGGGCGGTGCCGGGCTGTCGCTGCTCGCCGGGCGGGCCACCGCCGTGGCCTACCCGCTCACCGTGCTGTGGCTCACCGGCTCGCCCGGCGACGCCGGCCTGGTCGGCACCGCCCTGCTCCTCCCGCAGCTCCTCGTCCAGCTCCCCGGCGGTGCCCTCGTCGACCGCTGGGACCGGCGCCGGATCATGCTCGGCGCCGGCCTCGGACAGGCGCTGGTCGCCGGGGCGGTCGCGGCGCTGCTGCTCAGCGGCCACGTCTGGCTCTGGGCCCTGCTCGCCGCGGCCTTCGTGGAGGGCACCCTCGGCGTCCTGCACCAGCTCGCCGAGCGGGCCGCCGTCCCCGCGGTCGTCCCCGCCGAACAGCTCCCCGCCGCCCTCACCGGCAACGAGGCGCGCACCCGCGGCGCGGCCATCGCCGGCCAGCCGCTCGGCAGCGGCCTGGTCGCCCTCGGGGCCTCCTTCCCCTACGTGGCGGCGCTCGTCGGCCAGCTCGCCTCCGTCGCCCTGCTGTTCGGGGTACGGGGCAAGCTCCAGACCGAACGCACCGGCCCGCGCCCCGACCTCCTCGCGGACGTCAAGGAGGGCCTCGTCTGGATGTGGCGCCAGCACTTCCTGCGCGCCGTCATGGCCGCCGTGGCCGTCTCCAACCTGCTCTTCCAGGGCCTCAACCTCGCGGTGATGACGGGGATCCAGGAGAACGGCGGCTCACAGTTCGAGATCGGCCTCGTCCTCTCGCTGAGCGGGGCCGGCGGGCTCGTCGGCGCCATCAGCGGCGGCTGGTGGGCCACCCGGTTCTCGCTGCGCACCCTGGTCCTCGGCGGACTGGCCGTCTGGACGGCGCTCATGGTGCCCGTCGCCTTCCTGCGCGACCCCTTCGCGCTCGGCGCCCTCTTCGCGGCCAGCGGCTACGTCGGCGGCGTCTTCAACGTCGCCGGCGGGGTCTTCATGGTCCGCGTCGCCCCCGACCGGATGCGGGGGAGGGCCAACTCCCTCGCCATGCTGGTCGGCGGCGGGGCCATGGCCGCCGGACCCGTCGCCGCGGGCTTCGCCCTGGAGGCGTACGGGCCCACCCGCACCGTCCTCGGCCTCGGCGCCGCCATGGGCCTCACCACGCTCGCCGCGCTGCTCTCGCCCGCCCTGCGCCGCAACCCCCTGGAGGCGTAGCCGCCCCCCGTACCCGCCCGTACCCGTACCCGCCCGTACCCGTACCGGCCCGCACCCGTGCCCGAACCCGCGCAGGCCCCCGCCCAGGGGGCCTGCGCGGCCGCGTTCCCGGGGGCCCGGACAGACGTACGGAACGTATAGAGCGGCCATAGCGGGCCACGGAAAAGTACAGGTCATCGCAGTCCCCCGAATGCCCGTCCGCATCCGCGCCAGACCCCGAAGGAGCACGACCATGCCGCTCAACTCCATGGACCGGAGGAGCGTCCTGCGGACCGCCGTCGGCGTCGCCGGAGCCGCAGCCACCGTCGGCCTCGTCGGCGCGGCGCCGGCCGCGGCCCACGGCCGCCACCGCCCCGAGCTGCCCAAGGTCGAGGGCCTGGTGGGCGACCGCTGGGCGAGCGAGTTCTGGTACGACTACGACGAGATGTCGTACTACAACCCCAGCGCGGAGATGAAGGCCGCGGTCGGGGCGATCACCGCCCCCTTCGGCGGGTTCACCAAGTCGTACGACGCCTGGGTCGCCACCCGCAAGGGCGGCCGCTACCCGCGCAGCTGGACGGAGATCATCCAGCCGAACCGCGCCCACTTCGAACTGCTCTCCCGCGAGCAGAAGAAGGTCTACGACAAGTGGTACGGCCGCGACCCCAAGGGCCTCGTCTTCGCCTTCCAGGAGTTCGGCCAGGGCACCCTGTTCGACCCGCGCCGCCCCGCCGGCAACAAGGTCCACATGATGAACTACACGCCGCCCACCCCCACCCAGGCCTACCACCGCTGGCACGCCTACCTGCAGTCCTTCCAGCTGCTGGACATCGACCGCCGCTTCTGGGCGCACATCAACCGCCTCACCGGCATGGCCTGGGAGCTCCAGTCGATCGGCAAGCCGGTCAACGACGCCAACGACAACAAGCACCTGCCCCGGCACACGGTCAACAAGGTCACCGCCAAGTGGCTGTGCCGCTCGGACGCCAAGGTCACCGCGGCGTTCGACGTCTGGCCCTACCCGGCCGACCTGGGCAAGTAGCCACCGCCCCGGGCCCGTCCGCCGTACCGGACGGGTCCCGGACCCCACACCCCGGCACCACGTTCCTTATGGCTCAGGAGGATTGGCACACCATGCGAGACACGACCGGATCAGCACCCCGAATCGGCGTCTGGATGGTCGGCGCGCGAGGCTCGGTCGCCACGGCCGCAGTCGCCGGCGCCGCCGCCGTCGTCGCGGGTGCCGCCTCCCCCGTCGGGTGCGTCACCGAAACCCCCTCTTTCGCGGACGCACCCCTCCCGGCCCTCGCCGACCTGGTGTTCGGCGGCCACGACGTCGTCGGCACACCGCTGTCGGCGAGGGCCCGGCAGCTCGTGGACGCGGGAGTGCTGCCCGCGTCCGTCCTGGGGGCGCTGGACACCCCGCTGGCCGCCGCCGAGCTGGAGATCCGCGACGGATCCCCCCGCCCGGGCGAGTCCCAGTCCGAGACCGCCGCCCGCCTCGCCGAGGACATGGCCGCCTTCCGCGACCGGCACGCCCTGGAACAGGTCGTCGTGGTCAACGTCTCCTCCACGGAGCCGCTGCCCGAACCCGACCCGGCCTTCCTGGACCTCGCCGCCCTCGAAGCGGGCCTCGCCGCCGGCACGGTGACCCTCCCCGCCAGCTCCCTCTACGCCTACGCCGCCTTCACCGCCGGCTGCTCCTACGTCAACTTCACCCCCTCGGCGGGCGCCGCCCTGCCCGCCCTGGAGGAACTGGCCCGGCTGCGCCGCGTCCCGCACGCCGGCCGCGACGGCAAGACCGGCGAAACCCTCGTCAAGAGCGCCCTCGCGCCCATGTTCACCCAGCGCGCGCTGCGCCTGCGCTCCTGGTCCGGCACCAACCTCCTCGGCGGCGGCGACGGCGCCACCCTCGCCGACCCGGCCGCCGCCCGCTCCAAGACCGAGTCCAAGCAGCGCGCCCTGGAGGACACCGTCGGGCACGCCGTCCAGGGGCAGACGCACATCGACAACGTCCCCGAGATGGGGGAGTGGAAGACCGCCTGGGACCACATCTCCTTCGAGGGCTTCCTCGGCGTCCGCATGACCATGCAGTTCACCTGGCAGGGCTGCGACTCCGCGCTCGCCGCCCCGCTGGTCCTGGACCTCGTACGGCTCACCGCGCTGGCCGCCCGGCGCGGCGAGGCCGGGGCGCTGGCCGCCCTCGGCTTCTTCTTCAAGGACCCGGCCGGCTCCGCCGAGCACAACCTCACCCTCCAGTACGAGACCCTGCGCGCCTGGGCCACCGCCCCGGCCACCGCCCCCGCGCAGGTCGGACCGGACCCGCTGAGCGGGGCCCGGCCGTGACCCCCGCAGCAGGCCCGGCCCTGAGCCCCGCCGCGAACGACGCCGCGGCCGGGCGGGCGGCCCGCCCCGCCCCCCGCACCACCGCCCCCGGCGGGCCGCTGCGCCTGCCGCCCTTCCCCGGCCGGGCCTTCCGGGCCCGCCGCACCCTGCGCGCCTACGCCGAGCTGCTCCGGGCGCCCGCCGCGATCACCGTCCCCGGCGACGTCCTCGCCGGGGCGCTGGCCGCGGGCCGCGGCACCGGCCCCCGCACCCTGGGCCTGGCCGGCTCCTCCGTCTGCCTCTACTGGGCGGGCATGGCCCTCAACGACTGGGCCGACCGGCAGCAGGACGCCGCCGAACGGCCCGAACGGCCCCTGCCGTCCGGCCGGATCAGCCCCCGTGCCGCCCTGGCCACGGCCGCCGCGCTCACCGCCGCCGGACTGGGCGCCGCCGCCCTCGCCGGCGGGCCGCGCACCGTCCTCACCCGGACCCTGCCCCTGGCCGCCGCCGTGTGGGCCTACGACCTCGGGGCCAAGAACACCCCCCTCGGGCCCGCCGTCATGGCCGCCGCCCGCGGCCTCGACGTCCTGCACGGCACCGGCCCCGGCCCCGCCCGCCCGGCCCTCGCACCGGCCGCCGCCGTCGCCGGCCACACCCTGGCCCTCACCCGGCTCAGCCGCCACGAGGTCGCGGGCGCCCCGCCGCACGAGGCGGCCCTGACCGCGCTGGCCTCCGCCGCCGCTGCCGCGGGCACCCTCCATCGCGGCACCGGACCCGTACAGGGCGCCGCCCTCGCCCTCTACGGCGCCGGCTACGGAGCCGCCCTCGCCAGGGCCGTCCGCCGCCCCGCCGCTCCCGAGGTGCGGCGGGCCGTCGGCGCCGGCATCCACGCCCTCCTGCCCCTCCAGGCCGCCCTGGCGGCCCGGGCCGGAGCCCCCCGACTCGCCACCGCGCTCGCCGCCGCCCTCCCGGTGGCGCGCGGGCTCGCCCGGAAGGTCTCCCCGACATGAGCGCACCCGCCGCGCTCCGCTTCGCGTACGGCACCAACGGCCTCGCCGACCACCGCCTCGACGACGCCCTGCGCCTCCTCGCCGACCTGGGGTACGAGGGCGTCGCACTGACCCTGGACCACCAGCACCTGGACCCGTACGCACCAGGACTCGCGGCACGCCTGAACGGGATCCGGCGGGCCCTGGACGACACCGGCCTGGACGTCGTGATCGAGACCGGCGCCCGCTACCTCCTCGACCCGCGGCGCAAGCACCGGCCCACCCTGCTGTCCGCCGAACCGGCGGGCCGCGCGCTCCGCCTCGACCTGCTGCGCCGGGCCGTCGGCATCGCCGAGGTCCTGGGCGCCGGGGCCGTGCACTTCTGGAGCGGCACCCCCGACCCGGACACCACCCGCGAACGGGCCTGGCAGCGGCTGCTCGACGGCTGCGCCGAAACCCTCGGGCACGCCGAGGCCGCCGGGATCGACCTGGCCTTCGAACCCGAGCCGGGGATGCTCGTCGCCGACCTCGCCGGCTACCGCAGACTGCTGGCCGACCTCGGCCGGCCGGACCGCCTCCGCCTCACCCTGGACCTCGGCCACTGCCGCTGCCTGGAACCCTGGCCCGTCGCCGACTGCGTGGCCCTGGCCGCCGACCGCCTCGCCCACGTCCAGATCGAGGACATGCGCCGGGGCACGCACGAGCACCTCCCCTTCGGCGAGGGGGAGATCGACTTCCCGCCCGTCCTGCGCGCCCTCGCCGACGCCGGCTACCGGGGCCTGGTCTCCGTCGAACTCCCGCGCCACAGCCACGCCGGAGCGCAGTACGCCCGCCACAGCATCGCCTTCCTGCACGCCGCCGCCGGCCGGCGGCCGCAGCGGCAGACCCCACAGAAGGAGGCCGTACCGGTATGACCGCTCCCACCCTCGCCCCGCCCGCCGCCACCCTCGCGGACAGCGCCGTGCACGACGCGCTGACCCTGCGCACCCTCCGGGAGTCCCTGCGCTCCGTCCTCGACCAGGAACACCGCAGCCGCCTCACCGCCGCCGAGGACGCCGTCGCGGCCGAAGGCCACACCGCCCTGGACCGGCGCTTCCCCGCCGCCGGACGCGAGTACGGCCGCGGCCCCCTGCCCGGCTGGGCCGACTGGGCCGTCGAGGACGCCGTACGCACCTTCCTGCTGCTGGCCCTGACCCGGTACGGCACCACCGGCGCCGCCCTGACCGCCCAAGCCGCCGAGCGGTACGCGCACGGCGACGCCGCCGAACGCCGCGGCGTCCTGCGCGCCCTGCCGTTCCTGCCGGTCGGCGACCGCGCCGCGCACCTCACCGACGACGCCCTGCGCACCAACGACAACCGGCTCATCGCCGCCGCCCTCGGCCCCTACGCCCGCGCCCACCTCGACCAGTACCGCTGGCGCCAGGCCGTCCTCAAGTGCCTGTTCACCGGCATCCCCCTCGCCAAGGTGGCCGGCCTGCACGAACGCCGCGACGCCGAACTCGCCCGGATGGCCCACGGCTTCGCCGCCGAACGGCGCGCGGCCGACCGCACCGTGCCCGCGGACCTGTGGCTCGTGGCCACCCTCGACAACTGACGCCCCACCAACCCCTACCGGAGCCCGACCATGCGCATCTTCGACCCGCACATCCACATGACGTCCCGCACCACGGACGACTACCGGGCGATGCACGCCGCCGGCGTGCGCGCGCTGGTCGAGCCCGCGTTCTGGCTGGGCCAGCCCCGCACCTCACCCGCCAGCTTCACCGACTACTTCGACGCCCTCCTCGGCTGGGAGCCCTACCGGGCCGCCCAGTTCGGCATCAGCCACCACTGCACCATCGGCCTCAACCCCAAGGAGGCGAACGACCCGCGCTGCACACCCGTACTGGACCTGCTGCCCCGCTACCTCGCCAAGGACGGGGTCGTCGCCGTCGGCGAGATCGGCTACGACACCGTCACCGAGGCCGAGGACCACGCCTTCGCCGTCCAGCTCGCCCTCGCCGTCGAGTTCGCCCTGCCCGCCCTCGTCCACACCCCGCACCGCGACAAGGCCGGCGGCACCGGACGCTCCCTCGCCGTGATCCGCGAGTCCGGCATCGACCCCGGCTTCGTCGTCCTCGACCACCTCAACGAGGTCACCGTCCGCGAGGTCCGCGACTCCGGCTGCTGGATGGGCTTCTCCATCTACCCCGACACCAAGATGACCCCGGACCGCATGGTCGCCATCCTCAAGGAGCACGGCACCGAGCGGATCCTCGTCAACTCCGCCGCCGACTGGGGCCACAGCGACCCCCTGCTCACCCGCGCCACCGCCGAGGCCATGCTCGCCGGCGGCTTCGACGAGGACGACGTGGACCGCGTGCTGTGGCGCAACCCGGTCGCCTTCTACGCCCAGTCCGGCCGCCTCGGCCTCGACGGCTACACCGACGTCCAGGCCGCCGGCCTCTTCGCGGGGAACTCCATCGCCCGCGGCGGAAACTGATCAGGAGGAAGGAACGCCTGATGCGCTTCCGCCACCCGGACGGCACCGTCGTCCACCTCGCCTACTGCACCAACGTGCACCCCGCCGAAACCCTGGAGGGGATCACCGCCCAGCTCGACGCGTACGCCGAACCGGTCCGCCGGGCCGCCGGCGAGCCCCTCGTCGGCCTCGGCCTGTGGCTGCCCGTGGACGCGGCCGCCGCCCTCGCCGCCGACCCGTCCGCCGTCACCCGGCTGCGCGGCGAGCTCACCGCCCGCGGACTGGAGACGGTGACCCTCAACGGCTTCCCCTACCGGGGCTTCCACGCGCCCGTGGTCAAGCGGGCCGTGTACTACCCGGACTGGTCCGAGCCCGCCCGCCTCGACTACACCCTGAACCTGGCCCGGATCCTCGCCGGACTGCTGCCCGACGACGCCGAGCGCGGCTCCGTCTCCACCCTGCCGCTGGCCTGGCGCACCGCCTGGTCGCGCACCCGCACGGCCGCCGCCGCCCGCAACCTCGACGCGCTCGCCGCCGGACTCGCCCGGATCGAGGCCGAGACCGGACGCACCGTGCGCGTCGCCGTCGAGCCCGAGCCGGGCTGCGTCGCCGAGACCACCGAGCAGGCCGTCGCGGTGCTCTCCGGCGTCGACCACGACCGGATCGGGCTCTGCCTGGACGCCTGCCACCTCGCCGTCGCGCACGAGGACCCCGGCACCGCCGTCGGCCGGCTGCTCGCCGCCGGACTCCAGGTCGTCAAGCTCCAGGCCTCCAGCGCCCTGGAGGCCACCGACCCGCAGGACCCCCGGGTCCGGGAGGCCCTGGCCGCCTTCGCCGAGCCGCGCTTCCTGCACCAGACCCGCGAGGCCGGGCCCGACGGCACCGGCCTCCACGGCTCCGACGACCTCGGGCCCGCCCTGGCCGGAGCCCTGCCCGGCAAGGCGCCCTGGCGCATCCACTACCACGTGCCGCTGCACGAGGAGCCCGCCCCGCCGCTGGCCTCCACCCGGCCGGTGCTGCGCGACACCCTGCGGACCCTGTTCGGCGGGGACCGCGCCGTCACCGACCACGTCGAGGTGGAGACGTACACCTGGTCCGTGCTGCCCGAGGCGGCCCGGCCCGTCGGCGCCGCCGGCCTCGCCCGGGGCATCGCCGCCGAACTCGCCTGGACGGCAGGTGAGCTGACCGCACTCGGCCTCACCGCGCTCGCCCCGGTCCCGACCGCCCCCGCCGCGCAGAAGGAGCCCGGCTCATGACCGCCCCCACCCCCTCCGGCCGGCGGCGCAAGACCGCCGTCCTGTGCACCGTCGGCCTCACCCCCCGGCTGCTGCCGCACATGCCGAACGTGCGGGCCATCGGGGAGCAGGGCTTCGCCGCCGCGCTCGACACCGTGTTCCCCGCCGTCACCGCCACCGTCCAGGCCACCCTCACCACCGGCACCCTGCCCCGCGAGCACGGCGCCGTCGGCAACGGCTGGTACTTCCGCGACCACGGCGAAGTGATGATGTGGCGCCAGCACAACGCCCTCGTGACCGGCGAGAAGGTCTGGCAGGCCGCCCGCCGCCGCGACCCGGACCACACCACCGCCTACCTGTGCTGGTGGTGGGCCATGGGCGCGGACGTCGACACCGTCCTCACCCCGCGCCCCGTCTACCACTACGACGGCCGCAAGGCCCCCGACTGCTACACCGTCCCCGCCGCCCTGCGCGACGAACTGACGGCCGCCCAGGGCGAGTTCCCGCTCTTCAACTACTGGGGTCCGACGGCCTCGCTCACCTCCACCCGGTGGATCGCCGGCGCCGCCCGGCACGTCGCCGACACCCGCGACCCCGACCTGTCCTTCATCTACGTCCCGCACCTGGACTACGACCTCCAGCGGTTCGGCCCCGACAGCCCCGAGGCCGTCCGCGCCGCCCGCGAGGCCGACGCCGCCCTCGGCCCGCTCCTCGCCGACCTGCGCGACCGCGGCACCACCGTCGTCGCCCTCAGCGAGTACGGCATCTCGCCCGTCAGCCGGCCCGTCGACATCAACCGCGCGCTGCGCCGCGAGGGCCTGCTGTCCGTCTACACCCAGCGCGGGATGGAGTACCTCGACCCGTACACCTCCCGGGCGTTCGCCGTCGCCGACCACCAGGCCGCCCACGTCTACGTGGCCGACCCGGCCGACGTCCCGCGCGTGCGCGACGTACTGAAGTCCCTGGACGGGGTCGACGAGATCTGGGACCGCTCCCAGCAGGCCGACCACGGCATCGACCACCCGAACGCCGGCGAGCTCGTCGCCGTCTCGGAACCCGACGCCTGGTTCACGTACTACTACTGGCTCGACGACGCCCGCGCCCCGGACTTCGCGCGCGGCGTCGAGATCCACCGCAAGCCGGGCTACGACCCGGCCGAGCTGTTCTTCGACCCCGCCGACCCGGCGGTCAAGGCGAAGGCGGCCCTCGCGGTGCTGAAGAAGAAGGCGGGGATGCGCGCACCGCTCCAGGTGGTGCCGCTCGACCCGGGCTGCGTCCGCGGCAGCCACGGGAGGCTGCCCGGCGACGACCGGGACGCGCCCGTGCTGCTCTGCTCGGACCCGTCCCTGGAGCGGCCCCGCTACCACGCCACCGAGGTGAAGGACCTGCTCCTGAGCCTGGGCGGACTGACCTGACAACGCCCTCAAGGGGGAGAGGAGGACCCGATGACGAGCCAGACCCTGACCGCCGTGCGCGGCCGCATCGACCACACCGCCACGACCGGTGTACTGCCCGTGCCCGCAACGGCCGCACGGGAGGCCGCGAGACTGCGCGCCACGGGCGAGGCACACGTGTGGTGGTGGCCGCTCGAAGACCGGGTGGACCAGGCCGACTTCGACCTGCTGGACGAGGTCGAGCAGGTACGCGCCCGCCGCTACCGGGCCGAGAAGGACGCCGCCGCGTTCATCCGGACCCGGGCCGCCGCCCGGCGCGCGATCGGCGAGCTGCTGGGGGTGGAGGCCCGTACGGTGGCCCTCGGCCGCCGCGTCTGCCCCGGCTGCGGAGACCTGGAGCACGGCCCGCCGGCCGTGGCGAGCCCCGCCGT
Source organism: Streptomyces sp. NPDC004126 (assembly GCF_050275515.1). NCBI lineage: Bacteria > Bacillati > Actinomycetota > Actinomycetes > Kitasatosporales > Streptomycetaceae > Streptomyces > Streptomyces sp. NPDC004126. The sequence continues at coordinate 133,454 of NZ_JBNNPF010000007.1, read as the reverse complement.
CGGGCTCGCCGTGAGCCTGACCCGCACCAGCGGCTGCGGGGTGCTCGCCCTGCACGCGGGGGACTGGATCGGCGTGGACGTCGAGGCGCTGCGGCCCGTGGAGTCCGGCTCCCTCGCCAATGTCGTCCTCGCCCCCGCCGAGCACGCCTACATCCTGTCGCTGCCCGCCGGGCCGGAGCGGACCGCCGCCTTCCACCGGGTGTGGACCCGCAAGGAGGCCGTGCTCAAGGGGGTCGGGCTGGGGCTGCTCGGCATCGACCTCAACGCCCTGGACGTCACCCCGGGCACGCCCGGCCCGGTCGAGGTGGAGCACGGCTACCAGGGCGAGGTCAGCCGCTGGCAGATCGACGACCTCGACCTGGACGGCAACTGGTCGGCCTCCCTGGCCCGCCCGGTGGACGGCTCCCCGCTCGGCCCGGTCCACCGCCACCGCCCCGCGTAGCCCGCCCCCGCCAGAACCCCCAGCGCCCCCGGACCCCCGTGCCTCAAACGCCGGCGGGGCTGTCCACAGCCCGTCCGGCGTTTGAGGACCGGGGTCAGGGGCGGAGCCCCTGGGAACGGTGGAAGGGCGGGGAGGGGCCCGCTCCGCGCAGCGGGGTTCGGCCCCGGGGCCGAACCGCCCGCCCGACCCGAACCGACCGGCCGCCGGGCCCGACCGGCAGACCCCGCCTCCCCGCACGGAGGACCGACCCTTCCCGGAGCTCCCATGGCTCAGCCCACCGTCACCCGCCCCGCCGACCCGGCCCCCGCCCCCGCCCGGCCAGGGCCCCCGCACACCCCCGCCCCCGGGGCCGCGGCCGTCACCGGCGGGCTGCTCGTCGTCGCCCTGCTGCTGTGCGCGGGCCCCCTCGCCGGCGGCGCCGTCCAGGAGTTCCTGGACCGGATGGCCGGCGTGTTCGCGCTCGTCGCGCTCTCCGGCTCCGTGATGCTCGGCCTCGCCACCGTCTTCCGCGACGTACTCACCCCCGCCCAGCGGCAGTTCGCCCAGCTCCTGCACCGCGCGGCCGGCCTGGCCGGCGTCGGCTTCCTCCTCGTCCACATCGGCGTCAAGGTCGCCGGGCAGAAGATCGGCGCGGCCGACGCCGTACTCGGCTGGGGGAGCGGGGACCTCCTCGTCGACCTCGGCACCCTGGCCGCCCAGCTCTTCGTCCTCGCCCTGCTCACGGGCCTGTGGCGGGGCGTCTTCGCCACCCGCCGCTGGATCCGCCCCTTCCGCGTCCTGCACGGCGCCGCGTACGCCGGCTGGGCCGCCGGCCTGGTCCACGGACTCGGCGCCGGCCGCACCCCCGCCGCCTGGGTCGTCGCCTGCTACGCCCTGTGCGCCGCAGCCACCCTCGCCGCCCTCGCGTACCGCCTCACCCGCGGCCGCCGCCGCCCCCGCTGACCGCTCTCCCCGCTCACCGAACGGCCCCGGACCGCACGGTTCCGGCCGGAGGGCACCGCCCCCGGCCGGAAACCGGCGCCCGGGGCCTTCTCGCGTAGAGGGAATATAGACCCGCCCTCAAGGATCGGCGTGTTGCATCCGCCGCCTTGGGCGGATGGGGCTGCTGACAAACCCCCCTCAAACGCATGGGAAGGACTGGTCGCGCATGCGGACCCAGACGAACAGCCTCCGTGGGCAGAGCAGCACCGGATCCCCCGGGTTCGCGCTGCGCCTGGACGGGGTCGTGAAGGAGTACGGAAAGAGCGGACGCGGCGTACGCGCCCTGGACGGGGTCTCGGTCGGCATCGAACGCGGCTCGTTCACGGCCGTGATGGGACCCTCCGGTTCCGGAAAGTCGACCTTCCTGCACTGCGCGGCCGGTCTCGACAAGCCGTCCAGCGGCAAGGCCTACATCGGAGACACCGAACTCGGCGGGATGAACGAGACCCAGCTGACGAAGCTGCGCCGCGAGCGCATCGGCTTCGTCTTCCAGGCCTTCAACCTCATCCCGGCCCTGTCGGTGCGCCAGAACGTGGAGCTTCCGCTCCGCCTGGCCGGCGAGCGCCTCGACCCGGCCTGGCTGGAGGAGATCCTCACCCGCGTCGGCCTGGGCGGCCGCGCAACCCACCGGCCCGCCGAACTCTCCGGCGGCCAGCAGCAGCGCGTCGCCATCGCCCGCGCCCTGATCACCCGCCCCGACGTCATCTTCGGCGACGAGCCCACCGGCGCCCTCGACACCGTCACCGCCAAGGAGATCCTCTCCCTGCTGCGGTCCTGCGTCGACGAGACCGGCCAGACCGTGGTCATGGTCACCCACGACCCGGTCGCCGCCTCCTACGCCGACACCGTCCTCTTCCTCGCCGACGGCCGCATCGCCGACCGGATGCACGCCCCCACCGCCGACCGCGTCGCCGACCGCATGACCCACCTGGGAGCGTGGGCCTGATGCTGCGCTATGCCCTGCAGACCCTGCGCGCCCGCAAGGGCGGCTTCATCGGGGCCTTCCTCGCCCTCTTCTGCGCCGCCGCGCTCGTCACGGCCTGCGGCATCCTCCTGGAGACGGGTTTAAGAGGAGAGATCGGCACCGAGCGCTACGCCGGTGCCCCGGTGATCGTCGGCGGTGACCAGAACGTCCACCAGGTCACCGTCAAGAACAAGGGCGACAAGACCAAGACCAAGGAGAAGGAGAAGCCGCTCGGCGAGCGGGTCTGGCTGCCCGCCGACACCGCCGCCACCCTCGGCTCGCTGCCCGGCGTCAAGGCCGCCCTGCCCGAGGTCACCTTCCCGGCCTACGCGGTGAGCCCCAAGGGCCAGGTCGTCCAGGGCGTCAACGGAAAGCCCTCCTACGGCCACTCCTGGACCTCCGCGGCCCTGACCCCCTTCACCCTGTCCGAGGGCGCCGCCCCGGCCGGCGCCGACGAGGTCGTCGTCGACCGCGAACTCGCCCGCCGGGCCGGCATCAAGCCCGGCACCGAACTGACCGTCCAGGCCACCGGCTCCCCCCGCAAGTACCGCGTCAGCGGCATCGCCGCGCCCGCCGGAGGCGATCTGGAACAGCAGACCTCGCTGTTCTTCTCGGACTCCGAGGCCGAGCGGCTCTCGGGCCGCGCCGGACAGGTCGCCGTGGTCGGCGTACTGGCCAAGCCCGGCGTGTCCACCGGGGACCTCTCCGCGCAGGTGAAGAAGGCCCTCGACGGCACCACCGCCCAGGTGGTCACCGGCGGCGAGCGCGGCCCGGTCGAGTTCCTCGACGCCGCCAAGGCCCGCATCAAGCTGGTCTCCATGGGCGGCGCCATCGGCGGCACCTCGCTGCTCGTCGCGATCCTCGTGGTCGTCGGCACCTTCGCCCTGTCCATCCAGCAGCGCTACCGCGAACTGGCCCTGCTGCGCGCCATCGCGGCGACGCCCAAGCAGGTCCGCCAGCTCATCGGCCGCGAGGCACTGATCGTCGGCGCCCTCGCCGGTGTGCTCGGCTCGGTCACCGGCCTGCCCATCGCCTACTGGCTGCACGGCAAGTTCGTCGGCTTCAAGGCGATCCCCGACACCCTCGAAGTCACCTTCAGCGTCTTCCCGTTCTTCGCGGCGATCGGCGCGGCCCTGCTGGGCGCCTGGGCGGCCGCACGCATCTCCGCCCGCCGCACCGCCCGCATCCGCCCCGCCGAGGCCCTGTCCGAAGCGGCCATGGAGCAGCGGAACTTCGCCTGGGGCCGGCTCGGCGCCGGCGCCGCGTTCCTGGTCGGCGGCATCGTCCTGCTCGCGGTCCTCTCGGCGCTGCGCAGCGAACCGGCGTCCACCCCGGTGACCTTCCTGTCGGTCGTGGTCCTCGCGGTGGCGGTGTCGCTGCTCGGCCCGCTGATCGCCCGGATCGCGGTCGCCGTCCTCGGGGTCCCGCTCAGGGCCTCCCGGGTCGGCGGCTACCTGGCCACCGCCAACGCCCGCGCCAACACCAAGCGGCTGTCGGCGGCGGTCACCCCGCTCGCCCTGCTGATCGGCATGGCCTGCACGGTCTTCTTCGTCCAGACCACCATGGGCGCGGCGGCCACCGCCCAGGCCAAGGCCGGCAACAAGGCCGACTGGGTCGTCGGCTCGGCCGGCCCCGGCGTGCCCGCCCAGGCCGCGGACAGCCTCCGCCGGGTCGCCGGCGTGACCGCGGTGACCGAGGTCGTACGCACCTCCGTGCGCGTCGGCCTGGAGAAGTACCCGGCCCAGGGCGTGTCCACGCAGGGCCTGACCCACACCTGGGACCCGGGTGTCAGCGCCGGCACCCTGGACGGCTTCGGACCCCAGTCCGTCGCCCTCAGCGACGTCGCCGCCGACAACCTCGGCAAGAAGCCGGGGGACAAGCTGAAGCTGACCCTGGGCGACGGCACCGAGACCGAGCTGACCGTCGCGGCCGTCTACGACCGCGGGCTCGGCTTCGGCGACCTGACGATGTCCCACGAACTGGTCGTCAAGCACGTCGACAACCCGCTCGCCTCCTCGCTGCTGGTCAAGACCGCCGGCGAGGGCAAGCCCGGCCGCGGCGAGCTGCAGAAGGCCGTCGGCGCCCTGCCCGGCGTCGGTGTGCTCGACCGCGACCAGGTCGAGGACCTGCAGGCCGAGGTCCAGCAGTCCAACGCCGAGGTCAACTACGTGGCGATGGGCCTGATCATCGCCTTCACCGCGATCGCCGTGGTCAACACCCTGGCCATGTCGGTCTCCGACCGGATCCGCGAGTTCGCCCTGCTCCAGCTCGTCGGCACCACCCGCCGGCAGGTGATGGGCATGCTCCGCATCGAATCCGCCCTGGTGGTCATCATCTCCGCCGTGCTCGGCACCGGCATCGCCTTCGCGGTGCTCACCGCCTTCAGCATCGGGATGACCGGCTCCGCGTCCCCGTCCATCGACCCCTGGATGTACCTCGGGGTGCTGGGCTTCGCGGTGGTGCTCACCGCCCTGGCCACGCTGGTCCCGGGCCGGCTCGCCCTGGCCGGCCGCCCCGCGGACGTCATCGGCTCGCGCCAGTAGCGGCCGCCACGGCCGGAGGGCCGGCCCCCCTCGCGGGGGCCGGCCCTCCGGCCTTCGGTGCGTGCGGTCCGGTCCTCAGTCGAGCACCGCCCCGCCGCCCTTGCGGTCCACCCGGCTGCGCCGGTGGTCCAGGTGCGCGTACACCCGGTGCAGCCAGCGGTCCTGGCCGTCGTAACGAGGGGTGAAGGAGGTCCTGCCGTGCACGGCGAGCCGGTTGTCCACCACGGCGAGGTCGCCGACCCGCAGCGCCAGCGCCGACATCGTCCGCATGAGCGCCTCGCGCAGCTCGGACATGGCGGCCGCGGCCTCGTCGTCCAGCGGGTGCGTCGCGGCGAAGTCCACCAGGATGTTCGGGTCCTCGATGTCCCCGACCAGGATGGGGTGCGCCGGCGTGACGGAATTCAGGCCGCCGAAGGACGGCGGCGGCTCGGTGAGGAACCGGGGCGCGGCCAGTACCGCGACCGTGCGCTCGGAAAGCAGCGGGAGCGCCCGCCGTATCGAGGACGTGCACAGCTTCGCATCGCCCGTCGCATCCTCGCGCACGCAGAGCAGCCCCACGTAGTCGGGCTTGTTGTCGTGGAAGGCGTTCTCGACGTGGAGTTCCAGCAGAACCGATCCCGCATTGCTCTGGGAATTCTCGCTCCCCGGCACCGGCACGACGTTCTGCACCAGGGCGCCGGTCTTCTCGCTGCGATAGGCGATGACTTCGCCGAGCTGCATCATCGCCGCCGTGACCAGGGCCGACGCCACGGCCGGCACCCGCTCCACGGAACCGGGCACGCTCGGCGTCTCCGGCAGCGGGTCGCTGGCCGCCACCGGCACGTTGCGCAGCAGCAGCACCGCGTCCGGGCCGGCGTCGTGCCGGAATCTGCGCAGCTCGGCGAGGATCCGGCGGGGCAGCATCGCCGAGGCGTCCCGGACGGTGTCCAGCCAGGCCGGCTCGTCGATCAGCGCCGGGCCGGCCGCCAGCACCCGGGAGGCCAGGGCGATCAGCTCGTCGCGCTCGGCGTCGGTGAGGGTGACGGCGTCCGGCGTCGTACCGGTCACGGGAAGGGTAAGCGTGTGCTCTCGCGTCCTTGGCATGAAGAATTCCTCGGGGTAGATGAGCCTTGACCCGAGTCAGTTTCCGGACGCGCCCTATCACATTCCTATGGAAAACACTCCCGAACGGGCAGCGGAAATAGGTATAGGCGGGACATAGTTGCCCGCCGAATGCTTATGGGGCGGCTTTGTCCCCGGTGAAATCCGCCGGCCGGCCGCAGTTCCCGCACCGTTCGACGGGGGCAAAGAAGGGAGGATTTCATGGCATTGAGGGAAGAGGACCCCGCCCACGGCGCGGCGATCGCCGCGGCCGGCGCCCTGGGCGCCCAGGGGGAGGCCCACGTCTGGTGGTGGCGTCCGCCCGAGAACACCGATCCGGCCGACCTGCCGCTGCTGGACACCGAGGAGTTCCGGCGGGCGCTGTCCCTGCCCGCGGAACGCGACGCCGCGGCCTTCGTCCGCTCCCGCGCCGCCGTCCGCCGGGCACTCGGGGAGCTGTTCCGCCTCGAACCCCGGGACATCGCGCTCGGCCGGGACGCCTGTCCCGGCTGCGGCGACGGCAGCCACGGTCCGCCCCGGCTGGTCGTCCCGCCGGTGCCGCTCGCCCTCAGCACGAGCCGCACGAACGGCTGCGGGGTCTTCGCGCTCGGCGCCGGCCCCGCGATCGGCATCGACGCCGAGGCCCTGCGGCCCGTACGCCGCTCGGCGACCACCGACCCGGACCTGACCCCCGCCGAGCGGGCCCACCTGGCCGCCCTGCCCCAGGGGCCCGAACGGGACGCGGCCTTCCACCGGATCTGGACCCGGAAGGAGGCCGTGGTCAAGGCCACCGGCCTCGGTCTGTCCGGGGTCGAACTCGGCCTGCTGGAAACCCATCCGGCCCGCACGGGCCCCGTCCGGGTCACCCACACCCACCGCGGCCGGACCACCGCCTGGACCGTCGAGGACCTCCGGGTGTTCGACGGGATCGCGGTGGCACTGGCCCGGCCGGCGGGACCCGCCGCGCACGGCCCCGTCCACCACCACACCGACCGGCCGACCGCCGCCTGAACCCGCGCACCGCACCGGCTCCGCGCACCGCACCGGAACCAGCACCCGCACCGGAACCAGCACCCGCACCAGTACCAGTACCCGCACCCGCACCCGCACACCGGATCAGTACTCGCACCGCATCCACACCCGCACCCGCGCCCGCCGCGCACCCCGTCCCCGCCGGACCGCCCCGGTACCGCCTCAGCGAAAGGCCCGCAGAGCCATGACCATCGAGTCCTTCTTCCCCGTGGAAGAGCTGATCGCCGCCCACCCCGCCCACGGCCGGCCCGCGTCCCAGGCCCCGGCCGGCACCACCCTGCTGGGCCTGACCGCCGAGGACCTGGAGGCCTACTTCACCCGGATCGCGGAGGCCGTCGAACAGGACGACCCGGGCCCGGCCGCACGCGGCGGCTGGGAGGAGCGGGAGCGGCTGCGCTTCTCCACCTGGGTCCGCCGGGTCTACGAACACCCGCTCTCGCCCGCCGTCTTCGCGCTCCCCGTCAACCGGCTCATCCGCGAGGTCCAGCTGGCCCAGGCCGCCGAGCTCGCGTTCCGCATCGACGTGGGCCGGGCCCGGGCGAAGGCCGCGAAGCCCTCCGCCGAGGTCCGGGCCACCGCCGCGGTCGCCTCCGCGTGGGCCATCGCCGCCGACGCGCTCTCCCGGTCGCCGCGCCCGCCGCGCGAGCGGGTCGTCGGCGACGTGTGGACCATCGTCCGGGAGACCATCGAGCCCGCCCTGCGGCCGGCCGGCACCTTCCAGCCGCGCTCCCACAGCTCCTGGTGAGCGCCGCCCCGTAGGTGCCCGGCCCGTAGGTGCCCGGCCCGTCACGGGTTCACCGCACCGCGGAGGGGAAGGCGTCCCGCGTGGTCAGCGAGGCCGCCAGCAGCCGTACCAGGTCGTTGCACCGGTACAGCGGCCTGCCCTGGGCGTCCAGCCCGGACAGCTCCATCAGGGCGCCGTCCACCAGGGCGTCCAGGGCCGACTCCGCCTCCTCCTCCGCGGTGCCCAGCACCAGCGCCGCGTACTGGGCGGAGAACGGCTCCCCGTCCCAGTCGGCGAGCCCGGTCAGGGTGGCCAGCTCCGGGCCGCCGACCCGGCGCACGCAGTGCACCAGCGCCTCGCGCACGCTCACGTCCCCGTACGCCAGCTCGGCCAGCCGGCCGTCCGGGTCGGCCAGCCGGGCCGCCAGCCGGGCCACCGGCCAGTGCGGCCGCGCCGCGAGCCGGGCCCCGGTCACCGACAGGGCCAGCGGCAGCCCCGCGCAGTACGCCACCAGGTCGTCGGCCGCGTCCGGGTCCGCCTCCAGCCGGTCCCGCCCGACCAGCGAGGCCAGCAGCTCCATCGCCTCGTCGTCGTCGACCGGGGTCAGCGCGGTGGTGTCCGCGCCCGCCACCCGGGCCAGCCGGGCCTGACTGGTGATCAGTACCGCGGCCTCGGGGCCGCCCGGCAGCAGCGGTCCCACCTGCCGGTCGCCCACAGCCCCGTCCAGCACCAGCAGCAGCCGGGCGTCCGAGGTCCGGGTCCGGTACAGCCGCACCAGCTCCTCCAGGTCCTGCGCGGCCGCCGCCGGCGGCGGCTCCCCGAGGGCGCGCAGCAGCCGCACCAGCACCTCGGCGGGCTCCTTCGGGGCACCGTCCGGATGGCACAGCTCCACGTACAGCTGCCCGTCCGGGAAGCGCGCGGCGCAGTCCTGGGCCGCGCGCACCGCGAGCGCCGTCTTGCCCACCCCGGCCATGCCGGTGATCAGCAGCCGGCGCGGGCGGCCGTCCTCCCGGGTCAGCCGCTCGCGCAGCGCGGCCAGTTCGGCCCCGCGCCCGGTGAACTCCCCGTAGGGCGCGGGCAGCGTCGACGGCGCGGCCCGCCCCGCGGGCACCGCCCCGGCCGCCGGAGCGCCCTCCGCGGCGGACGCCCGGGGCGCGGCCGAGGTCAGACCCAGTCCGCCGCCGAGCACCGCCTGGTAGGTGGAGCCCAGCGCCTCGCCCGGGTCCACGCCCAGCTGGTCGGCGAGGACCGCGCGCCCCTCGTAGTAGGTGTGCAGCGCGTCGGCCTGCCGCCCGCAGCGGTACAGGGCCGTCATCAGCTGCGCGCGCAGCCGCTCCCGTACGGGGTGCTCGGCGACCAGCCCGGTCAGCTCGGCGGTCACCTGCTCGTGCCGCCCGACGGCCAGGTCGGCCTCGATCCGGCTCTCCAGCGCGATCATCCGCGCCTCTTCCAGCGGGGGCAGCTCCGCCTCGATCATCTGCTCGGTGGCGTTGGCCAGCGCGGTTCCCCGCCACAGGTCCAGCGCGTCGCGCAGCAGCGCCCCGGCCTCCTCGAAGCGCCGGTCGGCGAGCGCCTCGCGGCCCAGCCGGTCGAGCCGGGTGAACTCGGTCAGGTCGATCCACGCCCCGGGCGCCCGCAGCACGTAGCCGGGCTGGCGCCGGACGATCTCGATCTCCTCGCCGAGGTGCTTGCGCAGCCTCGACATGTACGTGTAGATCTGCGCGCTCGCCGTGGCCGGCGGGTCCCACCCCCACAGGAGCGCGCTGAGCCGTGCATCGGAGACCACGCGCCCCTCGGACAGCAGCAGCGCGGCGAGCACCGTGTGCACCTTCGAACCGGAGAGCGGGATCGTAGCGCCGCCTCCCCGTTTGGCCTCGATCGGCCCGAGCAGCCGGAAGTCCATGCGGCACCCCCTTCTGGTGTGAGCATCCGTTCTGGATTCCAGAAGCTATGCGGGGGCCTTATTGGAGGGTTATCGCTCGCCGTGCGCCTCCCGCCCCGCGGTGATATCCGCAGGCCGGGAGGGGTGGCGCCGGCTCACACGGGCAGGCCCGTGGGGTCCTTGACGCGCTTCATGATGATCTGGGAGTTGACTTCGGTGACCCCTTCGAGCGCCGTCAGCCGCTCGATCCACAGCCGCTCGTACGCGCGCAGGTCCGCGACCGCGATGCGCAGCAGGCAGCCGGGGCTGCCGAACAGCCGGTAGGCCTCCACCACGTCGGGGATGTCCTGCAGGGCCGCCTCGAAGGCCTCGACGGCGTCCCGGTCCCGGCGGACCTCCACCGACACCAGCACCTCGAAGCCCCGGCCCACCGCCTCGGGGTCGATCACCGCGCGGTACCCCTGGATCACCCCGTCCTGCTCCAGCTGCCGCACCCGGCGCATGCAGGGGGAGGGGGTCAGGCCCACGCGCTGGGCGAGCTCCTGGTTGCTGAGCCGGCCGTCGCGCTGGAGCTCGCGCAAGATTTCACGGTCAATCGCGTCCATCACGCAATTATCACTCGCCTTTTGTTACAGCTCGGCTCAAACGCGCAATCGCATTGCGCGTAGATCTCACTATCATTGCCCCCTCCAGAAAATCTGTACGAATGACATGAAGGAAGGGTGGCCATGGGGCGCATCGTCGTCATCAGCACCGGCGGGACGATAGCCAGCCGGTGGATGGGCTCGGGCTTCGCCGCCGAGGCGGACGGCCGCGAGGTCATGGCCACCGCACCGCTGCCCGAGGGCGTCAGCGTCGAGGTCGTCGACCTGTTCAGCGTGAACAGCCCCCGCCTCACCACCGCCCACCAGCTGACCCTGCTGCGCACCGTCCACGAGGTCCTCGCCGACCCCGGCGTCGACGGCATCGTGGTCACCCACGGCACCGACACCCTGGAGGAGTCGGCCTTCCTGGTCGACCTGCACCACCACGACGCGCGCAGCGTCGTGTTCACCGGCTCGCAGCTCCCCATGGGCTCCGCCGACGGCGACGGCCCCGGCAATCTCTACGACGCCCTCCTCACCGCCGCGACCACGCGGGGGCTGGGCGTCCTGATCACCTTCGCCGGCCGGGTCCACGCCGCCCGCGGCACCGTGAAGACCCAGGCCGTGGCCCTGGATGCCTTCGCGGACCCTTCGAAGGAACTGCTCGGCAAGATCGGCTTCGGCAAGGTCGCCGTGCTCCGCCAGCCCGAGCGCCCGGCCCCCCTCGCCCTGCCCGCCATGCCGGAGCTGCCGCCGCGCGTCGACATGGTCATGCACCACGCCGACGCCGACCCGCTGCTGCTGAACGCCGCCGTCGAGGCCGGCGCCCAGGGCATCGTCCTCATCGGCACCGGCGCGGGCAACGCCACCCCCGAGATCGTCGAAGCCGTACGGGCCGCCGTCGCCCGCGGCGTCCTCGTCGCCCTGACCACCCGGGTCGCCGCCGGCCCGGTCACCGAGATCTACACGCACGGCGGCGCGGTCGACCTCGTCGCGGCCGGAGCCGTCCCCACCGGAACCCTCCGCGCCGGCCAGGCCCGCATCGCCGTCCTCGCGGCCCTGCTGTCCGCCACCGACCCCGCCGCCCGCACCCGGACGCTGCGCGCGGCCCTGGGCACGCCGGACCCGGTGCTGGTCGACGCGTAGGGCTCTCGCCCCCGGAGCCATAGGATCCTCCGCAACGGACACACGACGTCGCGGGGGGACGCGGACATGGAGCCCGGGATCATCGGCACCAGGCTGGCCTCGGCGGCCATCGGCCCGCTCGTCAGGAAACTCTTCGCCGGCGAAGGCCCCGGCGCGGGCCTGGTCGACAAACCGATCCGGATCTCGGGTTACGTCTCCTTCACCGGCGAGAAGCGCACCCTGACGGAAGCCGACCTGCGGATCCTGGCGGGGAAACTCGTCCGCCAGGCCCTCCGCACGGGCGAACGCCCCGTTGCCGCCGACGAACAACAGGCGGTGGCCGACGCCCTCGCCACCACCCTGCACGCCCTGGGTGACCTCACCATCACCGACCTGGACGCGGTCCGGCTGGGCGCCGGGGCCTTCGCGCGGGAACTCCGCCTCGCCGCCGACCGCCCGGAACGCGAACTCACCTCCGACGGCACGTACTTCTACGAGCGCCTGCTCGAAGCCGCCTGCCTGCACATCCTGCACTTCTTCACGCAGCGCTCCACCTTCGTCGCCCACGCCCTGGTCTCCCAGACCCGGGGCATCGCCGAGCTGACGGCCAAGGTGGACGAACTCATCCGCCGCGACCCCCTCCCGGGGGCGGAGGACGCCGCGTTCGAGGAGCAGTACCTCCCGTACGTGGCCCGCAAGCACGCGAAGCTCACCATCTACGGCATCGACCTGGGCAACACCCCGAACCGGTGGCCGCTGGACGCGGCGTACCTGAGCCTGGAGGCGGCCAGGTCGTGGAAGCCGGAGGAGCTGCCCGAGGGGTGGACCGTCGACGGGACGGGCGGCGTGGCCCGCGCCACCGGCGACAGCGTCAAGGCCCTCAGGAACCTGCGGGCGCACCTCGCCTCCGTCGCCCCGCAGCCCGCCGACCGGGCCTTGGCGGACAACAGCCGGGTTCTGCTGCGCGGCGAAGCCGGTTCCGGCAAGACCACCCTCGTACAGTGGCTGGCCGTCTCCGCCGCCCGGCAGGACCTACCGCCGCAGATGGCGTACCTGGACGACCGCGTCCCGTTCGTCCTGCCCCTGCGCACCCTGACCCGCCACGGCGACCGGCTCCCCGAGCCCCGGGACTTCCTCACCGCCGCGGGCTGCCCGCTCGGCGGGGGACAGCCCGACGGCTGGGCGCACCGCGTCCTCGCCACAGGGCGCGGCCTGGTCCTGATCGACGGCATCGACGAGGTCCCCGAGCGCGAGCGCGAACGCACCCGGACCTGGCTGCGGGACCTGATGGACCTGTACGACGGCGACAACCGCTGGCTCGTCACCTCCCGCCCGTCCGCCGTCGGCATCGACTGGCTGGCCGAGGAGGGCTTCACCGAGCTGACCCTGTCCGCGATGGGCCCGGCCGAGACCGCCACGTTCATCAGGCGCTGGCACGCGGCGGCCCGCGAAGGCACCGACGAGGACGCGGAGCTGGAGGCGTACGAGAGCCAGCTGCTCGGCGCCGTGCGCCTCAAGTCCGACCTCGGCCGGCTCGCCACCAACCCCCTGATGTGCGGGCTGATCTGCGCCCTCCACCGCGACCGGCGGGGCTTCCTCCCGCACGGCCGCAGAGACCTCTACGAGGCCGCGCTCTCCATGCTGCTCAGCCGCCGCGACCGCGAGCGCGACATGCGCCTCCCGGACCTCCGCGAAGAGCCGCAGCTCGACCTGCTCCAGCGGCTCGCGTACTGGCTGATCAGGAACGGCCGTACGGAAATGGACCGTTCACGGGCCGAGGACATCATCGCCCGGGCTCTGCCCGCAGTCCCCGAAGCCGCGGCCCTCGGCGAAGCACCCGTGGTGTTCGAGCACTTCCTCCAGCGCAGCGGCCTGCTCCGAGAGCCAGCCCCCGAGACTGTGGACTTCGTCCACCGCACCTTCCAGGACTTCCTGGGTGCCCGGGCCGCCGTCGAGAACGGCGACTTCGGACTGCTGACCGCCCACGCGGCCGACGACCAGTGGGAGGACGTCATCCGCATGGCGGTCGCCCTGGCCCGCCCCGCCGAGCGCGTGGCGATCTTCCGTGACCTGCTGGACCTCGGCGACCACTCCTCCGACCGGCGCACCAGGGCCCGGGTCTACCTGCTGGCGGCGGCCTGCCTCGAACACGCCACCACGCTCTCGCCCGAGATGCGGGCAGAGGTGGAGGCGCGCACCGAGTCTCTCATTCCGCCGCGGGACGAGGAGGAAGCGCGAGCCCTCGCCGAGGTCGGCCCCCTGATCCTGGGCCTCCTTTCCGGCCCGGCGGACCTCGAGGACATCGATGCGTACCACACGGTCATCGCGGCCTCGCACGTCGCCTCGGAAGCAGCGGTCCCCTTCCTCGCGCAGTTCGCCCGGTACGACTTCCGCGAGGTGCGCATGCAGCTCGTGTGGAGCTGGTCCCGCTTCGACAGTGCCGACTACGCCGACCAGGTCATCGCGCTCCTGGACCCGGACGACCTCCTCTACACCGTCCGGTCCGACGAGCACCTGCGCCAGCTCGACCGTCTCGGGCTGGCCGTGGACCAACTGGACGTCAGGCGGGGCGTGTCTCCGGAGGCTCTGGCGGCGTTCCTCGGCCACCGGAGCCCCGGGCGCATCGTGTTCCAAGGCGCGGACCTGTCCGACTTGGGCTGCCTGGCGGGCCAGTCCGGTCTGAAAGTGGTCGGCATCAGCAACTGCGCGGAGCTGAAGGACCTTTCCGCCCTCAGCGGACTGAACGTCCGCCAGCTCACCATCTTCGATGCCTCCCCGGATCTCGACCTGCGGGCGATTGCGGGTATGCGCGAGCTCGACAGCCTCATTCTGCCGGTCTCGGCGTTCGACGCACTTCCCGTGGACGCGACCCTGCCGGACCTCACCGATCTGTTCCTCGACTGCCGGTCCGGGGAGAAGGGGCTCCAGGAGGCCGTTCGACGCATCCCCGCGATCTTCCCCGGGCTGGAACGGTGCACCTTCTTCGGCGACGTCACCGCGGAGGGTGACCTCGACGTCACCGCCCTCGCAGGACTGGCCAACCTGTCGTTGCTCAACGTCGATACGAGCCCCGACCGCATCCGCGGTGTCGACCGGCTGCCCCGTTCCGTGAAGCTGGCAAGCCTCCGGGAGCAGCACCCCCAGCCGGACGACGCGGACGAGCCCGCCTCCGCATGACACGTTGACGGGCCCGGCCAGGGCAGCGGCTCACCCCCCGAACGCCCCCAGGATCCGGTCCGCCGCCGACGTCGGGGTGACCGTGCCCGCGCGGACGGCCGCCTCCAGTGAAGGGGCCAGTTCGCGTACCGCCGGGTTCGAGCGGAGGCGTTCCAGGAGTTCGTCGCGGACCATCGACCAGGTCCACTCCACCTGCTGCGCCGCCCGCTTCGCCGCCAGGCGGCCGCCCGTCTCCAGGACCGTCCGGTGCTGCTCCAGGCGGTTCCAGACCTCGTCCAGGCCCGAGGACTCCCGCGCGCTGCACGTCAGCACCGGCGGGGTCCACGCCGCGTCCGCCGGGTGCATCAGGCGCAGCGCGCCCGACAGTTCCCGGGCCGCGGCCTTCGCGTCGCGCTCGTGCGGGCCGTCCGCCTTGTTCACCGCGAGGACGTCCGCCAGTTCCAGGACGCCCTTCTTGATGCCCTGGAGCTGGTCGCCCGTACGGGCCAGGGAGAGGAGCAGGAAGGAGTCCACCATCCCCGCCACCGTGGTCTCGGACTGGCCCACGCCGACCGTTTCGACGAGGACCACGTCGTAGCCCGCCGCCTCCATCACGATCATCGACTCGCGCGTGGCCTTCGCGACCCCGCCCAGGGTCCCGGCGGACGGCGAGGGGCGTACGAACGCCGCCGGGTCGACCGCGAGCCGCTCCATCCGGGTCTTGTCGCCCAGGATGGAGCCGCCCGTACGCGTGGACGAGGGGTCCACCGCGAGGACCGCGACCCGGTGCCCCAGGCCCGTCAGCATCGAGCCGAACGCGTCGATGAAGGTGGACTTGCCCACCCCCGGCACCCCGCTGATGCCGATCCGGCGCGCCTTGCCCGTGTGGGGCAGGAGCTCCGTCAGCAGCCGCTGGGCCAGGGCGCGGTGGTCCGCCCGGGTGGACTCGACGAGGGTGATGGCGCGCGCGATGTGCGCGCGCTTCCCGTCGAGGACGCCCTTCGCGTACACGTCGATGTCGATCTTCGGGGGCATCCGCTCGGCCGCCTACAGCTCGTGGCCCAGGTCCGCGGCCAGCCGCGTCACCAGGTCGTGGGCCGCGTCCGGGATGACCGTGCCCGGCGGGAAGACCGCCGTCGCACCCATCTCCAGCAGCGTCGGGACGTCCGCCGGCGGGATCACACCGCCCACCACGATCATGATGTCCTCGCGCCCCTCCTCCGCCAGCTGCTCGCGCAGCGCCGGTACGAGGGTCAGGTGGCCGGCCGCCAGCGACGAGACGCCCACCACGTGGACGTCCGCCTCGACGGCCTGGCGGGCCACCTCCGCGGGGGTCTGGAACAGCGGGCCGACGTCCACGTCGAAGCCCAGGTCGGCGAAGGCCGTCGCGATGACCTTCTGCCCGCGGTCGTGGCCGTCCTGGCCCATCTTCGCGACCAGGATGCGCGGACGGCGGCCCTCCGCCTCCTCGAACCGGTCGACGAGCGCACGGGTGCGCGCCACGGACGGGGACTCGCCTGCTTCGGTGCGGTACACACCCGAGATCGTACGGATCTGGCTCGCGTGCCGCCCGTACACCTTCTCCAGTGCGTCCGAGATCTCACCGACCGTGGCCTTGGCCCGCGCCGCGTCCACCGCCAGCGCGAGGAGGTTGCCCTCCAGGCCCTGGCCGGCGCCGCGCTCGGCCGCGTTCGTCAGCGCCCGCAGCGCGTCCTGCGTACGCGCCTCGTCGCGCTCCTCGCGCAGCCGCCGCAGCTTGGCGATCTGCTGCGCGCGCACCGAGGAGTTGTCGACGACGAGGACGTCGATCTGCTCGTCGTTCTCCACGCGGTACTTGTTCACCCCGATCACCGGCTGGCGGCCGGAGTCGATCCGCGCCTGCGTACGGGCGGCGGCCTCCTCCACGCGCAGCTTCGGGATGCCCGCGTCGATGGCCTGCGCCATGCCGCCGGCCGCCTCGACCTCCTGGATGTGCTGCCACGCCCGGCGCGCCAGGTCGTACGTCAGCTTCTCCACGTACGCGCTGCCGCCCCACGGGTCGATCGACCGGCAGGTCCCCGACTCCTGCTGGAGCAGCAGCTGGGTGTTGCGGGCGATGCGCGCCGAGAAGTCCGTCGGCAGGGCGAGGGCCTCGTCGAGGGCGTTCGTGTGCAGCGACTGGGTGTGGCCCTGCGTCGCGGCCATCGCCTCGATGCACGTGCGCGTGACGTTGTTGAAGACGTCCTGCGCCGTCAGCGACCAGCCCGACGTCTGCGAATGGGTGCGCAGCGAGAGGGACTTGGCGTTCTTCGGGTCGAACTGCTTGACCAGCTTCGCCCACAGCAGGCGCGCCGCGCGCAGCTTGGCGACCTCCATGAAGAAGTTCATGCCGATCGCCCAGAAGAACGACAGGCGCGGCGCGAACGCGTCCACGTCCAGCCCGGCGCCCCGGCCCGCCCGCAGGTACTCCACGCCGTCCGCGAGGGTGTACGCCAGCTCCAGGTCGGCCGTGGCCCCCGCCTCCTGGATGTGGTACCCGGAGATCGAGATGGAGTTGTACCGCGGCATCTTCTGCGAGGTGAACGAGAAGATGTCCGAGATGATCCGCATCGAGGGCTTCGGCGGATAGATGTAGGTGTTGCGGACCATGAACTCCTTGAGGATGTCGTTCTGGATGGTCCCGGCGAGCTTGTCGGGCGAGACGCCCTGCTCCTCCGCCGCCACGATGTAGAGGGCCAGAACCGGCAGTACCGCGCCGTTCATGGTCATCGAGACGGACATCTTGTCGAGGGGGATCCCGTCGAACAGCTGCCGCATGTCGTAGATCGAGTCGATAGCCACGCCCGCCATGCCGACGTCGCCCGTCACGCGCGGGTGATCGCTGTCGTAGCCGCGGTGCGTCGGCAGGTCGAACGCCACCGACAGGCCCTTCTGCCCGGACGCCAGGTTGCGCCGGTAGAAGGCGTTGGACTCCTCCGCCGTGGAGAAGCCGGCGTACTGCCGGATCGTCCAGGGCTGGTTCACGTACATCGTCGGGTACGGGCCGCGCAGGTACGGCGCCGCACCCGGGTAGGTCCCGAGGAAGTCCAGGCCCTCCAGGTCCCGGCCCGTGTACAGCGGCTGTACGCCGATGCCCTCGGGCGTCTCCCACAGCAGGTCGGCCGGGGTGGTGCCGGTGGACTCCTTCACCGCGGCACGCCACTGGTCCTCGGTGGCGCCGCGCGGGGCCGCACCGAGGGCGAGCTCGGAGAAATCGGGGATGCTGCTCACTGCGCGACTCCCATCCGGTCGAGTACGGAGGACAGCACGGCGACCGCGTCGCAGCCGGCGAACACGTACTCGTCCACGGCGTCGGCGCAGGTGCCGGGCTTGCCCGCGAGGAACACGGTCGTCGCGCCGGCCCCGCGCAGGGCGGCGGCCACCGCGGCGGCCCGCTCCTCGTACAGCGCGTCCGAGGAGCACAGCACCGCCACGCCGGCCGCGCCGCTCGCCGCGTACGCCTCGGCGGCGTTCGCCGCGTCGACCGACACCGGGTCGTGCACGGGCTCGATGCCGCCCGCCTGGAACAGGTTCGACGCGAAGGTCGCCCGCGCGGTGTGCGCGGAGGCCGGGCCCAGGGCCGCGAGGAAGATCCGCGGCCGGCCGCCGGTGGCCTCCAGGTGCGCGTCACTGCGGGCGCGCAGCGCCTCGTACGCCTCGTCGCGCCGCACCCGCGGCAGACCGCCCGAGGGAGCGGCCGGAGCCGCCTCGCGGACCAGGGGCTTCTCCGACAGCAGCGGGAACTCGCTGACACCGGTGACCGGTTCGCGGCGGGTGGCCAGCTTCTTCGAGCGCGCCGCCCAGGTGGCCGCGAGCCGCTCCGCGACCAGCCCGGAGCGCAGCGCGGCGGCCAGGCCGCCCGCGCGCTCGACGGTCTGGAAGAACTCCCAGGCCGCGTGGGCCAGTTCGTCGGTGAGCTGCTCCACGTAGTAGGAGCCGCCGGCCGGGTCGATCACCCGGGCCAGGTGCGATTCCTCCAGCAGGACGGTCGAGGTGTTGCGGGCGATGCGGCGCGCGAAGGCGTCCGGCAGGCCCAGCTCGCTGTCGAACGGGAGCACGGTGACGGAGTCCGCGCCGCCCACACCGGCCGCCATGCAGGCGACGGTGGTACGCAGCATGTTCACCCACGGGTCGCGGCGGGTCATCATCACCGGCGAGGTGACGGCGTGCTGCCGCTGCGCACCCGCCTCGGGGGTGCCGCAGGCCTCGGCGATCCGGGCCCACAGGCGGCGCGCGGCCCGCAGCTTGGCGATGGTCAGGAACTGGTCGGCGGTCGCGGAGTAGCGGAACTCCAGCTGCCCGAAGGCGGCTTCGGCGGCGAGGCCGGCCCCGGTGAGGGCGCGCAGGTACGCGACGCCGGTGGCCAGGGACAGGCCGAGTTCCTCGGCCGCCGAGCCGCCGGCCTCGTGGTACGGCAGGGCGTCGACGGTCAGCGCGCGCACGCCCGGCCAGGACGCGGCCGCCTCGCGGGCGATCTCCACGGCGGGGGCGGTGTCCAGGGCCTCGCCGGTGCGGGCCTCGTGGCCCAGCGGGTCGATGCCGAGCGCGGCGCGGGCGGCCTCGGGGGCCACCTCGCGCTCCGCGTACAGGGCGAGCAACGCGCGTGCGGCGTCGGCGTATTCGGCGCCGGCGTCCAGGGTGACCGGGGCGAGGTCGAGGTAGACGTCCTGCAGGGCGCGGCCCAGGGCTCCGGCGGGTACGCCCTGCCGGCCGACGGTCAGCCAGAGGGAGGTGGTGCCGTTCTCCAGGTCGGCGAGGGCCGCCTCGTTGACCCGTACCGGATCACTGCCCGCGATGCGCTGGCGCACGTCCCAGCCCGAGGCGCTGCCGCCCTCGGGGGTGCCGCCCCGTACGAAGGGCGCGAACCCGGGGAAGCCGGTGTCGGGGCCGTCCGCGTCGGGGCGCGCCGTGTACAGCGGGCGGGTGATGAGCCCGTCCTCTAGCTTGGTGGACAGTGCTGCTTCCGCTGCCTCGCCGGTGACTTCCTTGCCCGACTTGCGCAGTACGCCCTCGACGAGGCGTTGCCACTGCTCATGTGTCGCGTCAGGAAATTCGGCGGCCAGGGAGAGCCCGTCGTCAGGCAGGACCGTCATGGCTCGAATGCTAGGGGTGGCTACTCGACGGTTACCAGAACCACCGGATGTGATCTCGCCCTCTCAGATGAGCTGTGGGGTCGGGGGTGGGGTGGGAGTGGGGTCGGGGTGGGGTGGAGGTGGGGTGGGAGCCGGTGAGGGGCCTGTGATGGGGGCCGGGGCGCCGCCCGCCGGGTCCCGGAAGAGGGGGGCCAGGAGGACCGCCGCGGCGGCCTGGGGGAGTACGGCCGGGCCGGCGTGCGGGGCGACGATCCGGGCGGGGTCGTCGCACACGCGGGACAGCTCCAGGGCGGCGGTGCGGATCTCGTCGAGGTACGCGTCGTGCAGGACGCTGGAGAGTTCCGTGACGACCATGACGGCCGGGTTGAACACGTCGAGGAGCAGGGCCGCGGCCCGCCCGACGTCCCGGGCGCGCTCGCGCAGCAGCCGGTCCGCGCGCGGGTCGCCCGCGGCCGCGGCGTCGGCCAGGAGGGGGACGGACGGATCGGGGACGATGCCCCGCCGGACGGCCTCGGCGCCGAGCGCGGTGTCGGAGGCGGCCGCCTGGAGGCACCCCGTACGGCCGCATGCGCAGGCGGCGCCGGATCCGGGTACGGGGAGGTGGGCGACGTCGCCGGCGGCGGAGCCGGGGCCCTGGTGGACGGTGCCCTCGATGCCGAACGCGGCGTCGACGACGTTGCCGATGAACAGGTGGACGAGGCTGCGGCGGGCCGCCGGGTGCCCGAACAGGACCTCGGCGGCCGCGACGGCCCGGGCGTGGTTGTCGACCCGCACGGGGAGCCCGAGGGCGCCGCCGAGTTCGTCGGCGAGGGGGCGGTCGTGCCAGTCGAGCGCGGGGTGGCGCACGACGGTCCCGGTGTCGGGGCGGACCCAGCCGCCGAGGGCCGCGCCCAGGCCGAGGAGGGGGCGGCCGGTGTCGGAGTCGCGGAGGAAGCCGCGGAGTGAGGCGGCGATGCGGGCGGGGTCGTTGCGCCCGGCGTGGTGGGGGAGGCTGCGGCGGGCCAGGGTCCGGCCGCGCAGGTCGACGAGGCTGAAGGTGGAGGAGGGCACCCCGATGTGCAGCCCGGCGGCGACGGGCCCGCCGACGGCCCCGGTGTGCAGGTCGAGCGGCACCCGCGGCCGCCCGGACCCGGCGTGGGCCGGGGGCCCGGGCAGCTCGCGCAGCAGCCCGGCCCGCAGCAGCCCGGTCGTCTGCCGCGACACCGCGGCGGGGCTCAGCCCGCACAGGGCGGAGATCCCGCTCCGGGCGACGGGCCCGTGGTCCAGCACGGTCCGCAACACGGCGGCGGCATTGGCGGCCCCCCGGCCGTCGCCCGGCATTCTCGTCATGCGTCGATGATGCCGGTCGGGGGCGGGTCGGGGGCCGCTCGGGGCCCGGTCGGGGGTTTCCCCACGCCCCCCGGCGGAGCGACATCACGGCGGCGTTGCGGGGCCGTGAAATCCGGCCAGGGGTTTTCGGCCGGGTGGCGGGGTGAAGGTGCAGGTCAGCGGGGGTGTGGTGGGCCTCGGCCGGGGGGATGGGCGGGGGTTGACCCCGGGCGGTGGCGCTGACAGGCTCCGAGCCATGACCGCGAACGCGTACCCCGCCCCGCGGCTCCACACCTCCGGACCCTGTAGCGCGCCCGGCCGGTGTCCGGGCCGCTGTCCGGCCCTTCCCGGGGCCTGAGCCCCCGACCCGCCGGCCCCCGGCCGCCCCGCACCCCCGCCGCGTGATCGCCGCCGGGGCCCGGGGCGCAGCCCGGGCCGCTCCCGTACCACCGCTCCGCCGTGCCCCGGCGTACCGCCGGGTCCGGGTTACTGCTGCGCCCATTTCTTCCGCTGCGGAAATAAACACCGAGGAGTCCACATGGCCACCGCCACCGCCACCACCGTCACGAAGATCGGCGGCCGCATCGGCGCCGAGATCGGCGGCGTCCGCCTGGGCGGCGAGCTCGCCCCCGAGACCGTCGCCGAGGTCCGGGCCGCCCTGGTCGCCCACAAGGTCGTCTTCTTCCGCGACCAGGACCACCTGGACGAGGCCTCCCACGAGGCCTTCGCCCGGCTGCTCGGGACGCCCGTCGCACACCCCACCGTGCCCTCCGCCGACGGGCGGTACGCCCTCGGCATCGACTCCCACCACGGCGCCCGCGCCAACCAGTGGCACACCGACGTGACCTTCGTCCCGGCCTACCCCGCCTTCTCGATCCTGCGGGCCGTCACCATCCCCCCGTACGGCGGCGACACGCTCTGGGCCAACACCGCCACCGCCTACTCCCACCTGCCCGAGCCGCTGCGGGAGCTCGCCGACGGGCTGCGGGCCGTGCACTCCAACGAGTACGACTACGCCGCCCTGAAGCCGGACGCCCTCCCCGAGGCCCTCGCCCAGTACCGGGAGGTGTTCACCTCCACCACGTTCCTCACCGAGCACCCGCTGGTCCGCGTCCACCCCGAGAGCGGCGAACGGACGCTGCTGCTCGGCAACTTCGTGCAGCGGATCCAGGGGCTGACCGGACGGGACTCGCGGGCCCTGGTGGACCTCTTCCAGGCGCACATCGAGAGCCCCGAGAACACCGTGCGGTGGCAGTGGCGGGCCGGTGACGTCGCGATCTGGGACAACCGCGCCACCCAGCACTACGGCGTCGACGACTCCGACGACCACGAGCGCACCCTGCGCCGGGTCACCGTCGACGGCGACGTCCCGGTCGGGCCCGACGGGGCGCCCTCCCGGCTGATCAGCCCCGAGGCCGTGCCCGAGCCGTCCTTCGGCATCGCGTCCGGCGCCTCGACCTCCGCCTGAACCCCACGCACGAGAACGGAGCACGCCGTGCCGTCCAAGCTGCTCGCCCTCACCGGCAGCCCCTCCGCCCACTCCCGCACCGAGGTCGTCGCCGACCACGTGCTGCGGCGCCTGGCCCACGCCGGGTTCGAGACCGCCCACCTGGCCGTACGCACCCTCCCCGCCGCCGACCTGCTGTCCGCCCGGCGCGGTGAGCCGGAGATCCGCCGCGCCCTGGAGGCCGTCGCCGATGCCGACGGCCTGGTCATCGCGACGCCGGTCTACAAGGCCTCGTACACCGGGCTGCTCAAGGCCTTCCTCGACCTGCTCCCGCAGGACGGCCTGGCCGGGAAGACCGTACTGCCCCTGGCCACCGGCGGCAGCCTCGCCCACGTCCTGACGATCGACTACGCCCTGCGCCCGGTGCTCGCCGCCCTCGGCGCCCGGCACGTCACCGCCGGGCGGTTCGTCCTGGACTCCTCCGTCGAGCGCGGAGACGGCCCCGACCGGCTGCGCCCCGAGGCCGAGCTGGACCTCTACCAGGCCGTCGACGAGTTCGCCGACGCCCTGCCCGCCCTCACCACCGTCCCGTAACCCAAGGAACCGTCATGTCCGCAGCACCCACCACGGCCACCCGTTCCCGGCGCCAGTTCCTGACCCTGCTCGGCATCTCGGCGGCCGCGGTGAGCTGCGGCACGGCCACCGCCACCGGAGGCGGCTCCGGCCGCCCCGGCGGCCAGGTCACCACGCTCAAGTACCAGGGCAACGTCGGCTCCGTCACCCTTCCCGAGCTGGCCGCCGACCTCGGCTACCTCGGGAACCTCAAGCTGGAGTGGGTCGGCAACACCATCAGCGGCCCGCAGGACATCCAGTCCGCCGCCACCGGCCAGATCCACTTCGGCGGCGCCTTCAACGGCGCGATCGTCAAACTCGCCTCCAGCAAGGCCCCGATCACCTCCGTCATCTCCTACTACGGCGTCGACCAGGACGCCTTCAGCGGCTACTACGTCCTGGAGGACAGCCCGATCCGCTCGGCCCGCGACCTGCTCGGCAAGAAGGTCGGCATGAACACCCTGGGCGCGCACTCCCAGGCCCTCCTGGACATCTACCTGAGCCGCAACGGCGTATCGAAGGCGGATTCCGCCAAGGTCGAGGCGCTCGTCGTGCCGCCCGTCAACACCGAGCAGGTGCTGCGGCAGAAGCAGATCGAGGTCGGCGTGCTCGGCGGCGTACTGCGCGACAAGGCCCTCGCGGCCGGCGGGATCAGACCGCTGTTCAGCGACTACGACCTGCTCGGCAAGTTCAGCGCCGGCTCGTACGTGATGACGAAGCAGTTCGTGAAGCAGAACCCGGACACCGTCCGCACCTTCGTCACCGGGGTCGGCAAGGCCATCGAATGGGCACGCACCACCCCGCGCGAGGAGGTCATCGCCCGCCAGACCGAGATCGTCAAGAAGCGCGGCCGCAACGAGGACACCGCCACCCTGAAGTACTGGCGCTCCTACGGGGTCGCCGGGCAGTACGGGCGGATCGAGGACAAGGAGTTCCAGCTCTGGCTGGACTGGCTCGGCGAGCGGGGCGAGATCAAGGCCGGCCAGCTCAAGGCCGCCGACCTGTACACCAACGAGTTCAACGGCCAGGGGAAGGGCTGAACCGGCATGGCCAAGATCGTGTTCGAGTCCGTGACCAAGACGTTCCCGGTCAAGGGGGGCGGCAGGGGAGCCGAGTTCACCGCCCTCGACGGGATCGACCTGGAGATCGCCGCGGGCGAGTTCCTGGTCGTCGTCGGCCCCAGCGGCTGCGGCAAGTCCACCCTCCTGGACCTCCTCGGCGGCCTCACCCGGCCCACCTCCGGCCGGATCCTGCTCGACGGCGAGCCCGTCACCGGGCCGGGCCTGGACCGGGGCATCGTCTTCCAGCAGTACGCGCTCCTGCCCTGGCGCACCGCGCTCGGCAACGTCGAGTTCGGCCTGGAGGCCACCGGCGTCCCGCGCAGGCAACGGGCGGCGAAGGCGCGGGAGTTCCTGGACCTGGTGGGACTCGGCGGATTCGAGGACCGGCATCCGCACGAGCTGTCCGGCGGGATGCGCCAGCGGGTCGCGATCGCCCGCTCGCTGGCGTACGACCCGGACGTGCTGCTGATGGACGAGCCCTTCGCCGCGCTGGACGCGCAGACCCGCGAGTCCCTCCAGGACGAGCTGCGGCGCATCTGGCAGCGGACCGGCAAGACCGTCGTCTTCATCACGCACGGCATAGAGGAGGCCGTGTACCTCGGGCAGCGGGTGGCGGTCATCACCTCCCGTCCGGGCCGGGTCAAGGAGGTCGTCCCGGTCTCGCTCGGCGACCGGCTCACCGGGGCCACCGGCGAGGACCTGCGCTCCAGCCCGGAGTTCGCCCGCTACCGCCACGAGATCTGGAGCCTGCTCCACGACGAGGTGGCCCGCGCCCAGCAACTGGAGAAGGAAGAGGCCGCCGCATGAGCACCGACACACCAGCCACCGCCACCGCCACCCGCGCCGGGGCCGGCACGCTCGTCCCCGCCGCACCGGCACCCGCGGACCCGGAGGCCGTACGGGAGGGGGCACGGCCGGCGGCCCCCGCCGCCCCCGCGGACCCCGCTCCCCCCGAACCCGCCGCGCCCGCCGTCCCCCGGCCGGCCCGGGCGGTGCCCGTACTGCGCTGGCTGCGGGCCTCGCTGCTGCGGTCGGCGGCGATCCTCGCCCTGCTCGCGCTGTGGGAGGCCGCGCCCCGGCTCGGCCTGGTCGACGCCACCTTCCTTCCCCCGGTCAGCGAGGTGGCCCGGGCCTGGTGGGAACTGCTCGGCGACGGCCAGCTCGGCGAGCACGCCCGCGCCAGTCTCACCCGGTCCTTCGGCGGCTTCGCCATCGCCGTCGTGGTGGCGGTCCCGCTCGGGCTCCTGATCGGCTGGTACCGGCCCGTCGCGGCCTTCCTCGGCCCGCTGCTGGAGCTGTTCCGCAACACGGCGGCCCTCGCCCTGCTCCCCGTCTTCGTCCTGCTCCTCGGCATCGGGGAGACCTCGAAGGTGTCGATCGTCGTCTACGCCTGCGTCTGGCCGATCCTGCTGAACACCATCAGCGCCGTCGGCAACGCGGACCCCACCCTGGTCCGGCTGGCCCGGTCGATGAACCTGTCGACGCCCAGGCTCTTCCAGAAGGTGATCCTGCCGGCCTCCGTCCCGGCCGTCTTCACCGGCATCCGGCTGGCCGGAGCGGTGTCGATCCTGGTCCTGGTGGCCGCCGAGATGATCGGCGCCAAGGCGGGGCTCGGCTACCTGATCAACGCCTCGCAGTTCAATTTCGCCATTCCGCAGATGTACGCGGGGATCGTCACGATCTCGGCCATCGGCGTGGCCTTCAACCAGGTCCTGGTGGCGGTCGAACGCCGCCTCAGCCTCTGGCGCGTCCCCGCCTGACCACCGGTCCCGCGCCCCCGCGCCCCCGTGCCCCGCCACCGCCATCCCGCCCGCCCGACCCAGGGAACAGACATGCCCGCACCCCGCACCCTCCACCTCAACGCCTTCCTGATGAACGCAGGCCACCACGACGCCGCCTGGCGGCACCCGGCCAGCAGCCCCGAGCGCGTCACCGACGTCCGCTACTTCCAGGAGCTGGCCCGCACCGCCGAGCGCGGACTGCTGGACTCGATCTTCTTCGCGGACGGCGTGGCCCTGTGGGGCAAGGCCCGGTACAACGCCCTCGGCGGCTTCGAGCCGATCACCCTGCTCTCCGCCATCGCCGCCGTCACCGAGCACATCGGCCTGATCGCCACCGTCTCCACCACCTTCAACGAGCCCTACAACCTCGCCCGCAAGTTCGCCTCCCTCGACCACATCAGCGGCGGCCGCGCCGGCTGGAACATCGTCACCTCCGGCACCCTCGACGAGGCCCGCAACTTCAACCGGGAGGAGCACCTGGAACACGGGCTGCGCTACGACCGGGCCCGCGAGTTCCTCGACGTCGCCACCAAGCTCTGGGACAGCTGGGAGGACGACGCGATCGTCCTCGACAAGGAGCGCGGCATCTACGCCGACACCGACAAGCTCCACCCGGCCGCGCACAAGGGCGAGTACTTCGGCGTCGCGGGCCCGCTCAACGTGCCGCGCTCCCCGCAGGGGTACCCGCTGCTCGTGCAGGCCGGCTCGTCCGAGTCCGGCAAGGAGTTCGCGGCCCAGTACGCAGAGGCCGTCTTCACCGCGCAGCAGACCCTCGCCGACGGCCAGACCTTCTACAAGGACCTCAAGTCCCGCCTCGCCCGCTACGGCCGTACCGAGGACGAGCTGCTCGTCCTGCCCGGCATCGCCCCCGTCATCGGTGCCACCGAGGCCGAGGCGAAGGCCCTGGAGCGGGAGCTCACCGGGCTCCAGGTCCCCGAGTACGGGCTCGCCCAGCTGTCGGGGATGCTGGGCACCGACCTCACCGGCGCCGATCTCGACGGCCCGCTGCCCGAGCTCCCCGAGGAGCGGGAGATCAACGGCAACAAGAGCCGCTTCACGCTCGTCGCCGAGATCGCCCGCCGCGACGGCCTCACCCTGCGGGAGCTGATCGCGCGCCTCGGCGCCGGCCGCGGCCACCGGGTCTTCGCGGGCACCGCCGAGCAGATCGCGGACCAGCTGGAGGAGTGGTTCACCCGGGGCGCGGCCGACGGCTTCAACATCATGGCGCCCGTCCTGCCCACCGGCCTCACCGACTTCGTCGACCAGGTCGTGCCGGTCCTCCAGGAGCGGGGGCTGTTCCGCACCGAGTACGAGGGGCGCACCCTGCGCGAGAACTACGGCCTCGCCCGGCCGGCCAACCGGCACACCCGGGTGGCCGTCTGACCGGATGCGCCGCCGCTGCCCGCGCCGCCGGAGCCGTTTGCTCCGGCGGCGCGGACGCGTGCCACGGGCCGGTCGGACGGTCGGACCTTCAGGCGGTCGGACCGTCAGGCGGTCGGACCGTCAGACCGTCAGGACGATCTTGCCGCGGGTGCGGCCCGCGGCGCTCAGCTCCCAGGCCTTGGCGGCCTCGGCGAGCGGCAGCGCGTGCTCCACGTTGACCGTGAGCTTCCCCGCGTCGGCCAGTTCCGCCAGGAAGGTCAGGTCGGCGGTGTCCGGGCGCACCCAGATCTGGTGGGCGCCCTTGGCGGCCGCGTTGTAGTCGGCGATGGAGACCACGCGGTGGCGTTCCCGGACCAGGGACTGGAGGGTCTCGACGACGTCGTCGCCGTAGAAGTCCAGGCCCGCGTCGACGCCGTCGGGCGCGATCTCGCGGATCCGGTCGGCCATCCCCTCCCCGTAGAGCACGGGCTCCGCGCCGAGGGAGCGCAGGTAGTCGTGGTTGTGCGCGCCCGCCGTACCGATGACCCGCAGGCCGAGCGCGACCGCGATCTGCACGCCGAAGGACCCGGTGCCCCCGGCCGCGGAGTGGATGACCACGGTCTCCCCGGCCTTGAGGCCGGCGCGGGTGAGCGACTGGTAGGCGGTGAGGCCGGCCAGCGGGATGCCCGCGGCCTGCTCGAAGCTCAGCTCGCGGGGCTTGCGGGCGAGCGTGCGGACGGGGGCGGAGACCAGTTCGGCGTACGTGCCGAGCTCGACCCACTCCTTGCGGACGTAGCCGTAGACCTCGTCGCCGACGGCGTAGTCGAAGGTGTCATCACCCACCGCTTCGACGACTCCGGCCACGTCCCAGCCGGGTATGACCGGGTAGCGGACTTCGAGGATGGAGTCGAGGTATCCGGCCGCGAGCTTCCAGTCCACCGGGTTGACCCCGGCGGCCTTGACCCGGACGAGCACCTCGCCCGGTCCCACCTTGGGCTGCGGCACGTCAACGAGCTGGAGTGTGGCGGGAGTTCCGTATGCGCTGTATGTGATGGCCTTCATGAACGCCACAACGGCGCGGGCCGGCGCGGGTATTCCGGACCGGCGGCCGGATTCGAGCGTTCCTCAAGCGGGGAGGGAGTTGCGGTGCGAGCGCCGCCGGGCCGCGCTGAGCAGGGCCTGGATCTGGGTGCCCGCCTGGTCGACGTCGTCGAGGACGGAGGGGAAGGGCAGGCGCACGTCGCGGTGGCCGGTGCGCTCCTCCAGGCGCAGGGTGATGCCGTACCGGTCCATGGCGAGCGGCAGCGCGCGGACCACGGCGGCCGAGGGCAGCGGCCGTACCAGCCGCAGCAGCAGGGTCACCAGTTCGGGGTGGTCGTCGAGGAGGTGGGTGAGCATGCCGGCCTCGTAGGAGGCCAGCGGGTCGGGCCAGGCCTCGTCCAGCTCGTCCAGCCCGATGTACGAGGTTCCCCGCGCGGTCTCCAGGACCGCCTGGCCGTACTCCACGCAGGTGGTGGTCCCGGGGGCGGAGGCCTCGTCGGCCCAGGGGGTCAGCAGGTGGCCCAGGACGGTGACGCGGGCGCGCACCCGGTCGCGTACGGGGGTCGGGGCGATGTCGGTGAACTCCAGCCGGATGGCGGGCAGTCCGTCGTTCAGGAGCGCGGCCGGGTGTCCGGCCAGGGGCGCGGCGGGGTGCAGGTGCAGCCGGCCGAGCACGTCCCCGCCGTCCAGGTTGCGGACCTCGTGGCGCACGCCGTCGATGACGACGGTCATCGAGTGGGCGGCGGCCAGCACGGAGCGGACCAGTTCGGCCTCGGTGGGCCGGGCGGGGGGCGTGGCGGCGGGGGCACCGGGCAGGCGCATGCGGATCTCTCCCTCATCGGAGATTGACTTAGGTATGCCTAACCTAACCTATTCGTGAGTCGGGGAGTACCCCGCGCGCCAGCCGGCCGAGCGTCTCGGCGATCCGTGCGGGCGCGAAGCCCAGGGTGTGCCGCTGGAACTGGTAGACCTCCGGGGAGAGCGGGCTGAGCAGGGCGTCCACGCTGACGTCGGGATCGTCGGCGCCCGCCTCCACGAGCAGGGCCCGGACGTGCGCCCGCCAGTGCCGGTACGTGCCGCCCGCGAACCGGGCCGGGCCCGGGCCGATGCCCAGCGCCAGCGGCAGGTGCCGCTCCAGGTGCTCCAGGGCCGCCGCGTAGAAGGCGGCCAGCCGCTGCGCCGGCGGGGCGCCCGGGCCGAGCGGCGGCGGGCCGAACGCGAGGCGCCCGCGCAGGACGCGCTCGTGTTCGTCCAGCAGCGCGGCGGCCACCGAGGGCGGATCGGGGAACCGCCGGTAGAGCGTGGCCCGTCCGACCCCGGCCGCCTTGGCTATGTGGTCCATCGTCACGCCGCGCGGATCCCGCTCGGTGAACAGCTGCTCCGCGGCGGCGAGGATCTGTGCGCGGTTGCGTATCGCGTCCTCGCGCCGCAGCGGCCGAACGGTCCCCCCGCTCCCCCCGGCGCCGCGGGGAGCGGGCCCGGGGCCCGCGATGTCGCTCAACGTGCGGACCTCGTCGCCATTGGTCATGGCGGCGACCCTACGTCCTTCGTGTCGGTGTTGGGCTGAACGGGTGAAACACGAGAGGATGGGTGGATGCACATGAAGCGCACGGCCGAGGCGGCCCGGTGAGCAGGTACGACGTCACCGACGAGCAGTGGGAGGGACTCGCGCAGGTGGTGCCGCTGCGCAGTCGCAACGAATGGCCCTCCCGGGTGGACCACCGCACCATCCCCAAGGCCGCCGGGGCGGCCGCGGCGGAGCAGCAGCGGCGCTTCGTGGTGATCCGGGTCCAGATCTTCGCCGACGCGCGGGAGGTGGCGGAGTACCTGATCGCGCAGATCCCGGTCCTGCTGGACCTCACCGGCGCGGACAGCGAAGTGGCCAAGCGGATCCTCGACTTCAGCAGCGGTGTGGTCTTCGGCCTGGGCAGCGGCATGCACCGGGTCGACCGCAACGTCTTCCTGCTGGCCCCGGTCGGGACCGAGGTGGAGGGGATCGCGGCCGCGGCCGTCCCCCGATCGTAGGAAGGTCGCGGCGGCGGAACGGTTCGCCGGGCACCCCGGCACCCGGGCGGACCGTACCGTCCGGCCATGGACGCCACCCTGGACGCGGCGGGACCCGCCCGGCCCGCCGCCCCGACCGGTACACCGCCGTGCCCGGCAGCCGCGGCTGACAGCCCGTTACGCGGACACCCCCGCGGTGAGCCCGGCCCCGCCGATGCCCGCCCCGCCGATGCCGGCCCCGCCGGTACCGGCCGGGCCTCCGGTACGCCGCCGCGTGCCGACGGAGCCGCCTCCTCCGGCGGTGTGCCCGCCGACCCGGGGCCGAACCGACCCGCCGTCACCGAGCTGCGGCTCTCCGCCTTCGGGCCGCACCGGGCGGCCGCCTTCCCGCTGGGCCCCGTGACCCTCTTCACCGGCCCCAGCGGCAGCGGCAAGACCCAGGCCCTGGACGCCTACCGGGCGCTGGCCGCCCTCGCCTCCGGGGCCACCCTGCGCGAGGCCTTCCCCGATCCCGGGTCCCGGGTGCCCGAGCGGGCCCTCCCCGACGGCGGCGGGCGGCGCGGCTTCCGCCTCGGCTGCACGGTCGACGGCCCCTGCGGCCCCGTCCGCCTCGACCTCGCGGTCCAGGCCGAGCCCGTGCTGCGCATCGCCGGCGAACGGCTCTCCCAGGACGGGCGGATCCTGCTCACCACCGCCCTGCGCGACCCGCGCCGGCGCACCGTCGAGGCCGCCTGGTTCACCGGCGGCACCGTGGGCGTGACCCGCGCGCCGATGCCCGACGACCGCCTCGGCACCGGACTGCTGCCCCTGCGCGTCGCCGGGTCCACGGCGGGCCAGCGCCGGGTACTGGCCGCCGCCGAGCAGGTGGTGGTGGCCCTGCGCGCGGTGTTCGCCTGCGATCCGGACCCCGCCCGGATGCGGGAGCCCGTCCCGGCCGGCGAGGGCCGGCTGCGCACCGACTGCGGGAACCTGGCCGACGTACTGCGCCGGACCCGCCACGAATGCGGCACCCGCCACGCGCTGCTGGCCGGGGCGGCGCGGACCGGATGCGCCGGGCCGGTGGCGGGGCTGGACGTACGGGCGGCCGCGGGCGGCGCCGGGCTCGTCGCCGCCGTGCTGGACCGCGGTCCCGGCCGCCCCGCCACCGGCCTGGACCGGCTCGGCGCGGGCGAACTGCGCTTCCTGGCGCTGGCCCTGGTCCTGCTCACCGGCCCCGGCGTGCTGGAGGTGGACCCGGCCGCCGAACTGCTCTCCGCCCGCCAGGCCCTCACCGTCCTCGCCGACGGCCTGGACCGGGGGCTGGACCGCCGGCAGTCCGCCGAACTGCTGCGGCTGGCCCAGCTGTCCGGCGGGCGCGGGCACATCAGGCTGGTGGCGGCGGTCGGCGAGGACACCGCGGGAACCGGACGCGGGGTACCCGGCGTCTCAGTGGTAGACCTGTCCCCATGAACGACGCAGCACCCACGGGTGACGGGACCCCGCCCCGGCGGGACGAACGCCTGTACCGACTCCAGCGACGGCTGGCCGATTTCGCGGCCGCCCGGGACTGGGCCCCGTACCACACGCCCAAGAACCTGGCCGTGGCCCTGAGCGTGGAGGCCGCCGAACTGGTCGAGATCTTCCAGTGGCTGACTCCGGAACAGTCGGCGGCGGTCATGGAAAAGCCCGAAAGCGCACACAGAGTGGCCGACGAGGTCGCCGACGTGATGGCGTACCTGCTGCAGTTCTGTGAGGTTGTCGGGGTTGATGTGCTGGATGCGCTGGCCGCGAAGATCGAGAGGAACGAGCACCGCTTCCCGGTAACCGGTACTTCGACACCAGATCGTCACTCTTCGGAGTGATGGCGTCGTCCACAACCATGTTTGTGTCCACAGATTTCCGAATACCCCTGGCTTTACTGGCTCGTTGCCTTCACTCTGGGTAGTGGAGAACGGCGGGATGTCGTGCGGACGGGGGACGGCATATGGATGCGGTACGGCTCATCGCGGCCGGCCGGCACGCGCTGGCGCGGAGCGGGGAGGCATGGGACATCGTGGGCGAGGCCTGGCAGGCCCAGGCGCTCGCACAGGGCATGGGGAGCTGGCTGGCGGTCACCGGGCCGCCGGAGCTGAGAGCGGAGGCGCGGGGACTGGGGGAAGCGGGCGGCAGAGGGTGCGGGGTCATCGACCGGGCGGCCCTGAGGGGCGAGGGAAGACCGCCCGAACAGCCGCCGAGGGCGGCGCAGCTCACCGGGACGGCCGACATACGGCAGGCGCTGCTCGGGCTCCAGGAGCTCCTCGGTGAGGTCGGCATAGCCCTCGTCGGGGTGGCCTGCGCGACGGACGACGAAGGCCTGTACTGGCAGTGCATAGAGTCGATCGACGCGGCGGACGAGTCGAGCGACCGGGTGCGGGCACTGCTGCGCCGGATGGCGGCCGTGCGCGAGCGGGGTTCGGCGTCGGGCGTGAGCTGAGCCGGGAGCGGGCCCGGGCGGGCAGGTGCGCGGCCGGGGGTCCCGCCGCACGCGACGGGACCCCCGCGCGGTCAGAAGGACCGGTCGGAGTGGCGGTCGGAGCGGAGCTCGCCCTCGTACGCGCGGCCGCCGTGGGCCGCCGGCGCGGCCGGAAGAGTGCGGTCCGCGGAGTGCTGGAGGTCGGCGTCGAGCTGGGAGAGGTCGGCGTTCAGCGCCGCCATCAGCTCCTCCATCTGCTGGAGCAGGCCCTTCGGTGCGCCGCCCTGGGCGGGTGCTGCGGACTCCTGGCGTGCGTGGTCGTGTGCTGCCTGTCCGGTCTGTCCGGGATGCTCTGGCGCGGACTCGTGGGACATGGCGGCCTCCTCGGCCCTGGCCCCTCCGGTGCGGAAGGGGGCGGTGGACGCATCGGCGGGAGGCCGCCGGCGCGCGGGCCGGGCGGTCCGGCTCCGTCCGAGCCAACGATCCCCATCGGCGCTGGTCACTGGCGGGGCGGGGGGTGGCCCTTCCGGTTGACGAAGATTCACCCGGCAGGGGTGGGAAGGGCAGGATGGAGGGCATGGATCTTCGCGTTTTCACCGAACCGCAGCAGGGTGCGAGTTACGAGACCTCCTGACCGTCGCCAAGGCCACCGGGGACCTGCGGCTTCGACGCGTTCTTCGGAACCGGTACGGATCTACCCATGGAGCCAATCGCCCTGGGGGACAGGGGGTCCGACATGGTCCGGGCCGTCACGTACGAGCGCCAGAGCCACAAGAGCGAGACCGACAGCCAGGCTTCGAGCGTCTCATGGAGGACGCCCGCGCGGGCAAGTTCGACGTCGTCGTGATCTACATGCTCTCCCGGCTCACCCGGCAGGGAGCCGCGGAGGCGCTCAAGATCCAACAGGAGCTGGCCAAGTGCGGGGTCGCCATCGTGTCGACGCAGGAGCCGTTCATCAACACCAGCGACGACAACCCGTCCGACGCCGCTGGCGAGTCTCGACGAGGAATCGGCGAAGGCACGTAAAGAGGCGGCGCTGAAGCGTCGCAAGAGCGGTCGGAGCGACAACGCGGATTACGAGTGGTCGGCCACCGTTGTCCTGCGAATCCTGCGTGACCCGCGCCTTGCGGGCTATGCCATCGGGCCGGTGGATCCCAAGACCAGGAAGCGGACTATCCTCCGCGACGAAGACGGTCGGCCAGTGGCCCCGCACACGGGCTTCATCAGCCCCAAATGGTAGTTCGGTATTCAGTAGATGCTTGATGGCCGGAAGAAGGAAAAGCGCACCGACCGAACGGGGGAGATGACACTCCTAGGGTCATGGGGCATCAACCGGTGCGGTCTGTGCGCGTCTGGGCTGACCGTCAGTCGAACCGCCGGGGCGTACGTCTGCAACCTGCGTCGGTCGGTTGGTGATGTCGGCAAGCACGTCCTGCGTATCGGCATGGAGCATGCGGACAGGGTCGTCGCCGAACGCGTATGGGCCCGTCTCGGCGGTCTCGACGCGAGCAACCCGGACGACGTTGAGTGGCTCTCTGTGGCCGCTGAACGCTTCGCCGTCCAGGGGGCCGACCCGGAGGCCGCAGTGGAGTCGGCGGAACAGGAGGCGCGGCTTGAGCACGTTCAGCAGAGCATCGTGGAACTGAACGAGGACCGAGACGCCTACGTCGGACCCACGGCCCGCAAGGCCTTCCGCGAGACGATGGTCACGTACGCGGCCCACGAGGAGCGGTGCTCGCGGCGCATTGAAGAGCTGCGAGCGTCAGCCACCTCGTCGGCCCGCCTGCCGGTCGATGAGTGGATGGAAGCCGGCGACGGGAACCCGTTCGACCCCGAGGGCCTGTGGGCGCGCTGGGACGTCGCAGATCGCCGGTCGTTCCTCGCGCTGTTCGTGGACAGGGTGACCGTCTCCCCGGCTGCCTCGAAGCAGGGGTCCGCTGCAGAGAGGGCGGAGGAGCGGGTACAGATCGTCCGGGCGAGGCGCCCGGAGGTGACGGACGGCAATCAGGTAACGGTTTGATAACAGCCACCTCCGGTGGGAGGTGGCCGCACGCGCTCGATCCTGCCGGGCGCCGTCACCCCCGGATCGTGTCGCAGGGGGAGTGCGGTCGAGTGGCGTCGGCGGGTCCAGAGCCTCCGTCGCATGGCTGCGTACGACGCCGCTCCCGAAGGGCGGCTGGAATCCTGATGACCAGGAGGCCATGCTTCAGCCCTCGTGTACCTTCTTGGAGCAGCTTGCCTGATCTAGCTCGTAGCGCCTGCCGTGTACCAGAACGACTTCGCTGCGCCCCGGGTTGAAAGGAAGCCCCTCAGTCCAGGGAGTTAGGGACGGGTAGAAAAGTCGGGAGCCTGCGCCCAGTCGTACTGGTTCAGTGTTCTCCACGAGGCCCATGTGGTTGTACGTGTAGGTCAGTGTGTAGCTGAGGCATGGACCGGTTACGCGATCAACGATGCTGTTGCCCGACGCTTCTGAACCACCTCCCATCTCCTCGGTGAGGACGGTGATCGCAGAATATCCGTCCGGGTCCGAGGTTTCAGATGGAGGCCATGTACACGCGACGAACACGACGGACGACGGGTTGCCGTATTCGTCTTTCGTGATCTTCTTCTGGGTTGCGCCGTTCATGCCGTGAGTCTTTTCGCACTCCCGCACGAACTCGGCAGTCGTTTGCGCAGGTGGGGTTCCATCGGAATCTTCTTTGCCGCGGATTACCTCCACCAGGCCCCAGACCGACAAGGCGGCACCGGCCAAGGCGCCGAGCGTAATGACAGCGCCCTTGGCGCTGACGACAAATCTCTCGGCTCGCCTCCAGCGACTTGGCGGTGGCGGTGGCGGTGGGCTGCCGACCGTTGATCCGTCGGTCATATGCAAAGGTCTACCGTCCTCCGCGTGTCTTTGCCCGTTTTACTGTGCCATCCGGAGGACGGTCAGTACTCGGAAGTAACCCCCACGGAGGTCCGGCGTAACCGTCGTGCCGCACCGCGACGTCATGGGCGGCACACGAGCTCCTGTAGCTCAGCGGTCAGAGCGCCCGCCTGCCGAGCGGGACGGCGCCGGTTCGAATCCGGTCGGGAGCGCAAACAGATGTGGTCGACGAGCTGTGATCTTGTCGGCCCATCTGCCACGGGGATGCTGCAACGTCTGATCCCTGCCGTCCCGACTTATCCCCTCCGCAGGTTCGGAGGACGGCCTACGCAGATCAACGCTGACGCCGTCGCGTCCAGGTGTGCCCCGCAGGTAAGCACCCAAGAGGGTTCACCTACGACCTGCGCGCGGTATTCCGCGGGATAGCGGCAGTGGGGGCACTCGTCTGAGGTGGAGATCGCTTCAAGGAGCACCTGACGCTGCATGCCCCGCACGGTAGCGCATGGGCCGACGCCTCCCAGGGGAGCCGGCGCAAGCCGGGCTCAGGCGGCGGGGCGCGTGAACACGAGGTTCGCGGCCCGCTGAAGGCCTTCGCCCTCGAAGGTCACCGAAGCGCTGTGCCATCCGATGGCCGTGACGACCTGGATCGCCCGCGCGACGTCCGTGTCGAGCTTCTCGGGGGCCGCGAATTGCTTCCGGATGAAGACGGTGTCCCCGCGGGTCCAGGCTTCGCCGGCCGCGACGTCGATCGGAGGGACGGCAAGCTTCCCCAGGATCTTCTTCAGCATGCGCTGAGCGCAGGCGACGACCACGGCGGGAGGTAGCGGGAGGGAAGTACCCGCCGGGAGCGCCGCCTACGTAGGGGTGTCCCCGTCCGGCGACGGCTTGCACATCTGGGGCCGCGCGGACGTCCGGCAGGGACGCCGCATCCGGCGCCCCGACGGTACGGCTGTGGAGATCTACGGGACTGGCCGCTACATGGCGATGACGGGGCGCCGACACGGCAACGCCCCGTCGCCGCTAGGGGACCTCGCCCCGGTCATTCGTCGCCTGACGGCGCCTTGTTGACGTGCTGGGGTCCAGGCCCCCGGATTTCATTCCGCAGCGAGCGCACGGCGCGGACGGCCCTTTCCGCTTCCTTGCAGACGCCGGGTACCTTCCGTAGCGCGGCGACGAGCACCCATGCCCCGGCCCCGAACGACGCCACAACAAACGCCGCCTGCCCGTAGATGTCCATCCGGTCCTGTAACCCTTCATCGAGGGGTCGGACCGGGTTCGCGCACTCGGCCCGACCACATCACCTGTGGTCTGAACCGAGAAGCGCGTCCGACGGTGTGCCCTCCTGGGGTGGAGGGCCGCGATTCTCGACGATGTTGCTGATGTCGATGAGATCGAGGTAGGCATGCCGCCGCGGGCCGTCGAAAATCCTTGGCGGGCTCCGGAGCGTTGCCGCATCCGGGTGCAGGGGGGACGAAGTTGGCCCGCCTGCCCGTCCACCGTATCACCACGACTAAGCGGGGCGGCAGTTGACTGTGCATCAAAACCCTGCGAAGGAGGTTCCATGGCCGGACGAGGCCCGGTGCCGAAGGACCCGGCCAAGCGCCGTCGGCGCAACGCCGCAGAGCCGGAGATCGTGATCATCCTCGCCCCGACAGCGTGAGCGACATCAGCAGCCGTCGCGCTCGTCTGACCAGCTTGGAGACCGCGTGCCGCGCACTATCGTGCGCGCCCCGGTCATGACCCCAACGGCAGGGGGCGGGCGGCCCGCCGGTTGATCGTCATTGAGGTGCTGGTGAAGCAAGCGCGGGAGCTGCTGCCGAAGGCTGCCGAGCCCGCTGGGCTGTAGCCATTTGACCAGCCCCGATCACCCCACGGTGGTCGGGGCTTTGCCGTGCCTCAGCGGGCGGTGGAAACTTGCTCTGAACAGGGTTGCGCTGGTGAGGAGGCTGCTAGGCCATGGGGAGCAAGCAAGTCGGTTCTCTCTGTCCGACCACTACCTGCGGATGGGCTCCGTCGACGGCCTGCCCGGTCCCACGGATGCCTGGATCACCCTCGCGGGCCTGGCCCGGGAGACGAAGCGGATCCGGCTGGGCACGCTGATGACGGCCGGCACCTTCCGGCTGCCCGGCGTCCTCGCGATCCAGGTGGCGCAGGTCGACCAGATGTCCGGCGGCCGGGTGGAACTGGGCCTCGGCGCGGGCTGGTTCGAGGAGGAGCGCAAGGCGTACGGGATCCCCTTCCCCGCGGAGCGGATGGCCCGGCTGGAGGAACAGCTGGCCATCGTCACCGGGATGTGGGCCACCGGGCCGGGCGCCACCTTCGACCACCGCGGGGTCCACTACCGGGTGGAGGACTCCCCGGCGCTCCCCAAGCCCGCCCAGGCCAAGGTGCCCATCCTCGTCGGCGGCCACGGCGCCCGGCGCACCCCGCGCCCCGCCGCCCGCTACGCGGACGAGTCCAACATGCCGTTCGTCTCGGTGGAGGACAGCCGTCGGCAGTTCGCCCGGGTCCGGGAGGCCGCCGCCGGGGCCGGCCGCAAGGCGGACGAACTCGTCTACTCCAACGCCCTGGTGGTGTGCGTCGGCAAGGACGACGCCGAGGTCGCCCGCCGGGCCGCCGCCATCGGCCGCGAGGTGGACGAGCTGAAGGCCAACGGCCTGGCCGGCTCCCCGGACGAGGTCGTCGAGAAGCTCGGCACCTACTCCGCCATCGGCTCCTCGCGCGTCTACCTCCAGCTCCCCGACCTCGGCGACCTGGACCACCTGGAGCTGATCTCCGCCCGCGTCCTGCCCCGGCTCGGCCGGTAGGGCCGCCGCCGTGCCCCGCGCGACCGGCCCGCTCGCCG
Organism: Streptomyces sp. NPDC004126; assembly: GCF_050275515.1. Classification (NCBI taxonomy): domain Bacteria; kingdom Bacillati; phylum Actinomycetota; class Actinomycetes; order Kitasatosporales; family Streptomycetaceae; genus Streptomyces; species Streptomyces sp. NPDC004126. The sequence goes on along the minus strand of NZ_JBNNPF010000007.1, from coordinate 95,072 downwards.
AAGCCCTGGCCCACCGGGCCGTGCTCCTGGACGGCGGGCTCAGCAACCGGCTCGCCGACCAGGGCTGCGACCTGTCCGGCGGGATGTGGACGGGCCGGGTGCTCGCCGAGAGCCCCGGCCAGGTGCAGGCCGCCCACACGGCGTACGTCCGGGCCGGCGCCGAGGTGCTGATCACCGCGAGCTACCAGGTCGGCCACGAGCCGGACCTGCTGGAGCGGAGCGTGCGGGTGGCCGGCGCGGCCGCCCGGGCCGCCGCCCGGGAGGTCTGGGTGGCCGCCTCGGTGGGCCCGTACGGGGCGCTCCTGGCGGACGGCTCCGAGTACCGCGGCCGGTACGGGCTCACCGAGGCGGAGCTGGCCGCCTTCCACCGGCCCCGGATCGGGGCGCTGCTGGCGGCCGGCCCCGACGTCCTGGCGCTGGAGACCCTCCCGGACGTCCTGGAGGCGCGGGCCCTGCTGCGGGTGCTCGCCGGTACGGGCGCCCGCGCCTGGCTCACGTACACGGTCGCGGGCGGCCGCACCCGCGCCGGCCAGCCCCTCGCCGAGGCGTTCGCCGTGGCGGCCGCCGCCCCCGAGGTGATCGCGGTCGGCGTCAACTGCTGTGATCCCGCCGACGTGCTGCCCGCCCTGGAGGCCGCCGCCTCCGTCACCGGCAAGCCGCTGGTGGCCTACCCGAACGACGGCTCCGTCTGGGACGCCGCCACCGGCAGCTGGAACGCCCCGGCCGCCCCCGCCCCCTGGCCCGTCGAGGCGTGGCGCGCGGCCGGCGCCCGGCTCGTCGGGGGCTGCTGCCGCATCGGCCCGGACCGCATCGCCGCACTGGGGCCGCGTCTGGCCTGATCCGGGGCGAATGGCGTGATCCGGGCCGAAGGCAAGGGCCCGCGTCCGACTATCACTCGATCGGGTGAAGGCCCTTTCTGGTCGGCTCCTGCTGGGATAGGCAGGACGGATGAAGCGCACCAGCAGGACGGGCGCCGCCGCCAGGCGCCGCATCACCCGCTCCAGGGCGTGCGGGGAGAAGAAGCAGTTCGCCAACGAGGCCGCGGCGGAACACGCCGCGAGCGAGATGCACCGCATCCAGCCGTGGCAGCACGAGCGGATCGCCTACCTGTGCCCGTACAGCGGCACCGAGCCGCACTGGCACATCGGCCGCCCGCTGAACATCCCCAAACAGCGCTGACCCGACCCCATGGGAGGCCCTCCCGGGACGGTGGCCGGAACACCCGCGGGGGCGGGCCGGCCGCCGCCCGGAAATCCGTTCGCACCGACGGTGGCGCCCGGGTCATGCTGGAGTGCATGTTCCTGACGATCAGCACCACCGGCACGACGGAGAATCCGGCCACCGACCTGGGATTCCTGCTGCACAAGCATCCCGGCAGGGCGCAGGCCTTCTCCACCTCGCACGGCACCGCCCACGTGTTCTACCCCGAGGCCACGGCCGAGCGGTGCACGGCGGCGCTGCTGCTCGAGGTGGACCCCGTCGCGCTCGTCCGGCGCGGCCAGGGCAAGGGACGGGGCGGGGCGCCCGACGCCGCCCTCGCCCAGTACGTCAACGACCGCCCGTACGCGGCCTCCTCGCTGCTCGCCGTCGCGCTCAGCGGGGTCTTCCGCACCGCCCTCAAGGGCCAGTGCGCCCTGCGCCCCGAGCTGCCGGGCCGGCCGCTCCCGCTGCGGATCGAGATCCCGGTGCTGCCCGCCCGCGGCGGCCCGGAGCTGGTGCGCCGCCTGTTCGGCCCGTTGGGCTGGGACCGGGTGGAGAGCACGCCGATCGCGCTGGACGAGCGGTTCCCGGAATGGGGCGACAGCCGCTACGTGCGGCTCGTGCTGGAGGGCGGGGCCAGGCTGGAGGACGCCCTGCGCCAGCTGTACGTCCTGCTGCCGGTGCTCGACGACGCCAAGCACTACTGGATCGCCCCCGACGAGGTCGACAAGCTGCTGCGCGCCGGGGACGGCTGGCTGGCCGGGCACCCCGAGCACGCGCTGATCACCGCCCGCTACCTGGCCCGCCGCAAGGAGCTCACCCGCGACGCCATGGAGCGCCTGGAACTGGCCCGGCTGGCCGAGGCCGACGGGAGCGAGGCCGAGGAGCTCGACAACGCCGTGGACGCGGCCCCGGACGGCGCCGACGCGTCCCCCGGAGCCGGCACCCCGGAGCGGGCCGTCCCGCTCGCCGTCCGCCGGCGCGACGCGATCCTCGGCGCACTGCGCGGGGCCGGCGCCCAGCGGGTGCTCGACCTCGGCTGCGGTGAGGGACACCTCGTGCAGGCCCTGCTCAAGGACCCCGCGTACACCGAGGTCCTCGGCGTCGACGTGTCCGTGCGGGCGCTGACCATCGCCGCCCGCCGGCTGCGGCTGGAGCGGATGGGGGAGCGCCAGAGCTCCCGCGTCCGGCTGCTCCAGGGCTCGCTCGCCTACACCGACAAGCGCCTCGCCGGCTACGACGCGGCCGTGCTCAGCGAGGTCATCGAGCACCTCGACCTGCCCCGGCTGCCCGCGCTGGAGTACGCGGTGTTCGCCGCGGCCCGCCCCCGCACCGTCCTCGTGACCACCCCGAACGTCGAGTACAACGTCCGCTGGGAGTCCCTGCCGGCCGGGCAGGTCCGCCACCGCGACCACCGCTTCGAGTGGACCCGCGAGGAGTTCCGCGCCTGGGCCGCCCGCGTCGCCGCCCGGCACGGCTACACCGTCGCCCACGTACCCGTGGGCGACGAGGACCCCGAGGTCGGAGCCCCGACCCAGATGGCCGTCTTCACCGCCGCCACCGAGACCCCGAAGGAGGGCGAGGCAGCATGACCACCACCCCCACCACCGGCCGCACGGCCGAGCGCACGGCCCACCGCGTGCTCCCCGTCACCGACCTGTCCCTCGTCGTCCTCATCGGCGCCACCGGATCGGGCAAGTCCACCTTCGCCCGCAAGCACTTCAAGCCCACCGAGATCCTCTCCTCCGACTACTGCCGGGGCCTGGTCGCCGACGACGAGAACGACCAGAGCGCCAGCAAGGACGCCTTCGAGGTCCTCCACTACATCGCCGGCAAGCGGCTCGCCGCCGGACGCCTCACCGTCGTGGACGCCACCAGCGTCCAGCAGGAGTCCCGCCGCGAGCTCGTCCGCCTGGCCCGCGAGCACGACGTCCTGCCCATCGCGATCGTCCTCGACATGCCCGAGTCGGTCTGTGCCGAGCGCAACGCCGCCCGTCCCGACCGGGCCGGACTGCCCCGCCGCGTCATCCAGCGGCACCGCTCCGAGCTGCGCCGGTCCCTGCGCGGCCTGGAGCGCGAGGGCTTCCGCAAGGTGCACGTCCTGCGCACCGTCGAGGAGGCGGATTCCGCCGAAGTGGTGCTGGAGAAGCGCTTCAACGACCTCACCCACCTCACCGGCCCCTTCGACATCGTCGGCGACATCCACGGCTGCTCCTCCGAGCTGGAGACCCTGCTCGCCAAGCTCGGCTACGAGGACGGCGTCCACCCCGCCGGCCGCACCGCCGTCTTCGTCGGCGACCTCGTCGACCGCGGCCCCGACAGCCCCGGCGTGCTGCGCCGGGTGATGGGCATGGTCAAGTCCGGCAACGCCCTGTGCGTGCCCGGGAACCACGAGAACAAGCTCGGCCGCCACCTCAAGGGGTCCAAGGTCCAGCAGACCCACGGCCTCGCCGAGACCGTCGAGCAGCTCTCCCGCGAGAGCGAGGAGTTCGTCAAGGAGGTCAGGGAGTTCATCGCGGGCCTGGTCAGCCACTACGTCCTCGACGGAGGCAAGCTGGTCGTCTGCCACGCCGGGCTGCCCGAGAAGTACCACGGCCGCACCTCCGGCCGGGTCCGCTCGCACGCCCTGTACGGCGAGACCACCGGCGAGACCGACGAGTTCGGCCTGCCCGTGCGCTACCCGTGGGCCGAGGACTACCGCGGCAAGGCGGTCGTGGTCTACGGCCACACCCCCGTCCCGGACACCACCTGGATCAACAACACCATCTGCCTCGACACCGGCGCCGTCTTCGGCGGCCGGATGACCGCCCTGCGCTGGCCCGAGCGGGAACTGGTCGACGTACCGGCCGAGAAGGTCTGGTACGAGCCGGTCAAGCCGCTCGCCGCCGAGGTGCCGGGCGGCCACGAGGGGCGCCCGCTCGACCTGGCCGACGTCCACGGCCGCCGGGTCGTGGAGACCCGCCACCTGGGCAACGTCGGCGTCCGCGAGGAGAACGCGGCCGCCGCCCTGGAGGTCATGAGCCGCTTCGCGGTGGACCCCCGGCTCGTTCCTTACCTCCCGCCGACCATGGCGCCGACGGCCACCTCTCAGGAGGAGGCCCGCGGCGGAGCCGCTGACGGGGGCTTCCTGGAGCACCCCGCCGAGGCCTTCGCCCAGTACCGGGCCGACGGCATCGGACGCGTCGTGTGCGAGGAGAAGCACATGGGCTCCCGCGCCACCGTCCTGCTCTGCCGGGACGCGGAGACGGCCCGCGCGCGGTTCGGCGTCGAGGACGGCCCCACCGGCTCCCTCTACACCCGCACCGGCCGGCCGTTCTTCCCGGACCCGGGGCTCACCGAGGAGTTCCTCGCCCGGCTGCGCGCGGCGGTCGACCGCGCGGGCCTGTGGGAGGAACTCGGCACCGACTGGCTGCTGTTCGACGGGGAACTGCTGCCCTGGTCCCTGAAGTCCACGGGCCTGCTCCGCAACCAGTACGCGGCCGTGGGCGCCGCCTCCCGCGCCGTCCTGCCGGACGCCGTCGCCGCCCTGGAGGCGGCCGCGGCCCGGGGCGTGGACACCGGGGCGCTGCTGGAGCGCCAGCGCGGGCGGGCCGCCGACGCCGCCGCGTTCACCGAGGCGTACCGGCGCTACTGCTGGAGCACCGACGGGCTGGACGGCGTACGTTTCGCGCCGTTCCAGCTGCTCGCCGCGGCCGGGCGGTCGCTGGCGGCCGTGCCGCACGACGAGCAGCTCGCCTGGCTGGACCGGCTCGCGGACGCCGACGAGGGTTCGGACGCGCCGCTGCTGCGCCGCACCCGCCGGGTGTACGTGGACACCGGCGACGAGGAGTCCGTCCGCGCGGGCACCGAGTGGTGGCTGGAGCTGACCGCCGCCGGCGGCGAGGGCATGGTCGTCAAGCCGCTCCAGGCGTACGCCCGGGACGGCAAGGGCAGGCTGGTCCAGCCCGGGGTGAAGGTCCGCGGACGGGAGTACCTGCGGATCATCTACGGGCCGGAGTACGCGCGTCCGGAGCAGCTGGAGCGGCTGCGCCAGAGGTTCCTCGGGCACAAGCGCTCGCTCGCGCTGCGCGAGTACGCGCTCGGCCTGGAGGCGCTGGACCGGCTGGCGGCGGGGGAGCCGCTGTGGCGGGTCCACGAGCCGGTGTTCGCCGTGCTGGCCCTGGAGTCGGAGCCGGTCGACCCGCGCCTGTGACCCCGGGCACGGGTCAGGGCGGGGCGTAAAGCGGGAGCCCCCGTACGGCCTCGAATTAGGTCGTATGGGGGAACTTTCCCGCGGAAGCCCCGGGAAAGCGGCGGCGGGATCGTTCATCCAGGGCAGCGGAGTGTCCGCGACCCAGGAAGGACGGAACGTCACCTATGAAGATGACCGCGCGCGGAAGCATTGCGGCGCTCATGACCTGTATGGCCGCGGCCGGCGCGGCCTCCCCGGCCGTGGCCGACTCGGTCCCGGTGGGTGTCCCGCTGGAGGCGGTGGAGACCACGCTGGGCGTGCCGGCCCCGCACCTGAACACCGGGGTCCCGGTGCCGCTGGTCGGCTCCCCGGAGGCGCCCCGGTTCCACCAGGGCGACCTGCTGCCGACCCCACTGCTCCCGGTGGTCCCGATCGCGGCCGACCTCGGGGCCACCCGCGTCGCCTCGGTGGTGCCCAACCTGATGGGCGAGCCCGAGACGGACGGCGAGGGCTCCCTGGAGTCCCCGGCCACCACCCTGCTCACCCGCACCCCCGGTGCGGTCGTCGGCGCCCCGCTGACGATGCCGGACGCGAGCAACAACGGCGTCCCCAACCTGGCCGTCCCGAAGCTGGGCCTGGCCGCCCCGGACGTCATCGGCACCCCGACGGCACTTCTCGGCCTGCGCTGACCGGGGACGGCCGACGCGGGGTCGCAAAGCCGCCCGGTCTGGGAATGTGTACGGCATGGGATTCCATGTCGACTCCGAGACCGGGCGGCTGCGCCGCGTCATCCTCCACCGGCCCGACCTGGAGCTGAAGCGGCTCACACCAAGCAACAAGGACGCCCTGCTCTTCGACGACGTGTTGTGGGTGCGCCGGGCCCGCCAGGAGCACGACGGGTTCGCGGACGTCCTGCGGGACCGCGGTGTCGCCGTCCACCTCTTCGGCGACCTGCTCCGCGAGACCCTGGACGTCCCCGAGGCGCGGCACCTCGTACTGGACCGGGTCTTCGACGAGAAGGAGTACGGTCCGCTCGCCGCCGGGCACCTGCGCGCGGTCTTCGACGGGCTGCCCTCCGCCGCCCTCGCGGAGGCCCTGGTCGGCGGGATGACCAAGAGGGAGTACCTGGAGCGGCACGCCGAGCCGGTGTCGGTGCGCTTCCACGCCCTCGACATGGACGGCTTCCTGCTGGGGCCGCTGCCCAACCACCTCTTCACCCGCGACACCTCCGCCTGGATCTACGACGGGGTGTCCATCAACGCCATGCGCTGGCCCGCCCGCCAGCGCGAGACCGTGCACTTCGAGGCGATCTACCGGCACCACCCGCTGTTCACCGGTTCCGGCCCCTTCCACTTCTGGTCGCAGGGGCAGGCCGACTACCCCTCGACCATCGAGGGCGGGGACGTCCTGGTCATCGGCAACGGCGCCGTGCTGATCGGGATGAGCGAGCGGACCACCCCGCAGGCGGTGGAGATGCTCGCCCGGGGCCTGTTCGCGGCCGGTTCGGCCTCCGTCATCGTGGCCCTGGACATGCCCAAGCGGCGGGCCTTCATGCACCTGGACACGGTGATGACGATGGTCGACGCAGATACGTTCACTCAGTACGCCGGGCTCGGCATGCTGCGCTCCTACACGATCCGGCCGGGCGAGGGGGCGAGCGAGCTGCGGGTCAGCGACCACCCGCCGGAGCACATGCACCGGGCCATCGCGGCCGCGCTCGGCCTGGACAAGGTGCGGGTGCTCACCGCCACGCAGGACGTGCACTCGGCGGAGCGCGAGCAGTGGGACGACGGGTGCAACGTGCTGGCCGTGGAACCGGGGGTGGTCGTCGCCTACGAGCGGAACGTCACCACCAACACCCACCTGCGCAGGGAGGGCATCGAGGTGATCGAGATCCCCGGCAGCGAGCTGGGGCGCGGCCGGGGCGGTCCGCGCTGCATGAGCTGCCCGGTGGAGCGGGACGCGGTGTGACGGCCGGCGCGTGCCCGCCGGCGTGTGATGTGATCCACTGTTCCGTATATCAATGCAGAGGATCGTATAGACTTCCAGCATCCCCTGTCAGCGCCACTCTGGAGCGTCCCCATGGCCACCGACCTCTTCGGCCGCAGTTTCCTCAAGGAGCTCGACTTCACCGCCGCCGAGTTCCGCGGCCTCGTCGAGCTCGCGGCCGAACTCAAGGCGGCCAAGAAGGCCGGGACCGAGCAGCGCCGGCTCCAGGGGAAGAACCTCGCGCTGATCTTCGAGAAGACCTCCACGCGCACCCGCTGCGCCTTCGAGGTCGCCGCCGCCGACCAGGGCGCCCACACCGTCTACCTCGACCCCGCCGGCTCCCAGATCGGCCACAAGGAGTCCGTCCGGGACACGGCCCGGGTGCTCGGCCGGATGTTCGACGGCATCGAGTACCGGGGCGACAGCCAGCAGGCCGTGGAGGAGCTGGCCGCCCACTCCGGCGTGCCCGTCTTCAACGGCCTCACCGACGACTGGCACCCCACCCAGATGCTCGCCGACGTGCTCACCATGACCGAGCACAGCACCAAGCCGCTGGACCGGATCTCCTTCGCCTACCTGGGCGACGCCCGCTTCAACATGGGCAACTCGTACCTGGTGACCGGCGCCCTGCTGGGCATGGACGTGCGCATCGTCGCGCCGAAGGCCTACTGGCCGGCCGACGGCGTCGTGGCGCGGGCCCGCGAGCTCGCCGCCGTCAGCGGGGCCCGGATCACCCTGACCGAGGAGGTCACGGAGGGCGTCGCGCAGGCCGACTTCGTGGCCACGGACGTCTGGGTCTCGATGGGCGAGCCCAAGGAGGTCTGGGACGAGCGGATCGCGGCCCTGGTCCCGTACGCCGTCACCATGGACGTGCTGCGCGCGACCGGGAACCCGGACGTGAAGTTCCTGCACTGCCTGCCCGCCTACCACGACCTGGGCACCAAGGTGGCCCGGGAGGTCCACGAGCGGCACGGCCTGGACTCCCTGGAGGTCACGGACGAGGTGTTCGAGTCCGCGCACTCCGTCGTCTTCGACGAGGCCGAGAACCGGCTGCACACCATCAAGGCGGTCCTCGTCGCGACGCTCGCCGGGCCCGCCGCGTAGCCGGCCGCGCACGCAGCCGCATACTCATGCGGGCCGCCGCCGCTGCCGCGGGGCGGCGGGGGCTCAGGCGGTCGCCGTGGCCCGGCTCGGCAGGGTGAACCAGACGGCCTTGCCGCGCGCGGTGGGCCGGTGGCCGCAGGCCGAGCTGAGGGCCCGGATCAGCAGCAGTCCGCGGCCGCCCTCCTGCCACGGGTCGGGCTGCGGCCCGGGCCGGCCGGCGGTGAGATCGCCCGGCGGCTGCGGGTCCCCGTCGTGCACCTCGACCTGGCAGCCGTTCGGCCGCAGCTCCACGACCAGCTCGATCGGGGCGGCCCCCGAGGTGTGCTCGACGGCGTTCGCCACCAGCTCGGCGGTCAGCAGCTCCGCCGTGTCGCTGTCGGGACACCGGTCGGGGTCGGTGAGCGCGGTGCGGATCAGGGCGCGGGCCATCGGTACGGCGGCGGTCGTGCGCGGGAGGGCGATCCGCCAGGCGGAGGTGTCGTCCACGGCGGGTCCGTCCTTCCGTGAGGGGGGCAGGGGGGCGGGGGAGCGGGAGGGAAGTCCTGGATTCAACGATACGGACCGGGCCGGAGCTTCCGTAGGGCACCCCGGCACGACGCAGGGGGGACCAGGTCGGGGCAGGTCGGGGACCTTCGCCCCGTGTGGCGGCCCGTGCCGGCGCCTACCGTCTCGTAGCGCGCCGCCGCGTACCGCCCCGCCCCGCCCCGCCCCGTACCGCCGCCGGGGTGACCACTTGTCGCGTTTCTCTGACGACGGTCACGATTCGGTGATAGCTTCGACGGTGTGAGCCCCTTCACCGGTTCCACACCAGAGACCGAACGGTGGCGCCACCTGCGGGTGACCCGGCAGGACGGCGTCGCCACCGTCACCCTCGACCGCCCCGAGAAGCTGAACGCGCTCACCTTCGGCGCCTACGCCGACCTGCGCGATCTGCTCGCCGAACTGTCCCGCACCCGCTCCGTGCGCGCCCTCGTCCTCGCCGGCGAGGGCCGCGGCTTCTGCTCCGGCGGGGACGTGGACGAGATCATCGGCGCCACCCTCGCCATGGACACCGCCGAGCTCCTCGACTTCAACCGGATGACCGGCCAGGTCGTCCGCGCCATCCGCGAATGCCCCTTCCCGGTGATCGCCGCCGTGCACGGGGTGGCCGCCGGGGCCGGGGCCGTCCTCGCCCTCGCCGCCGACTTCCGGATCGCCGACCCCTCCGCCCGCTTCGCCTTCCTCTTCACCCGCGTCGGCCTCTCCGGCGGCGACATGGGCGCCGCCTACCTGCTGCCCCGCGTCGTCGGCCTCGGCCACGCCACCCGGCTGCTGATGCTCGGAGAGCCCGTACGCGCCGCCGAGGCCGAACGGATCGGCCTGCTCAGCGAACTCGTCGACGAGGGCAAGGCCGACGCCCGCGCCGCCGAACTCGCCGCCCGCCTCGCCGCCGGACCCGCGCTCGCCCACGCCCAGACCAAGGCCCTGCTCACCGCCGAGCTGGACATGCCCCTGGCCGCCTCCGTGGAACTCGACGCCAACACCCAGGCCCTGCTGATGAACGGCCGGGACTACGCCGAGTTCCACGCCGCCTTCACCGCGAAACGGCCCCCGGAGTGGAAGGGCAGGTAGCCGCATGTCCGCGAGCACCCTGAGGGTCGCCGTCGTCGGCGGCGGACCCGGCGGGCTCTACACCGCCGCACTGCTGGCCCGCCAGGGGCACACGGTGGAGCTCTGGGAACGGGGCGCCCCCGACGACACCTTCGGCTTCGGCGTGGTGCTCTCCGACGAGACCCTCGGCGGCATCGAACGCGCCGACACCGTCGTGCACGCCGCCCTCGCCGCCGAGTTCGTCCGCTGGGACGACGTGGACGTCGTGCACCGCGGCCGGCTGCTGACCTCCGGCGGCCACGGCTTCGCCGCCCTCGGCCGCCGCCGGCTCCTGGAGATCCTCCACGAACGCTGCGCCGGCCTCGGCGTGCGCCTGCGCTTCCGCGCCGAGGCCCCCGACGCCTTCGCCCTGGCCGACGCGTACGACCTGGTGGTCGCCGCCGACGGCGTGCACAGCGCCACCCGCGCGAGCGGCGCCGCGTACTTCCGGCCCACCGAGACCCCCGGACGCTGCCGGTACGTCTGGCTCGCCGCCGACTTCGCCTTCGACTCCTTCCGCTTCGAGATCGCCGAGACCGGACACGGGGTCGTGCAGCTGCACGGCTACCCGTACGCACCCGACTCCTCCACCGTCATCGTCGAGATGCGCGAGGAGGTCTGGCGGGCGGCCGGCCTCGACCTGTGCGACGAGGCCGAATCGGCCTCCCGCTGCGCCAAGACCTTCGCCGACGCCCTGCACGGACGTCCGCTGCGCGGCAACCGCTCCGCCTGGACCCGCTTCCGCACCGTCGTCAACGAGCACTGGTCGCACGGCAACGTGGTGCTGCTCGGCGACGCCGCGCACACCGCCCACTTCTCCATCGGCTCCGGCACCAAACTCGCCGTCGAGGACGCCCTCGCCCTCGCCGAGGCCCTCGACCGGCTGCCCGACGTCCCCTCCGCCCTCGCCGCCTACGAGGAGGAGCGGCGCCCTGCCGTCGCCAGCACCCAGCGCGCAGCCGCCGCCAGCATGCGCTGGTTCGAGGACCTCGCCGGATACGTGGACCAGCCCGCCCGCCAGTTCGCCTTCAACCTGCTCACCCGCAGCCGCCGCGTCACCCACGACAACCTGCGGCTGCGCGACGAACGGTTCACCCGCGCGGTGGAACGCGACTTCGGCTGCCCCGAGGACGCCGACGGCACGGGAACCCCGCCCATGTTCACCCCGTTCACCCTGCGGGGACTCACCCTGCGCAACCGCGTCGTGGTCTCGCCCATGGACACGTACTCCGCCGAGGACGGCGTCCCCGGCGACTTCCACCTCGTCCACCTGGGCGGGCGGGCCCTCGGCGGAGCCGGGCTCGTCATGACCGAGATGGTGTGCGTCAGCGCCGAAGGCCGCATCACCCCCGGCTGCGCCGGCCTGTGGACCGCCGGACAGGCGGCCGCCTGGAAGCGGATCGCCGACTTCGTCCACGGCTCCGCGCCCGGTACGGCCCTCGGCGTCCAGCTCGGCCACTCCGGCCGCAAGGGCTCCACCCGGCTGATGTGGGAGGGCATGGACGAACCGCTCCCGGACGGCAACTGGCCCCTGGTCGCCGCCTCCGCACTGCCCTACAAAGCCGGGGTCTCCGCCGTCCCTCGCGCCCTGGACGCCGCCGACCTCGCCGCGATCCGCTCCGACTTCGCGGCCGCCGCCGTCCGCGCCGCCGACTGCGGCTTCGACCTGCTGGAACTGCACTGCGCGCACGGCTACCTGCTGTCCGGGTTCCTCTCCCCGCTCACCAACCACCGCGACGACGCCTACGGCGGCCCCCTGGAGAACCGGCTCCGGTTCCCCCTGGAGGTCTTCGACGCCGTCCGCGAGGTCTGGCCCGAGGACCGGCCCATGACGGTCCGCCTCTCCGCCACCGACTGGGCGCCCGGCGGCACCACCCCCGAGGAGGCCGAACGGATCGCGGCCGCCTTCGCCGCCCGCGGCGCCGACGCCATCGACGTCTCCACCGGACAGGTCGTCGCCGAGGAGGCCCCGGAGTACGGGCGCTCCTACCAGACCCCCTACGCCGACCGGATCCGCAACGCCCTCGGCGTCCCCGTCATCGCCGTCGGCGCCATCTCCTCCTGGGACGACGTCAACTCCCTGCTGCTGGCCGGCCGCGCCGACCTCTGCGCGCTGGGCCGCCCGCACCTGTACGACCCGCACTGGACGCTGCACGCGGCCGCCGAACAGGGCTACGCGGGCCCCGGCGCCCCGTGGCCCGCCCCCTACCGGGCCGGCAGCCGCAGGCCCCCGACCGGCAAGGGGTAGGTCAGAGCGCCTCCAGCACGACCCGGTCCTCCACCGGGGCGTAGCCGAGGCGCCGGTAGACGCCGTTGCTGGTGGGGTTGGCCAGGTCGGTGAAGAGCAGCACCTCGGATGCCCCGGCGGCGTACGCGGCCCGGCTCGTCGCGTGCGTCACCCCGGCGGCGTAGCCGCGGCCCCGGTCGGCGGGCGGGGTGTAGACGGGGCCGACGCGGGAGGCGCCGCCGATCGGGCGGGAGAAGCCGGCCAGCGACACCGGACGGCCCTCGTGCTCCCACAGCAGCAGCCCGCCGTACGAGATCCGGTCGAGCAGCTGGGCCTCGGAGGGGCTGGCGGGGATCCCGCACTCCCGGTCGAAGGCCTCGATCCACTCCAGCAGCAGCGGCAGGTCCGGCTCGGCGGCGGTCCGGGCCCGGCCCTCCGGGGCGGGGTCGGGGGCGGCCAGGGTGCCCAGCCGGTACAGGCGCAGCTCCTCGACGACGCGGGCGGGCGTCCCCCACGCCGCGGCGAGGGCCTGCGCGTCGGGGCGGCGGGCGTTGAACCCGCCGACGCGGCCGCGCAGCGGGTCGGTGCCGAGTGCGCCGGCCAGGGCCCGGACCGCCTCGGGGGGCACGGCGCCGAGCAGCAGCGGGAACGGCGGGGTGTGCAGCAGGGCCCCGTCCACGACCCCGTCCGCGCCGGTCCACCAGCCGAAGAGGGGGTCGGTGTCGCCGAAGGCGCGGGGGCCGCGCCGCTCCAGGGCGTCGGTGACGGTCAGCAGGGTGGTGTTGACGACGGGCTGCGCGGCCACGGCCGGGCGCGCGGCGGCCAGATAGGCCGCCAGATCAGTGCTGAAGGTCCATGTCATGCCCCATGCTGGCGCCCCCCGGGGCCGGCCCGCACCGCAATTTCCGCCCGCGAGGGACGGGACGGGACAGGACGGGACGGGACGGCCTACGGCCGCTGCCGCACGAAGCGGGCGCCGGGGTCGCGCAGCCGGGTGTGGAGCTCGGCGAAGACGGCCGCGGAGCGGTCGCCCGGCCAGTGGGCCGGGAGCAGTTCGCGGGGCAGGCCCGGGTCGGCGTAGGGCAGCCGCCGCCAGGTGTCCAGGGCGGCCAGGTAGTCCCGGTAGGCGGCCTCGGGGGTGGGCTCGGGACCCGATTGGAGGGCGCGCAGGACCGGTTCGTGCCGGTCGAGGAACTCCTCGTGCTGCTTGGCGAGGGCGGCCAGGTCCCACCAGCGGGCCACCGCCTCGGCGGTGGGGGCGAAACCGGCGTGGGCGCCGCGGAAGAGCTCCACGTAGCCGGTCAGGTGCAGCCGTTCCAGGGTGTGCGCGGTCTCCTCGGCCAGCTGGGCGGGGGCGATCCACACCCCCGGCGCCACCGCCCCGAAGCCCAGCCGGGCCAGGCGCGAGCGCAGCAGGTGCCGCTTGTGCCGTTCCTGCTCCGGGACGGAGAACACGGCGACCAGCCACTCCGGGGACACCGGAACGGTCCCGTAGATCCGCCGGTCCCCGTCCTCCAGCAGCAGCCGGGCCTCCTCGGACGGCTCGTACCCGGCCGAGCCGTCGGCGGCCTTCGCGGGCACCAGGAAGCCGCGCCGTTTCAGCCGGGACACCGAGGAGCGGACGGAGGGCGCGTCGACGCCGGCCGCGCCCAGCAGGCGGACCAGCGCGGACACCGGGACGGCGCCCTCGAAGGACCGCCCGTAGGCGCCGTAGAAGGTGACGATCAGGGATCGCGGAGTGTGCTGCTCGACCACGGGTTCACTCTAGATCGCGCAGCCGGAAGCGTTGGAGTTTGCCGGTGGGGGTGCGCGGCAGGGCGGGCAGGAAGACGAAGGAGCGCGGGCACTTGTGCGGGGCCAGCTCGCCCTTCATGAAGGTCCGCAGGGCCTCCTCCGTCAGCACCGCCCCGTCGCGGGGCACGGTGTACGCCACCACGATCTGCCCGCGCCGCTCGTCCGGGCGGCCGACGACGGCGGCCTCCGCCACGTCCGGATGGCGCAGCAGGGCCTCCTCGACCTCGGGGCCGGCGATGTTGTAGCCCGAGGAGATGATCATGTCGTCGGCGCGGGCGACGTAGCGGAAGTAGCCGTCGGGGTCGCGGACGTAGGTGTCGCCGGTCAGGTTCCAGCCGTCCCGGACGTACTCCCCCTGCCGGGGGTCGGCGAGGTAGCGGCAGCCGACCGGCCCGCGCACCGCCAGCAGCCCCGGTTCGTTGTCGGCGACGGGCCGCCCGGAGGGGTCCACCACCCGCGCCTCCCAGCCGGGCACCACCCGGCCGGTGGTGCCGGGGCGGATGTCCTCGTCGGCGGCGGAGATGAAGATGTGCAGCAGCTCGGTGGCCCCGATGCCGTTGATGATCCGCAGGCCGGTCCGCTCGTGCCAGGCCCGCCAGGTCGCGGCGGGCAGGTTCTCGCCGGCCGACACGCAGCGGCGCAGCGCCGACAGGTCGTAGGCGCCCGTGTCGTACGGGCCCAGGGTGTCCAGCATCGACCGGTAGGCGGTGGGCGCCGTGAACAGCACGGTGACCCGGTGCTCGGCGAGGGCGGGCAGCAGCACCCGGGGCGTGGCCTGCTCCAGCAGCAGCGTGCTGGCGCCGGCCCGCAGCGGGAAGACGACCAGTCCGCCGAGGCCGAAGGTGAACCCGAGCGGGGGACTGCCCGCGAACACGTCGTCGGGCCGCGGCCGCAGGACGCGGCGGGAGAACGTGTCGGCGACGGCGAGGAGGTCGCGGTGGAAGTGCATGCAGCCCTTGGGCCGCCCGGTGGTCCCGGAGGTGAAGGCGATCAGCGCGACGTCGTCGGCGGAGGTCGCGACGGCCGGGTAGGGCCCGGTGTAGGCCTCGGCGAGGCGCAGCAGGTCGTCCTCGGCCGTGCCGCCGTAGGGGGTGATCCGCAGTCCGGGCACCTCGGCCTTGGCCAGGTCGTCGAGGACGTCGGCGTGGCACAGGGCGTGCCGCACCTCGGCCATGGCGCAGACCGTGGCCAGTTCCTGGGCGCGCTGCTGGGCCAGTACGGTGACGGCCACCGCGCCCGCCTTCATCACCGCCAGCCAGCAGGCCGCGAGCCAGGGGCCGGTGGGCCCGCGCAGCAGCACCCGGTTGCCGGGGACGACGCCGAGGTCGATGGTGAGGACGTGGGCGAGGGCGTCGACGCGCGCGCGGAGCTCCCCGTACGACCACACCCCGCCGGCGCCGTCGCGGAAGGCGGGCCGGTCCGGGCCGAACCGTTCGATGGTGGCGTCGAGCAGTTCGGTGCCGCAGTTCAGCCGGTCCGGGTAGGCCAGTTCGGGCAGCTCGAACAGGAGCTGCGGCCAGGCGTGGGCGGGCGGCAGGTGGTCGCGGGCAAAGGTGTCGGCGTGAGCGGATGGCTTGAGCTCCAAGGCGGGTTCGCCCCCTTGCAACGTCCGGATTTTGTGGTGGAGCCGGCCGTGCGAATACGTTCCGAGCGTATCGTGATGGTGACGGCAGTCAACAGGACGCGATAAGAGTGTCGACGGGACTTCGTCGACGGGACTTGGGGGCATTCGGATGGCCGGATTCGCGCTCGGGGCGGAACAAGAGGAATGGTGCGGCCGGTTGCGCGCCCTCGCGCGGGAGCGGCTGCGGCCGCTCGCCGAGAAGGGCGAGCCCGGACGGGTGAACCGGCCCCTCCTCGCCGAGCTGGGGGAACTGGGCCTGCTGGAGCGGGTCTTCGGATCGGGCGCGCTGGAGCTGTGCCTGCTGCGGGAGTCCCTCGCCTACGGCTGCACGGAGGCGGAGACGGCCCTCGCCCTCCAGGGGCTCGGCGCCCACCCGGTGCTCCGGTCGGGCAGCGCCGCCCAACGGGAGCGGTGGCTCCCGGGGGTCCGGGCCGGCCGGCACGTGGCCGCGTTCGCACTGAGCGAGCCGGGCGCCGGCTCCGACGCCGCGGCCCTCGCCCTGACGGCGGAGGCGGACGGGCCGGGCTGGCGCCTGACGGGGAGCAAGTGCTGGATCTCCAACGCCCCCGAGGCCGACTTCTACACCGTCTTCGCCCGTACGGGTGAGGCCCCCGGGGCGAAGGGCATCACGGCCTTCCTGGTCCCGGCAGACCGCCCGGGACTGGCCGGCGAGGCCCTGGAGATGCTCTCCCCGCACCCGATCGGCTCGCTCGCCTTCGACGGCGTGCCCGTCGGCCCCGAGGACGTGCTCGGCGGGCCCGGGCAGGGGTTCCGCGTCGCGATGGAGACCCTGAACCTCTTCCGGCCCAGCGTGGGCGCCTTCGCGGTCGGCATGGCGCGCGCCGCGCTCGACGCGACCGTGGCCCACACGGCCGGCCGGACCGCCTTCGGCGGGGTCCTCGCCGACCTCCAGGCGGTCGCGCACCGCGTGGCGGAGATGGCCACCCGTACCGAGGCCGCCCGGCTGCTCGTGTACGCGGCGGCCGGCGCGTACGACAGCGGCGCCCCCGACGTCCCGGGCCGGGCCGCCATGGCCAAGCTCCTCGCCACGGAGACGGCCCAGTACGTGGTGGACCACGCCGTCCAGCTGCACGGCGCGGCCGCCCTGCGCCGGGGCCACCTGCTGGAGCACCTCTACCGGGAGGTCCGCGCGCCCAGGATCTACGAGGGGGCCAGCGAGGTGCAGCGCACCATCATCGCCAAGGAGCTCTACCGGGGGGTGGCGGCGCGATGAGCCCCGAACGCCTCAACCCCCCGGAGCTGTCCCCGGCCACCGGCTTCTCCCACGCGGTGTCGGCCACCGGCTCGCGGATCGTCTTCCTGGCCGGCCAGACCGCGCTGGACGGCTCCGGGAAGGTGGTCGGCGACAGCCTGCCCGAGCAGTTCGAGCGGGCCCTCGCCAACCTGCTGACCGCCCTCGCCGCGGCCGGCGGCCACCCGTCCGACCTCGCCCGGGTGACGGTGTACGCGGTGGACGTGGAGGACTACCGCGCGCACGCCGCCGAACTGGGCCGCGTCTGGCGCCGCCTCGCGGGCCGCGACTACCCGGCGATGGCGGTCGTCGGGGTGGTCCGCCTGTGGGACACCGAGGCCCGCCTCGAACTGGACGGCATCGCCGTGCTCCCGTGACTCAGGGGCGGCCGGTGACGTGGCCGCCGTCCACGCGCAGCGCGTGGCCGGTGACGAAGGAGGCGTCCGCCAGGTACAGCACCGCCTCGGAGATCTCCGCGACCTCGCCGACCCGGTCCAGCAGCGCGAGTCCGCCGTAGGAGTCCACGTCGGCGCCGGAGTGCAGCGGCGTGCGGACGATCCCCGCGGCCACCAGGTTGACGCGGATGCCGTCCGCGGCGAGCTCGGCGGCCAGGCTCGTCGTCAGCGCGTGCACGCCGGCCTTGCTGACCACCGGGGCGGAGGCCGGGAAGCCGGCGATGGCGTGGTCCACCAGGGTGGTGCCGATGTTGACGACGCTGCCGCCCGTGCCCTGGGCGCGCAGGGCCCGCACGACGGCCTGCGTGGTGAGGTAGGTGCCCTTGAGGTTGCCGGTGAGGAAGACGTCGAGGTCCTCCTCGGTCACCTCGGTGAACGGCTTGGAGGCGAAGACCCCGGCGTTGTTGACGAGCACGTCGATGCGGCCGAAGCGCTCCAGCGCGGTGCGCACGAGCAGTTCGCCGGTCTCCGGGGCCGCGATGGACCCCGCCGCCCACGCGGTCCGCGCGGGGTGTCCGAGGTCCGCCGCGGCCTTGGCGAGGCGGTCGGCGTCGCGGCCGTTGAGGACCACGTTGGCGCCGTCGGCGAGGAAGGCCCGGGCGATGTCCAGGCCGATGCCGCTGGAGGAGCCGGTGATCAGGGCGGTGCGGCGGGTGGTGGTGTCGGTCATGACCGGTGCCTTTCAGGGAGGTTCTCGAGTGACACCGGAAACGTACGAGCCCCCAACCGATAACACCACGACGGAAATTGGAGCATGTGATAATCCACGGTTATGGATGTGGATCTGCGGGACCTGGAACTCCTCGACGCCACCGCCGAGACGGGTTCCCTGACCGCCGCCGCCGAGCGGCTCTACGTCAGCCAGCCCGCCCTCAGCCAGCGGCTGACCCGGCTGGAGGACCGCCTGGGGATGCGGCTCTTCGACCGCAAGGGCCGCCGTCTGGTGCCCAACGCGGCCGGCCGCCGGATGCTCGTCGCCGCCCGCCGCATCCTTGGCGAGCTGGAGTCGGCCGGCCGCGACCTGCGCGACATCCGCGACGGCCGCGACCGGCGGGTGCGCTTCGCCGCCCAGTGCAGCACCACCTTCCCGTGGCTGCCGCCCGTGCTGCGGGCCTTCCGCGAGCGGGAGCCGGACATCGAGGTGCGGATCGAGACCGTCCCCGACGACGCCCCGATCCCGGCGCTGCTCGCCGACAGGGTCGACGTCGCACTCGTCACCAAGCCGGACGCGCAGATGGACCGGGTGGCCCTGACCCGGCTCTTCGAGGACGAGATGGTGGCTGTGGTGCCGGCCGGCCACCCCTGGGCGGGCCTCCCGCACCTGACCGCCGGTGACTTCGACGGCGTCGACCTGGTCCTCTACGACCTCTACGACCAGCGGCGCATCCCCGCGGAACCGCTGCCGATCCCCGCGGGCGCCCGGCCCGGCCGCATCACCACCATGCCGGTGGTGACCGACCTGGTGGTCGAGATGGTGGCGGGCGGCCAGGGGGTGGCGGTGCTGCCCAACTGGACGGCCGCCCCGTACACGGCCTCGCACGGTCTGGCGCTGGTCCGGATCGGCGAACGGCCCCTGACCCGGACCTGGTTCTGCGCCACCCGCACGGGCCCCCACCCGCCGCACCTCCAGGGCTTCGTCGAGGAGCTCCTGGCCCGCCTGAAGGCCTAGCGGAAGGGCCTGCGGCCGGGAGGCGGAGGGGCCTGCGGCCGGAGGCCGCCTCAAGAAGTACTGAACTGGTGTGCGCACAGGTCTTGCCAGTGCAATTTCACATTACTATGTTACAGCTCACACCGCGGCACGTTAATCCCCGTCAAACGCCGCGTGACGCAGGGCAGTTCGCACCTTTCCCCCACCTCCCTCCCAACAGGAGTCATCGGTGTTCCAGCACAGAGCTGTGCGTACGTCTCTCCTCGCCACCGCCGTCACGGTCACCCTCCTCGCCACCGCCGGCCAGGCCACGACGCAGGCGGCGGAACGGGCCACCCCCGCGGGCACCTTCTCCGCCGGGGTCCAGGGCGCGACGGCCGACGCGGCGCCCACCGCCCCCAACCCCTTCGACGAGGTCGACCGCCGGGCCGACGCCCAGCCGCTCGTCCCGGCGCCCGCCCCGGCCCCCGGCGGCAAGGCCGTCACCGACGGCCGGGTGCCCGGCGCCGCCCCGGCCGTGGAGGCCCCGGGCTCAGCCGCGGCCGCCGAACGCACCGAGAAGAGCCGGGGGTCCGCCCAGGCCGCGCCCACCGCCAAGAGCGTCGCCGCCGGCGTCCCCTGCACCCTCGACGGGATCAAGAGCCTCACCCCGGAGCAGTTCGCCGACTTCCTCGGCGACCAGGCCGTCACCGCCGACGGCTGCCTGCGCGGCCTGATCTGGACCTGGGACGCCCGCCTGGCGCCCGTCATGTCCGACGCCCACGTCCAGGCCGTCTCCCGCCGGATATCCAGCCTGGCCGCCGCCCACGACGGCCGTAACTCCTCCCACCTGGAGGAGATGTTCACCTACCTGCACGCCGTCGCCTACCACGACTTCTCCCGCGACGAGATCGACGTCACCGACGCCCCCACCACCGCCGCGATACGCCAGGCCATCGACGACTTCGGCAACGCCGCACGCACCTTCGACGTCACCCCGTCCAACGCCCGCACCCTGCGCGAGGCCCTCTACGCCGCCGGCCCGGGCCTGCGCCACCACCAGATCGGCCTGATCAAGAAGGTCCTGGCCACCATGGACCCGGCCCACCCGGCCACCAACCTCGACGCCGGCTGGGCCGGCGCCGTCCTCGCCGCCCTCTCCACCAACTACCTGGGCGTCTACCCCGGCAACCAGGACGCGGCCTTCCACGCGGCGGTCGCGGGGGACGCCTCGTACCGCGCCGCCTTCAAGGCCTTCGCCGACTACACGTACCTCAAGGGCACCGGCAACGCCTGGGTGGCGCGCGACGCCCTCAGCGAGTACGCCCGCTTCGGCCAGGTGGAGGGCCTGCGGGACCAGGTCGTCGCCGACCTCGGCGCCATGCTGGACCGCGTCAAGTCCGGCCACGGCACCGAGGCCTGGGCGAAGATCGTCTCCTGGCTCAACTTCTACAACGCCTGCAAGCCGTACGGGGTGTGCAAGGAGGACATCGAGAAGCAGCTCTTCCCGTACACCTACAGCTACGACAACGGCGCCATCAAGGTCCGCACCGCCCTCGACAAGGCCACCGTCGACCAGCTCTACTACGCCAGCAAGCAGGTCAAGACGCAGTTCCACCGCGTCATAGGCACCGACCAGCCGCTCGCCGGCGACCCCAACAGCACCCTCAACATCGTGCTGTACGCCTCCCGCGCCGACTACGAGAACTACCACCCGATCCTGACCGGGTACGGCACCAACAACGGCGGCATCTACATCGAGAACGGCGCCACCTTCTACACCTATCAGCGCCGCGTCCCCCAGGACTCCTCCCTCACCCTGGAAGAGCTCTTCCGCCACGAGTACACGCACTACCTCAACGGCCGCTTCGCCGTCCCCGGCTCCTTCGGCCAGGGCCCCTGGTACGAGGGCGACCGCACCACGGCCATGGACGAGGGCACCGCCGAGTTCTTCGACGGCGCCACCCGCGACAACGGCATCGCCGTCCGCAAGTCCCTGGTCAAGAGCGTCATCAACGACACCGCCGGCGGCGGCCCGCGCATGACCGTCGAGCAGCTGCTCAACGCCACCTACGACGGCGACGGCTTCCGCTTCTACGGCTACGCGGGCACCTTCTTCGAGTTCCTGTGGACCGAGAAGCCCTCGCTGCTGCGCGAGATGTACGGGTACCTGCGCGCCAACGACGTCGCCGGGTACGACGCGTGGCGCCACCGCACGGGCGCGGACACCTACCTCCAGCGCGACTACAACCGCTTCCTGGACGCCCAGATCGCCAAGGTGGACCAGCTGTACGTCCCGAACACCACCTTCACCCCGAACGAGCGGCTGCGCGACGCGGCGCTCGCCCCGGTGAAGTCCTCCTTCGCGGCGGCCACGTACAACACGCCCGACTGCGTGGAGAACGGCGACCCCGGCAAGCGCCGCTTCACCTGTACCGGCCGGATCACCGCCAACCTGAAGAACTGGCGCAGCGACGACCAGAACTTCAAGGACATGTCGGAGACGGTGGACTACTTCATCCTCGACCGGGCGGGCGCCGCCTCCAACAACCTGGCCGACATGAACTGCTCCTTCGGCCCGGTGGAGATCTGGGACAACAAGGCGGCGGGCACCTCCTCCTACAGCTGCGAAGGCCCGCTCCGCAGCTGACCGCGCGCCCGGCCGGCCCCGGATCCGCACGGGGGGCGGGGCCGGCCGGGCCACCCTAGGCACTCTCAAAAGAATGTGACATATTACTGACCATGGACGTCGTGATCATTGGCGCCGGCGTCGTCGGGGCCGCGTGCGCGTACTACGCGAGCCGCTCCGGCCTCTCCGTCGCGGTGGTGGACCGCGGCCCCGTCGCGGGCGGCACCACCGGCGCGGGAGAGGGCAACCTGCTCGTCTCCGACAAGGAGGCGGGCCCCGAACTCGGCCTGGCCCTCCTCTCGACGGAACTCTGGCGGGACCTCTGCGCCGAACTCCCGCACACCATCGAGTACGAGACCAAGGGCGGCCTGGTCGTCGCCCCCGACGACACCACCCTCAAGGCCCTGCGCCAGTTCGCCGAGGGCCAGCGCGTCGCCGGGGTCGTCTCCGCCGAGGTCGGCCCGGACGCCCTGTACGACCTGGAACCCCATCTGGCCCCGGGCCTGGCGGGCGGCTTCCACTACCCCCAGGACGCCCAGGTCCAGCCCGCCCTGGCGGCGGCCCACCTCCTGGCGGCCTCGGGCGCCGAGGTGTACCCGGGCGAGGAGGTCACCGGGTTCCTCCTGGAGTCCGGCAGGGTGCGGGGCGTGCGCACCTCCCGCCGCACCCTGCGGGCCCCGCGGGTCGTCAACGCGGCGGGCACCTGGGCCGGGGCCGTCGCCGGCCTGGCCGGCACCACCCTGCCGGTCCTGCCCCGCCGGGGCTTCGTCCTGGTGACGGAACCCCTGCCCCGGGTGGTCCGGCACAAGGTCTACGCGGCCGACTACGTCGCCGACGTGGCCAGCGACTCGGCGGCGCTGCAGTCCTCCGGCGTGGTGGAGGGCACTCCCTCCGGCCCGGTCCTCATCGGCGCCACCCGCGAACGCGTCGGCTTCGACCGCACCCTCTCCACCGAAGCCCTCCGCCGCCTCGCCGCCCAGGCCGCGGCCCTCTTCCCCTTCCTGGCGGACGTCCGCGTCATGCGCACCTACCACGGCTTCCGCCCCTACCTGCCGGACCACCTCCCCGCGATCGGCCCCGACCCCAGGGTGCCGGGCCTGCTGCACGCCTGCGGCCACGAGGGCGCGGGCATCGGCCTGGCCCCCGCGACGGGAGCCCTGATCGCGGCCGCCCTGACCGGAGCCGAACCCCCGGCGCCCCTGCACCCGTTCCGCCCGGACCGCTTCCCGGAGGGGGCGGGGCCGGGGCCGAGCGCCGGCCGGGACCGCGGCCACCCCGCCCCGAACCCGCCCGGCAGGGCGGACCACCCCGAGGAGACCCCCTGATGCGCAGCCCCCGCGAGCTGGTGGGCGGCAGCCCGGCGGCGGCCTACCCGATCCGCTTCGACGGCCGTGAACTCCCCGCCGAGGAGGGCCAGTCCATCGCCGCCGTCCTCTGGGCCGCCGGCATCCTCGCCTGGCGCACCACCCGCGAGGGCGGCACCCCCCGCGGGGCGTTCTGCGGCATCGGCGCCTGCTACGACTGCCTCGTCACCGTCAACGGCCGCCCCAACCAGCGGGCCTGCCTCGTCCCCGCCCGCCCCGGAGACTCCGTCACCACCCAGGAGGGCACCGGCCATGCCGACCTCGCCGTCTGACCACACCGACGAGCACACCGACGACCGCACGGACGACCGCGCCGACGACCGCACGGACCCCGCCGACCTGGCGGTGATCGGCGCCGGCCCCGCCGGCCTCGCCGCGGCCGTCACCGCCGCCCGCCTCGGCCTGCGCGTGACCCTGCTCGACGCCGCCGACCGCCCCGGCGGCCAGTACTACCGCCACCCCGCCCCCTCCCTCGGCGCCACCCGCCCGCAGGCCCTGCACCACGGCTGGCGCGCCTTCGCCACCCGGGAAGCCGCCCTCCGCGCCCACCGGGAGGCGGGCCGCGTCAGGTACCT
Source organism: Streptomyces sp. NPDC004126 (assembly GCF_050275515.1). Taxonomy (NCBI): domain Bacteria; kingdom Bacillati; phylum Actinomycetota; class Actinomycetes; order Kitasatosporales; family Streptomycetaceae; genus Streptomyces; species Streptomyces sp. NPDC004126. Next base: position 71,432 of record NZ_JBNNPF010000007.1, on the reverse strand, counting down.
CCCGGCCCACCACGTCTGGACGGTGGTCCCGGCCGGCGAACAGGGCTGGACCCTCCACGCGGTGGCGGGCCACGGCCCCGACGAGGCCCCCGCGGCGCTCGGCGCCCGCCACGTCCTCCTCGCCACCGGCGCCTACGAGCGCCAGCTGCCGTTCCCCGGCTGGACCCTGCCCGGAGTCGTCGGCGCGGGGGGCGCCCAGGCCATGCTGAAGAACAACCTGGTCCTGCCCGGCCGCCGCGTCGTCGTCGCCGGCTCCGGCCCCCTCCTCCTGGCCGTGGCCGGCTCCCTCGCCGCCGCGGGCGCCACCGTTCCCGCCGTCGTCGAGGCCGGCGCGTACACCGCGTACGCCCCCCAGGCCCCCGCCCTCCTGCGCAACCCCGCCAAGCTCGTCGAAGGCGCCGCGTACGGCGGCGCCCTGCTGCGCCACGGCGTCCGGCTGCTCACCCGGCACGCCGTCACCGAGGCGCACGGCACCACCCGCGTCGAGGCCGTCACCGTCACCCGCCTCGACGGCGACTGGCGCCCCCTGCCCGGCACCGCCCGCCGGATCCCCTGCGACGCCCTCGCCGTGGGCCACGGCCTGGTGCCGCAGCTGGAACTGGCCACCGGCCTCGGCTGCGCCACCCGCGAGACCGCCGACGGCACGCCGGCCCTGGACGTGGACGCCGGGCAGCGCACCTCCGTCCCCGGCATCTGGTCGGCCGGCGAGACCGGCGGCATCGGCGGCGCCGAACTGGCCCTCGCGGAGGGCGAGATCGCCGCGTACGCCATCGCCGCCCAGGTGCTCGCCGCCCGGCCCCCCGCCGGAGGCCCCGTCGCCGTCGCCGTCCCCGCCGCCCTCACCCGCCGGCGCGCCCGGCTGCGCGCCTTCGCCGACGCGATGGCCGCCGCCCACCGCCCCGGCCCCGGCTGGACCGGCTGGCTGCGGGCGGAGACCGACGTGTGCCGCTGCGAGGAGGTCCCGGCCGGCCGGATCCGCGAGGCGGTGCAGGAGCTCGGGGCGCGGGACGCCCGTACGGTCAAACTCCTCACCCGGGCCGGAATGGGCTGGTGCCAGGGCCGGATGTGCGGTCCGGCCGTGGCGGCCCTGGCGGGCGGGGCCCCGGCACCCGACCGGCGCCCCCTGTCCTGTCCGGTCCCGCTGCGCCACCTCGCGGCCCTGGAGCCCGCGGCGCCACAGCAGACGTCCCCGGACGCGGAACTTCCCACCCCAGGCCACTGATCGGGTCCGCCCGGACCCTTGTGGCCGACTCGCACCCACTAGTAAAATGTCACACACCACACTAGGGAGTCCTACATGACCCACGCGCCCACCCCCGCGCCCAGCGCCGACACCCGCACCCGCCCCTGGCACGGCATCATGGTCGCCACCGCCCTGCCCCTGCGCGAGGACCTCTCCGTCGACCACGACGCCTACGCCGAACACGTCGCCTGGCTCATCGCCAACGGCTGCGACGGCGTCGTCCCCAACGGCTCCCTCGGCGAGTACCAGACCCTCACCGACGAGGAGCGGGCCCGCGTCGTCCGCACCGCCGTCGAGGCCGCCGGCGACGGCGCCCGCGTGATGCCCGGCGTGGCCGCGTACGGCAGCGCCGAGGCCCGCCGCTGGGCCGACCAGGCCGCCGAGGCCGGCGCTGGATCGGTTCTGCTCCTGCCCCCCAACGCCTTCCGCGCCGACGACGAGACCGTGCGCGCCCACTACGCCGAGGTCGCGCGGGCGGGCCTGCCGGTGGTCGCGTACAACAACCCGTACGACACCAAGGTGGACCTGACCCCCGCCCTCCTCGCCCGGCTGCACGCCGACGGCAGCATCGTCGCCGTCAAGGAGTTCAGCGGCGACGTCCGCCGCGCCTACGAGATCGCCGAGCTCGCCCCCGGCCTCGACCTGCTCATCGGCGCCGACGACGTCCTGCTCGAACTCGCCCTCGCCGGCGCCGTCGGCTGGATCGCCGGCTACCCCAACGCCCTGCCGCAGTCCTGCGCCACCCTCTACCGGGCGGCCGTGGCCGGCGACCTCGCCACCGCCCTGCCGCTCTACAAGTCCCTGCACTCCCTGCTGCGCTGGGACTCCAAGACCGAGTTCGTCCAGGCCATCAAGCTCTCCATGGACCTCGCCGGACGCCCCGGCGGCGCCACCCGCCCGCCGCGCTTCCCGCTCACCGGGGAGACCGAGGCCGCCGTCCGCGCCGCCACCGAGAAGGCCCTGGCCGAAGGCCTCAACTGATCCCAGGGGGGACCGGAATGCGCACGCGTCACATCTACCACGCCGTGGACTCCCACACGGAGGGCATGCCCACCCGGGTGATCACCGGGGGAGTCGGGGTGATCCCCGGTGCCACCATGGCCGACAAGCGGCTCCACTTCATGGAGCACATGGACCACGTCCGTACCCTGCTCATGTACGAGCCGCGCGGCCACGCGGCGATGAGCGGTGCCATCCTCCAGCCCCCCACCCGGCCCGACGCCGACTTCGGCGTGCTCTACATCGAGGTGTCGGGCCTGCTGCCCATGTGCGGGCACGGGACGATCGGGGTGGCCACCGTCCTGGTCGAGACCGGCATGGTCCCGGCCGTCGAGCCGGTCACCACGGTCCGGCTCGACACCCCGGCCGGACTGGTGAGCGTCGACGTACGCGTCGAGGACGGCGCTGCCACCGCCGTCACCCTCACCAACGTCCCGGCCTTCTGCGTGGGCCTCGGCCTGAAGGCCGAGGTGCCGGGCTTCGGCACGGTCGGCTACGACCTCGCCTACGGCGGCAACTTCTACGCCTTCGTCGAACTCGACGCCCTCGGGCTGCCCTTCGACCGGGCCCGCAAGGAGGACCTGATCGCCGCGGGCCTCGCCGTCATGGACGCGGTCAACGGGGGTCCCGACCGTCCAGTGCACCCGGAGAACCCGTCCATCGCCGGGGTCAAGCACGTCTACCTCGCCGCCCCCGGCTCCGACGCCCGCCGCTCCCGGCACGCCATGGCCATCCACCCCGGCTGGTTCGACCGCTCGCCCTGCGGTACGGGGACCAGCGCGCGCATGGCCCAGCTGCACGCCCGGGGCCTGCTGCCGCTCGGCACGGACTTCGTCAACGAGTCGTTCATCGGCACCGAGTTCACCGGCCGGCTCGTCGGGGAGACCACGGTCGGCGGCAGGCCGGCGGTGGTCCCCACCGTCACCGGGCGGGCCTGGATCACCGGCACCGCGCAGTACTTCCTCGACCCGACCGACCCCTTCCCCGGAGGGTTCCTGCTGTGACCACCGTCCGCACCACCGATTACCACACGGCGGGCGAGCCCTTCCGCATCGTCGACTTCACCGCGGGCGGGCTTCCCCCCGTCCCCGGTGACACCGTCGCCGAGCGCTGCGCCACCGCCATCGGCCCCGGGGGGTCCGGCACCATGCCGCGGCGCAGCCCGCTGGACGAGGTACGGCGCCTGCTGGTGCAGGAGCCGCGCGGACACGCCGGGATGTACGGGGGGTTCGTGGTGCCCCCGGACGACGACGGCGCCCACCTCGGGGTGCTGTTCTGGCACAAGGACGGCTACTCCACCGCCTGCGGCCACGGCACCATGGCGCTCGGTGCCTGGGCGGTGGACACCGGCCGCGTCGCGGCGCCCGACGACGGGGACGCCCAGGTCCGCATCGACGTGCCGTCGGGCCGGGTCGCCGCCACCGTCCACCGGTCCGAGGGCCGCACCACCGGGGTCACCTTCCGCAACGTCCCGGCCCGGGTGGCCGCCCGCAAGGTCCCGGTCGCCACCACCCTCGGCCTCGCGGAGGTGGACATCGCCCACGCCGGGGCCTGTTACGCCTCCGTCGCCGCCCGGGACCTCGGCCTCCAGGTGACCCGCGCCGCCCTGCCCGAACTCGTACGCGCCGGACGGGAGGTCCGCGCCGCCCTCGCCACCCATCCGGCGACCTGGCACCCGGGCGGCCCGCTGCTCTCCGGGGTCTACGGGGTGGTGCTGTACGAGGAGCTGCCCGACACCCCCTTCGGGCCGCACCAGCGCAACGTCACCGTCTTCGCCGACGGGCAGGTCGACCGCTCGCCCTGCGGCTCGGGCACCTCCGCCCGGCTCGCGCTGCTGGCGGAGGACGGCCGGCTGGGGGCGGGGGAGGACCTGCTGCACGAGTCGGTGACCGGCACCGTCTTCACCGGACGGTTCTTCGCGGGCGGGGTCACCGAGGTCACCGGGACCGCCTACCGCACCGGCGAGCACGCCTTCACCGCCGACCCGTACGACGCCCTCGGCGCGGGCTTCCTCCTGTGACGGGCCTCCCCGCGGCGGGCCTCCTCCAGCTGGGCGCCCGCGAGACGGCCGGCCTGCTCACCGCGGGGCGGGCCGCCGACGCCCTGGAGGCCGCCCTGCGCGCCGGCCTGGACCCGGAGGCCTGCCCGCAGCGCACCAGCGTGCCGGCGCCCGGCGGCGAACTGCTGCTGATGCCGGCCGCGTCGGGCGCGTACGCCGGGGTGAAGATCGCCGGGGTGGCCCCCGGCAACCCGGCGCGGGGACTGCCCCGGATCACCGGCAGCTACCTCCTGCTGGACGGCCCCACCCTGCGCCCGCTGGCCCTCCTGGACGGCGCCGCCCTGACGGCCCTGCGCACCCCGGCGGTCTCCGCGCTCGCCCTGCGGTACCTGACCGCGCCCGGGCGCCCGCTGCGGCTGGTGCTGTTCGGCTCGGGACCGCAGGCGTACGGGCACCTCGAAGCGGTGCTGGAACTGCGGGACCTGGCCGGGGCGGTGGTGGTGGCCCGCGACGGGGACCGCGCGGAGCGGCTGGCGGCGCACGCCCGGGGCCTGGGCGTCCCGGCGCGCACGGGCACGCCCGCCGACGTGGCCGGAGCCGATCTGGTGCTGTGCTGCACCACCGCCCGCGAGCCGCTCTTCGACGGGCGCCTGGTCGCCCCGGGGGCGGTGGTCGTCGCCGTCGGCTCGCACGAGCCGGACGCCCGGGAGACCGACACCGCCCTCGTGCGACGCGCGGCGGTGTACGTGGAGTCGCGGGCGGCCGCGCTGCGCGAGGCGGGGGACCTGCTGGTGCCGGAGGCGGAGGGGGCGATCGGGCCCGGTCATATCGCCGGTACCCTCGCCGACCTGGTCGCGGGCCGCAATTGCGCGGGCGGGAGGCCGAGTTGTCCACAGCTCTTCAAGAGCGTGGGCATGGCCTGGGAAGATCTTGCCGTCGCGGTGGCGATCTACCACGCGACCGGAGCGAACAGCGAAACGTGACATTGTACGCTGTTCCTCCGCACGTCGGTGGTGTGCGGGGTCTCGGAGGAAGAGCAATGGGTGACCTGAAGCAGCACAGTCTCATCAAGGCCCAGGAGCGGCTGCGCGACCAGGTCGGCCACGCCCTGCGCGCCGCGCTGATAGCGGGCGAGCTGCGCCCCGGCAGCGTCTACTCGGCCCCGGGCCTCGCCGCCGAGCTCGGGGTCTCGGCCACCCCGGTCCGCGAGGCCATGCTGGACCTCGCCCGCGAGGGCCTGGTGGAGCCGGTCCGCAACAAGGGCTTCCGGATCACCGAGGTCAGCGAGCGCGACCTCGACCAGTACACCGAACTCCGCACGATGATCGAGGTCCCGACCGTCGGCCGGGTCACCCGGATGGCCACGGCCGAGCAGCTGGAGCGGCTGCGCCCGATCGCCGAGGAGATCGTCAGCAGCGCCCGCGAGCACAACCTCATCGGCTACCTGGAGGCCGACCGCCGCTTCCACCTCGGGCTGCTCGCCCTCGCGGGCAACGAGCGCCTGGTCGAGACGGTCGGCGACCTGCGCAAGCGCTCCCGGCTGTACGGGCTCACGGGCCTGGACGAGGCCGGCAAGCTGGTCTCCTCCGCCGAGGAGCACATCGAGCTGCTCGACCTGATGATCGCCGGTGACGCGGAGGGGGCGGAGGCCTGCATGCAGCGCCACCTGGGCCACGTCCGCTCGCTCTGGGCGCAGGGCCGCGACGAGCCCGTGGGCCGCCCCCAGGGCGGTCTCGGCTCGGGCATCTGACCCGGCACCCCGTACGCCCGACGGGCCCGGACCTTCTGGTCCGGGCCCAACTCGCTTTTCCCGCAACGGTTTTGGACACGGCTGGATAACGGCGGCGGCAACCTCTTGTCAGTACAATTTCACATTACTATGTTACCGGTCACATCCTAAAGCGCGTGCTGAAGTGCGCGCTGAAGCGCGGCCCTTCCCTGGAGTGACCCATGACCAAGCGCACCCAGCTCACCCTCGCCACCGCCCTGGTGGCGACGCTCGTACTCGGCGCCTCGGGCTGCTCCGACACCAAGAAGGGCCCCGCGGCGGGCGGCGGCGCCGGCAACCCCGCCGCCGCCAACGACGGGAAGGTCCTCGGCGGGACCCCGGTCAAGGGCGGCACCCTCACCGTCCTGTCCAACCAGGACTTCTCCCACCTCGACCCGGCCCGCAACTGGACCCTGCCGACGATGGACTTCGGCACCCGGCTGCTCTACCGCACCCTCGTCACCTTCAAGGCGGAGCCCGGGAAGGCCGGCAGCGAGCTCGTCCCCGACCTCGCCACCGACCTGGGCACCCCGTCCAACGGGGGCAAGACCTGGACCTTCACCCTCAAGGAGGGCCTGAAGTACGAGGACGGCTCGCCGATCAAGGCCCAGGACGTCAAGTACAACGTCGAGCGCTCCTTCGCCCCCGACCTGACCGGCGGGCCCGACTACGCCGCCCAGTACCTGGCCGGCGCCGAGGGCTACAAGGGCCCCCTCCAGGGGCAGCACCTCGACTCCGTCAAGACCCCCGACGACCGGACGATCGTCTTCGAACTCAAGCGCCCCGTCGCCGAGTTCTCCCAGACCGCCACCCTCCCCACCTTCGCGCCCGTCCCGCAGGCCCAGGAGAAGGGCACCCAGTACGACGCGCGCCCGTTCTCCTCCGGCCCGTACAAGATCGAGACGTACGACCGCGACAAGAAGCTCGTCCTCGTCCGCAACGAGCACTGGGACCCCAAGACCGACACCGTCCGCAAGGCCTACCCGGACAAGTTCGTGGTCGTCATGGGCCTCAAGGGCGGCCAGATCGACGACCGCATCATCGCCGGCGAGGGCGCCGACGCCTCCGCCATCGAGTACGCCAACATGCGTCCCGAGAGCGCCCCCAAGGTGCTGCCCAAGCCCGAGGTCAAGGCGCGCCTGCTCGCCGAGTCCCAGGGCTGTACGGTCATGCTCCACCTGAACAACTCCCGCGCCCCCTTCAACGACCCCAAGGTCCGCGAGGCCATGCAGTACGCGGTCGACAAGGAGGCCGTCATCACCGCGGGCGGCGGCCCCGCCCTCAACGAGGTCGCCACCGCCTACCTGCCCCCGGCCCTCTCCGGCGGCAAGCAGGCCGACACCCTGAAGATCCCCCCGGCCGGCGACCCGGCCAAGGCCAAGGAGCTCCTCAAGGCCGCCGGCAAGGAGAACCTCAAGGTCACCCTCTCCGTCTCCACCGGCGACAAGGGCAAGGCCGAGGCCATCCAGCAGGGCCTGTCCCGGGCCGGCGTCCAGGTCGTCATCGACACCGTCGACCCCGGCGCGTACTACGACGTCATCGGCGACCTCTCCACCACCCCCGACATGACGTACACCGGCTGGTGCCCCGACTACCCCTCCGGCTCCACCTGGATGCCCTTCGTCTTCGACGGACGCACCATCAAGGACAAGGGGAACCAGGGCAACTACTCCCAGTTCCGCGACGAGGCCACCATGAAGCGGATCGACGAGATCAACGCCATGGCCGACGCGAAGCAGGCCAACCAGGCCTGGATCGACCTCGACGCCGAGATCATGAAGAAGTCCCCCTCCATCCCGGTCCTCATGGAGCGCAAGCCGCTGCTCGTCGGCCCCAACATCGCCGGCGCCTACGGCCACCCCTCCTGGACCGGCACCATCGACTACGGCTCCGTCGGCCTCAAGGACCCGTCGAAGAGCCAGGGCTGAGGAACCCCGAGGCCACCGACACCATGACCACCACCGCACCCGGCGCCGCCCCCGCCCCCGCGCCCGACGCCGCGGCCGAACGGCCCGCGGCGGCGCCGGGCAGCAGCCCCTGGCAGCTCGCCCGGCGGGAACTGCGCCGCCGCCCCGCCGTCCGCGTCAGCGCCGCCGTCGTCCTCCTCTTCGTCCTCATGGCCCTCACCGCACCCTGGCTCGGGGCGCTCGGCGGCTGGTCCCCCGAGGAGTTCGACAAGAGCGCCGTCGACCCCTACCTCGGCGGCCTCCCGCTCGGCGACCTCGGCGGGATCAGCCCCGAGCACTGGCTCGGCGTCGAACCCGTCACCGGCCGCGACCTGTTCGCCCGCGTCGTCCACGGCGCCCAGGTCTCCCTGCTCATCGCCTTCGCCGCCACCGCCATCGTCGTCCTCGCCGGGACCGCCGCCGGCATCGCGGCCGGCTACTTCGGCGGCCGCACCGACGCCGTCCTGTCCCGGCTGATGGACCTCACCATGTCCTTCCCCTCGCTGATCTTCATGATCGCGATGCTGTCGGTGGCCAAGGACGTCAACCGCATCGTCCTCATGACCGCCGTCATCGGCCTCTTCGGCTGGCCCGGCGTCGCCCGCGTCGTCCGCGGCCAGACCCTCTCCCTCAAACACCGCGAGTACGTCGACGCCGCCCGCGTCGGCGGCGCGAGCGCCTGGCGCATCCTGACCCGCGACATCCTCCCGGGCGTCTCCGGCCCGGTCATCGCCTACACCACCCTGCTCATCCCCGGCATGATCAGCACCGAGGCCGCGCTCAGCTACCTCGGCGTCGGGGTCCGCCCGCCCACCCCGTCCTGGGGCCAGATGATCGCCGAGTCCGTGGCCTTCTACGAGACCGACCCCATGTACTTCGTCATCCCGAGCGTCTTCCTCTTCCTCGCCGTCCTCGCCTTCACCCTCCTCGGCGACGCCCTGCGCGACATCCTCGACCCGAGGGGAGGCCGCAGTTGATCCTCTACCTGCTGCGCCGCCTGCTCGCCCTGGCCGGCGTGCTCCTCGCCATCGCGGCCGTCACCTTCGTCATCTTCTACGTCCTGCCCACCGACCCGGCCGCCGCCGCCTGCGGCAAGACCTGCAGCGCCGAACGCCTGGCCGACGTACGCGTGTACCTCGGCCTCGACCAGCCCCTGTGGCGGCAGTTCGCCGACTTCCTCACCGGCATCTTCACCGGCCGCACCCTCGGCTCCGGCCAGTACGCCGTCCAGTGCGACTTCCCCTGCCTGGGCTACTCGTACGAGAACTCCCTGCCCGTCTGGGACCTGCTGATGGACCGGCTCCCCGTCTCCGCCTCCCTCGCCGTCGGCGCCGCCGCCCTCTGGCTCCTGCTGGGCCTCGGCGCCGGCGTCACCGCCGCCCTGCGCAAGGACACCGCCACCGACAAGGCCCTCATGGTCGGCGCCGTCGCCGCCGCCTCCCTGCCCGTCTACTTCACCTCCGTCATGCTCATCTACGGAGTCATCCGGGTGGCCGGACTGCTGCCCTACCCCAGCTACCAGGCCTTCACCGACGACCCCCTCGCCTGGGCCTCCAACCTGCTGCTGCCCTGGACCGCGCTCGCCCTGCTCTACGCCGCCATGTACGCCCGGCAGAGCCGCGGCTCGATGATCGAGGCGATGGCCGAGCCCTACATCCGCACCGCCCGCGCCAAGGGCATGCCCGAACGCACCGTCGTCGTCAAACACGGCCTCCGCTCCGGCATGACCCCCATCCTCACCATCTTCGGCATGGACCTCGGCGGCCTCCTCGCCGGAGCCGTCATCACCGAGTCCATCTTCGGACTCCCCGGCATCGGCAGGCTCTTCTACGGCGCCCTCGTCAACTCCGACCAGCCCGTGGTCCTCGGCGTCACCCTGCTCGCCGCCTTCTTCATCGTCGTCGCGAACCTCGCCGTCGACCTCCTGTACGCCGTGGTCGACCCGAGGGTGAGGTACTGATGACCACCCCACTGCTAGAAGTCCGCGACCTGCACGTCACGTTCCGCACCCCGCGCGGGGCCGTACGCGCCGTCGACTCGCTCGCCTTCACCGTCGAAGCCGGCCGCACCCTCGGCATCGTCGGCGAATCCGGATCCGGGAAGTCCGTCACCTCCCTCGCCGTCATGGGCCTGCACCGCACCGGCGCCGAGGTCACCGGATCCGTCCGGCTCGCCGGACAGGAGCTGAACGGCCTGCCCGAGAAGCAACTGGCCAAGGTCCGCGGCCGCAGGATGGCCATGATCTTCCAGGACCCGCTGTCCAGCCTGCACCCCTACTACACCGTCGGCGAGCAGATCGCCGAGCACTTCCGCGTGCACTTCCGGGCCGGCCGCGCCGCCGCCCGCAAACGCGCCGTCGACATGCTCGGCGAGGTCGGCATCCCCGAACCCGCCCGCCGGGCCGGGGAGTACCCCCACCAGTTCTCCGGCGGCATGCGCCAGCGCGCCATGATCGCCATGGCCCTGGCCTGCGAACCCGACCTGCTGATCGCCGACGAGCCCACCACGGCCCTCGACGTCACCGTCCAGGCCCAGATCCTCGAACTGATCGCCCGCCTCCAGGAGGAACGCGGACTCGGCGTCGTGATGATCACCCACGACCTGGGGGTGGTGGCCCGCGTCGCCCACGAGGTCCTGGTCATGTACGGCGGCCGCGCCGCCGAACAGGCCCCGGCCGAGGAACTGTTCGCCGACCCCGCCCACCCCTACACCCGGGGCCTGCTCGACTCCCTGCCCCGCCTCGACAGTCCCGACGACGTCCCGCTGCCCTCCATCCCCGGCTCCCCGCCCTCGCTCCTCAACCGCGACCCCGGCTGCGCCTTCGCCCCCCGCTGCCCGCGCGCCGCCGCGGGCACCCGCGAGGAGCGGGAGCGCTGCACGGGCGAACTGCCCGAGCCGCGCCCCTACGGATCCCCGGCCCGCACCGCCGCCTGCCACTTCGCCGGCTCCGCCCCCGCCCCCGTCCCCACCCCGGAGGTGTCCCGATGACCGCCCCGGCCACCGGCCAGGACCGGGCCGTCCGGCAGGACGTCCCGGCAGGCCCCCTGCTCTCCGTACGGGACCTGACCATGACCTTCCCCGGCAGGCGGTCGCTGACCGGGCGCCGGTCCGCGCCCGTCCGGGCCGTCGACGGGATCTCCTTCGACCTGGAGCCCGGCCGTACCCTCGGCCTCGTCGGCGAGTCGGGCTGCGGGAAGTCCACCACCGGCCGGATGCTGGTCCGGCTGCTGGAACCCACCTCCGGCAGCATCACCTTCGACGGCCGGGACATCAGCAGGCTCTCCCAGTCGGCACTGCGCCCCCTGCGCCGCGACGTCCAGATGGTCTTCCAGGACCCGCACTCCTCCCTCAACCCCCGCCAGACGGTCGCCCGGATCATCTCCGACCCGCTGCTGGTACAGGGCTGGAGCGCGGCCGACGCCCGCCGCCGGGCCGCCGAGCTGATGGAGCTTACCGGGCTGATCCCCGAGCACATCGACCGCTACCCGCACGAGTTCTCCGGCGGCCAGGCCCAGCGCATCGGCATCGCCCGCTCGCTGGCCACCAGCCCCCGGCTGGTGATCGCCGACGAGCCGGTCTCCGCCCTCGACGTCTCCGTCCAGGCGCAGATCGTCAACCTGATGGAGCGGCTGCGCGCCGAACTGGGCCTGGCCTACGTGTTCATCGCCCACGACCTCTCGGTGGTCAAGCGGGTCAGCGACCGCGTCGCGGTCATGTACCTCGGCCGGATCGTCGAGATCGGGGACAAGAAGTCCCTGTACGAGAACCCGCAGCACCCCTACACCCGGGCGCTGCTGTCCGCCGTACCGCTGCCGGACCCGGCGGCGGAGCGGCGGCGGGAGCGGATCGTGCTGCTCGGCGACCCGCCGAGCCCGGCCGCCCCGCCCCCGGGCTGCACCTTCCACCCGCGCTGTCCCAAGGCGCAGGAGGTCTGCCGCACCGAGCGGCCGTTGCTGCGGCTCGTCGCCTCGCGAGAGGTGGCCTGTCATCTGGTGTAGGCGGAGGGGCCCGGGTGACTGACGGGGATCACGGGAAGAAGGGAGGGCCCCGCGGACGACAGCGTCCGCGGGGCCCTTCGCGCCGTCCGGGCGGCGCGGGGCCTACAGGCCCAGCTCGCGGCGGAAGAACTCCAGCTCCAGCGCCATGATCTTCTCCCGGGTCCCGCCCGGGGTCATGTGCGTGACGCCGGGCAGCGCGAGCAGCTGGTGCGGTCGGCCCGCGTCGGTGAGGGCCCGGGACAGGCGCAGGGTGTGGGAGGGGTGGACGTTGTCGTCGGCCAGGCCCGTGACCAGCAGCAGCGGCCGGGACAGCCGGGGTGCGTCGGGGATCAGCGAGTCCCGCTCGTAGACCTCGGGGTGCTCCTGCGGGAGGCCGAGGTAGCGCTCGGTGTAGGCGGTGTCGTAGTGCCGGAAGTCGGTCGGCGCGGCCCCGGCGGCCGCCGCGTGGAAGACGTCCGGCCGGCGCAGCACCGCCATCGCCGACAGGTAGCCGCCGTAGGACCAGCCGCGGACGCCGACCCGGCCCGGGTCGAGGTCGCGATGGCGTGCGCAGAGCGCCCGCAGGGCCGCGACCTGGTCCTCCAGGGTGACGTCCGAGAAGCCCCGGTACATGGCGTGGGTATGGGCGGGGGAGACGTACGGGGTGCCCCGGTTGTCGACGGTGACCACGGCGAAGCCCTGGTCGGCCCACCACTGCCGGGCCTGCCAGCGGCGCGGTTCGGCGGACACGTCCTGGTAGCCGGGGCCGCCGTAGCAGTCCATCAGCACGGGCAGCCTCCGGCCCGGGACGTGGCCGCGCGGCAGCACGAGGGCGGTCGGGATGCCGAGTTCGGTGACCCGTTCCAGGACCGGCTCCACCCGGTGGGGCAGCGGGGCGGACAGGTCGGCGGGGGTGTGCTCGCGCCCGTCCGGGGTGCGTACGGTACGCCGGATGCCGTCGACGTCGGCGCTGGTCAGCAGCAGGGTCCCGGCCGAGGCCGAGACACTGTGCACGCCGGGCGCGTCGGCGAGCGGGGTCAGCTCGCCGCTGTCGGGGTCCAGCAGCAGCACCTGCTGTTCGGCGGGGTCGCGCAGTCCTGCCTCGATCAGCAGCCGGCCCTCGTGGAGGCCGACGACGGCGCGGACCTGTATCCCCTCGCCGGTGAGTGGCTTCCCGTCGAGGGCGAGGCCGCGGGCGGTCCCCCCGGTGGGGGTGCCCCCGGCGGTGGCCGGGGGAATGTCGGCGGCCGTGAGCATCCGCCCGTCGGGCAGCCGGGCCGGGGTGCCGGGCACGAGCGGGTCGACCCACTGGGGGTGCGTGGTGCGGGACAGCTCCGCGGTGCGGCCGGTGGCCGGGTCGGCGGAGAGCAGGAGCACGTTCCGCTGGAGCCGGTCCTGCACGGTGAGCAGGATCTCGGCCGCGGACTCCCAGCCCGCGTCGGAGACGTAGGGGAAGGCCTCGGCGTCCCAGTCGAGCCGGACCCGGGCGCCGTCGGGGCCGAGCACCCACAGCTGCACGTCGGCGTTGGGGCCGCCGGCCTCGGGGTACGCGAAGTCCTCGGCCGGCAGCTCCGGGTGCGCCGGGTCGGCGAAGTGGCGGCGCTGGAGGGCGCTCTCGTCGACGCGGGCGGCGAGCAGGGCGGTGCCGTCGGGGGACCACCAGTGGCCCCGGGTGCGGCCGAGTTCCTCGGCGGCGGCGAACTCGGCCAGCCCCCAGCGGGCCCCGTCGGCGGGGCTGATCCGGCCGCCGGGGTGGACGTGGAGGGCGTCGTCGGCGACGTACGCGGTGCGCGAGCCGTCGGCGTTGGGGCGCGGGTCCAGGGCGGGGCCGGCGGCCGGCAGCGGCTCGGGGGCGGCGGCGCCGTCGCAGGTGACCGCGTACAGCCTGCCGTGGAGAGGGAAGACGGCGCGGCGGCCGTCGCCGGAGAGGGCGTACGAGCCGATCCCGGCGGCGACGAGGCGGGTGCGTTCGCGCAGGCGGCGTTCGGCGACGGGGAGTTCACCGGGCTCGGGGGAGAGGGCGCGCGGGTCGGCGAGCCGGGTTTCGGCGCCGGTGGCGGTGTCGAGGACCCAGAGGCTCTCGACGGCGTCGGTGGGGCCCGTGGAGCGCAGGAACCAGAGGAGGCGGCCCTCGTCGCCGAACGAGAAGGCCCTGGGCGAGCCGTGGGTGAACCGGGCCGTGGCGGCGGAGAGCCTGAGGAATTCATCCATGATCGTATTGTGGCATGTGCAATATCACATAGCATAGGCCATTCGAGTGGTGGCCCATGGTCCACGGGCTTAGCGTCGACTAGTGGACCCGAACGCACTGCCGAACAACAACGGGACCGACGGCAAGGTCCGCGGGAGCGGAAACGGGCTGGCCCTGTTCGTGATTGCCTCCTGCCAGCTCATGGTCGTGCTCGACATCACCATCGTGAACATCGCGCTACCACACATCCAGACCGCCCTCAATTTCTCCACCGAGAGCCTGTCCTGGGTCGTCAACGCCTACACCCTGACCTTCGGCGGACTGCTCCTGCTGGGCGGCCGCACCGGCGACATCCTCGGCCGCAAGCGCGTCTTCATCTTCGGCGTCCTGCTCTTCGGCCTCGCCTCCCTGCTCGGCGGACTCGCCCAGAACGCGGGCCAGCTGATGGCCGCCCGGGCCCTCCAGGGCGTCGGCGGAGCCATCGCCTCACCGACCTCGCTCGCACTGATCACCACGACCTTCCGCGAAGGCCCGGCCCGCAACCGGGCCTTCGGCGTGTTCGCCGCCGTCTCCGCGGGCGGCGGTGCCATCGGGCTCCTCGCGGGCGGGGTGCTGGTCGAGTGGCTCAACTGGCGCTGGGTGCTCTTCGTCAACGTCCCGATCGCCCTGCTGATCGCCCTCCTGGCCGCCCGGGTCCTGCGCGAGTCCGAACGCCACCCCGGACACTTCGACCTGGTCGGCGCGCTGCTGGGTACCTGCGGCATGGTCGCCCTCGTCTACGGCTTCATCCGCGCCTCCCAGGACGGCTGGCGCGACGGGTTCACCCTCGCCTCCTTCGCCGCCGCCGTGGTCCTGCTGGTGCTGTTCGTCCTCAACGAGCGGCGCTCGCCGCAGCCGATCACCCCGCTGCACATGTTCGCCGACCGCAACCGCGCCGGAACCTACGGGATCATGCTCTTCCTCGCCTGCGCGATCTTCGGCATGTTCTTCTTCCTGACCCTGTTCGTGCAGAACGTCCTCGGCTTCAGCCCGCTCCGCGCCGGACTGGCCTTCCTCCCGGTCAGCGTGATGGTCGCGCTCGCCGCCGGGACCGCCTCCCAACTGCTGCCGAAGTACGGGCCCAAGCCCTTCATGGTCACCGGCGCGCTGTGCTGCGCCGCCGGACTGGGCTGGCTGACCCTCGTGGACGTCCACTCCACCTACCCCGGCAGCATCCTCGGCCCGCTCCTGGTGTTCGCCACCGGCATGGGGCTCCAGTTCGTCTCGCTGACCCTGATGGCCCTGTCCGACGTCCCCGA
Organism: Streptomyces sp. NPDC004126; assembly: GCF_050275515.1. Taxonomy (NCBI): domain Bacteria; kingdom Bacillati; phylum Actinomycetota; class Actinomycetes; order Kitasatosporales; family Streptomycetaceae; genus Streptomyces; species Streptomyces sp. NPDC004126. Next base: position 56,011 of record NZ_JBNNPF010000007.1, on the reverse strand, counting down.
CCGGGAGTCCGGAGCCGCCTCCGGACTGCTCAACTCGATGCAGCAGATCGGCGGGTCGCTCGGACTGTCCATCCTGGTCACCGTCTTCGGCACGGCCAGCCGCAACGAGGCAAAGGAGCAGGTGCCGGCCTTCCTCGGCTCGGCGAGCCCCGGACAGAAGGCCCTCTTCGCCCGCACCGGGCAGCTCCCCAAGCCCTGGTCCGACCAGGTGCTGACCTCGGGGGTCAGCGCGGCCTTCGTGGCGGCCTCGCTCTTCACCCTCGTCGGGGCGGCCATCGCGCTGTTCGCGATCCAGGTCCGGCCCTCCGACCTGGAACGACTCCAGGGGAACCACACCCCGGCGGCCGTCCCGGGCGAGGGAGCCGGGTAGGCTCTGCCGGTCATCGAAAACCGGGGGGAAACACCGATGTACCGATCCGCTCTGCGCGGCGCCGCCGCGGCAGCCCTGACCGTCACCCTGGCGGCACTCACCGTCTCCTGCGGGAACGACGCCGAGCCCAAGACCAAGGCCTCGCCGCCGGCCGCCTCCGCCTCGCCCACCTCCTCCGCGCCGGCCCCCGGCGCCGCGTCCCCGAGCGCCGCCACCGGCGGTACGGGCACGCCCGGTCCGGCCGCGACGCCCACGGCCAAGCCCACGGCCCAGGCCTCCGACGGCGGCCTGCCCACCACCTCGCCCGAACTCGTCCGCGACGCCTTCGCCGGACTCCAGGCGACCCTGAACGACTCCTGCACCCCGGGCAACTGCGCGTACTTCCTCGGCCGGGTGTACGACGAACTCCACCGCCTGGACCGCGCGATGAAGGCCGACCGGAAGGGCCCCGGCCACTTCCCCGAGCCGATCGCCCTCATCGTCAAGCTCGACAAGGAACTCGGCGGCGACCGCACCTTCGAGAACCTGAAGAAGCACCAGGACGCACTCATCGGCACCCGGGACCAGATCAACACCTGGATGCAGGACCACCCCGACGACTACCGCTGACGCGGGACGGGACTAGCCCTCCAGGCGGCGGATCCGGCAGCGCGCCGGACCCTCCGCCCGCAGGGTGATCCCGGCGCTCACCGGCACCTCCCGGTCCACGGCCTCGAACTCGTACGCCCGCAGCAGCATCGCCAGGGCGATCACGGACTCCAGCATCGAGAAGTGCTGCCCGATGCAGGCGCGCGGCCCGCCGCCGAACGGGAACCACGCGTACCGGTGCCGGCCCGCCTCGGCCTCCGGCGCGAAGCGGTCGGGGTCGAAGCGCTCGGGGTCGTTCCAGTACCGGGGGTGGCGGTGCGTGACCCAGGGGGCCACGATCACATCGGCCCCCGCCGGGACGGTGTGGCCCTCGATCTCGGTGGCGGCGACCGCCTTGCGCCCGATGACCGGGGCCGCCGGGTAGAGCCGCATCGCCTCCTTGAGCACCTGGGTGAGGTACGGGAGGCGCTCCAGGTCACCCGCCCCGGGCACCCGCTCGCCCAGCACGCTCCGCACCTCCTCGCGGGCCCGGGCCTGCTCCTCGGGGTGGCGGCCGAGCAGGTGCAGGGCGAAGGCCAGCGAGGTGGCGGTCGTCTCGTGCCCGGCGAGCAGGAAGACGAGCACCTGGTCGCGGAGCTCGGCGGGGTCGAACGTGGCGTCGTCCTCGCCCCGCGCACCGGCCAGCAGCGTCAGCAGGTCCTCGCCCTCCGCCAGCCCGCCCGGGGCCGTCCCGAGCCGCTGGGCGATGATCTTGTCGCAGACCCCGTACAGCTCGTCCAGCGCGGCGGCCGCCCGCCGGTTGCCGGGGGTCGGCCAGGTGCGCGGGAGGTTGGCGGGGGAGTAGCCCCGGCGCAGCACGTACTCCGTGATGACCGGAAAGCACCGGTCCACGACGTCTACGGTGGCGTCGACGTCGGCACCGAAGAGGATCCGGGAGACGGCGCGCAGGGCCAGGTGCATCATCTCGGTGGAGACGTCGACGATCCCGTCCCGGGCCTCGGCCCACGCCGCGAGCGTGCCCCCGGTCTCGGCGGCGACGGCTTCGGCGTAGCCGTCCACCCGCTTGCGGGTGAACAGCGGCTGGACCAGCCGGCGCTGGCGCATGTAGTCCGCGTCCTGGCTGGTCAGCAGACCGTTGCCGAAGGAGTCGCGGAGCTCCTGGTAGAAGGCGTTGTCCTTGCGGAAGTTCGCCGCGTCGGAGGCCAGCACCCGCTGGGCGCCCTCCGCGGAGAACACGCAGTACAGCTCCGCGCGCAGCCCGGGCGGGCCGGCGCTGATCCGTACGACGTCCCCGTGCCGCTGCCGGGCCCGCTCGTAGGTCCCGAGGGAGTCCGCCTTCAGGTCGAAGAGCGACCCGAGCAGCGGAACCCCTTCCAGTCCCGGAACCCGCACCCCGTCAGCCATTTCCCGCCCCTGCTCCTGGACACCGTCGGACAGGGGGATTCTGCCCGCAGGCCTCCACCCGGATCGACCCCTGACAAGCCATCCGGCCGAATTTCGCCGCTGCCTACCTGTCACTGCGAGCCGACCTGGCGCGGATTGCCATCCCCGCGATGCTGACTGTTCGTCAGTTGATCACCAGGGCAACATCTTCAGATCTGAGGATCCACGCGTTACCGTCCCCGCCTTCGCCCCAAGGAAGGACCACTCGCGTGAGATCCGTTTCCCGTGCCGTCGGCGCGTCCGCCGTCGCCCTGGCCCTCGCCGCCACGCTGGCTCCCGTGGCCGCCCACGCCGCGACCACCGCCCCCGCGCCGGCCGTCGCGTCCCTCTCCGGCGCACCCGGCCGCGTCCTGTCCGTACCCGGGCTCGTCAACGCCCGCGACCTCGGCGGGTACACCACCTACGACGGCAAGACCACCAAGTGGGGCACCGTCTACCGCACCGAGACCCTCTCCAAGCTCACCCCCGACGGCGTCAACGCCGTCGGCGCGCTCGGTCTCGGCAAGGTCGTCGACCTGCGCACCGCCCCGGAGATCTCCGCCGACGGCACCGACAAGCTCCCGGCCGGCGTGACCGCGGTGGCCCGCCCGGTCGACGACACCAGCCTCTTCGCGTTCATCGGCGGTGTGGTCCGCTCCAAGGACCCCGTCTACCAGCAGGCGCAGCTCGGCAACGGGGCGGCGGAAGCGCGCATGACCGCCCTCTACAAGGGCTTCGTGACCAATCCGGGCAACCGGGCCCAGCTCGGTGCCGCGATCAAGGACGTCGCCAACTCCACCAAGCCCATCGCGTTCCACTGCTCGGCGGGCAAGGACCGCACCGGCGTCCTCGCGGACACGATCCTGCGCGCCGTCGGCGTCCCCGCCTCGACCTCGGAGCAGGACTACCTCCTGTCCAACAGCCTGCGGGCCGCCTCGGACAAGGCCCTGCGCGACCAGGTGAAGGCGGCCGGGTACATGCAGAACCCGGACCTGCTGATCCCGCTCCAGGAAGTCCGCAGCGGCTACCTCACCGCGTTCCGCGAGCAGGCCGTGGCCGACTACGGCAGCTTCGGCGACTTCCTCACCCAGGGCCTCGGCCTGAGCCCGTCGGACTTGCTGAAGCTCCGCTCGCGCACCGTCTCCTGACGCGGCGGTCTAGTCTCGGGACGTGAACCCGCGCGACCCGTACCCGTCCGGCTTCCGGTAGCGCGCCCAGGAACGACCTGGGGCGCCGCTGGAGGTCTTCGTGTCCCGCACCGCCCACCACACCCCCGACGGCCGCACCCCGCACGGCCGTCAGCGCCGCGAGGAGTACGACCGGCTGCCCTGGCACCGGATCCGGCACTCCGGCCCGTGGCGCCGGGTCGACGTCCGCACCCTGCGGTACTCCGCCGCCGAACTCCGCACCGCCGAGAAGGAAGGCCGGCGCCCCCGGCCGCAGGAGGTCCGCCGGGCTTTCGACAGCTGGCGGTACTGCTGCGCCTTCGCCGGCTCCCTGTCCGAGGCGGCCAACATGCAGGAGCGCACCGCCAGGGCCCGGCTCCGCACCGCGGCACGGAAGGCGCTGTTCGACCCCGAGACGGTCATCGAGCCCCACCGCACCCGCTACCAGGCGCACTGGGACACCTGACGACACCGCCTCCGCCGCCGGCAGGGGCCCGCGAAGGGACATGACGAAGGCTCCGCCCGACCGGGAGAACTCCCGGGGCGGGGCCTTCGCGCCGGCGTCTGGAACGCGGGCTGACGCTGCCCCGTCTCACGGCTTCCGGTGGCGGCCGGGCCGCTTCTTCGGCACCGGCTGTTGCTCCTGCGGTTGAGGGGCGGGCATCGGGTTCATGTACCGGCGCGCCGAAGCGTAGTCGTCCACCGTCGTGAGGGGCTGCCAGGCGAAGCCGTCCCACTCCAGGATCAGGCGCGGGGCGTCGGGGGCGAGGTGGGCGGCACGCTGGGGCCCGGGAGCGAGCGTGATGGCCTTCAATTCACCCGGCTTCCGCAAGCGGCCCTCGCGGCGCGCTGCCCAGCGGTCAAGCGGTCAAGCGGTTCGTCCTCGGGGTCCAATGGCCTACCTCCCTGGAGCAAGGGCAGCACCCTACAGGCCCCGTGGAGGGTGGCGGCGTGGGCTGGACGAGAGACGGCAGGAGCCCAGAGGGCCAGTGGCCGAGCCGGAACGCGGCGGCGGAGGGGGCGTCTTCCCTTGGTCGAGCCGCCGTGCGGCAGGTGCTCGGTGGGGGCCAGGTAGCCCTCGCCCGGGGCGAGGCGTATCCGGAAGACGCGGACGGGACGACCGCGCCGGCGTCGCCGACCGGTGCGTTCCACTTGCCGTTGTGCAGGTAGCCCTCGGCGGCGAGGGTCTTCTCCGCCTCCTCCGTCATCGCAGAGATCAGCTCGACGGGGAACTGGCCTCGCAGGTGCTGGGGGTGCACGCGTTCGTGCTGGGTGAGCGTCTGCACGGCGTCCCGGATCGTGGCGAAGTCGTCGCTCCACCGGGCCGGGTTGTGGGTGGAGGTGTGGGCCTGGAGCCACCACGTCCACCGGCTGCTCCACTGGCTCGATTCCTCGGGCACGGGCGTGCCGGCGTCCGCCTGGCCCAGCAGCATCTCGACGCGGTCGACGGCAGCCTGGGTGGACTCGATCAGCTCGGTGTCGCCCTTGGCCTGCCTCAGGCGCAGCACTTCCCCCAGATAGGCGCGGGCCGCGTCGAGGTCGCCCCGTTCCATGAGGTGCTTGGCGTAGTGCTGGAGGGCGAAGTCGAGGAGGTCCGGCTGCTGGGCGCGGGCGGTGTCCAGAGCCGTGCGATAAAGCGTGTCCGCAGTCTGTGCCTCCCCGGCGTAGCGGTAGGCGTCTCCGAGGTTGAGCTGCGTGGCGACGACGGAGCGGGTGTTGCCGCTGGCGGTGGCGAGGTCGAGGGCCTGCCGTAGGAACGCGCGGGCACTCTGGTAGTCGCCCAGCGCGATCGAGGCGATACCGGTCCACCGGGCCAGCATGCGGCGCCTGTTCGCGTCCGTGGCCGGGGCCCGGAGTTCCTCGCGGAGCCCTGCGGCGGCGGATGTCAGCGCGTCCCGGTCGGTGGGGACCATCCGCAGGTTCGCGTCTTGGGTGATGAGGTGCTGGAGCATTCGCCCGTCCCCTACAGCTCGTCGGTCTGGTGGCGCAGGTCGGCCAGCAGCTCCAGGCCGTGGGCGGTGAAGTGCTCTGCCTGGAGTTCGAGCTGGGCCATCAGGTAGCGGACGGCCGGCATGCCCTCGTCGTAGGCGGCCTGGATATGCGTGCGCTCGTTGGGGGTCAGGTCGTCGCGGTCGAGTTCGGTCCGGCGGAACCGCAAGAGCTGGTTGTACACGCAGGTGGCGTGGAACGCCCGGTCGACCTCCCAGAACTGGTTCCGGGCCTCCCCCTGCGTCGCGCGCCACGCGATCTCGATCTTCGGGGAAGTCTTGGAGTCGTAGCCGTCGGCGAAGACCTGGTGCTGGAGGACGTGGAAGCTGACGGACTGGTGCACGCCCTCGTGCAGCAAGTTCTCCGCGAGGAAGAGGTGGGACGGCTCGTCGCTGACGGTGTTCGGCGGGATGTGGTGCCGCGCCTTCTCGGAGAAGACGATGACGTACGGGAGCGCCGGGTCGCTGGAGCTGGTCAGCGAGGAGGTGCGGACGCCCGGCTTGAGGCCCACCCACAGGAAGCCCCGAACGAACTCCCGGACGCGGGCGAAGCCCGCGGGGTGAACGGCGGCCAGGCGCTCCAGGGCCTGGGTGAGGGCCGCGTGGCGCTCGACGGTGTGCTCGACAATCTCGTAGTTGCTGAGGTTGATCTCGTCGGCGATCTGCGCGGGGAGGTCGGCGTCGAACCAGTCGAAGGCGGTTCCGGCGACGTGGACGAGGTCGCTGGCGAGGGTGCGGGCGTGCTCGGCGTAGGGGACGCCGGACTTCACGAGGCGTTCCATCAGGGCGAACGGCAGGGCCCTCTCTGCGCCGTCCTCGCGCAGGCGGATCAGCGCGGGGTCCTGGCGGCCGAGGTCGAAGAAGGAGCCGGGCTCTACGGTGGCGGTGATCTGCACGGCGGAATCTCCTTGGTCGGGGTGCGGGAAATGGCGGCGGGCCGGCCCGGCTGTCTGCTCCGAGTCGGCCCGCCATGCCGTCAGTCAGGCGGCATCAGGTTCGAGCTGGGGTCAGACGGCGGGCGTCTGCGGCTCGAACACCCCGTCCGGGACGGAGTGGTCCAGGCGCCGGGTCAGGGACTGGACGGCCACCTCCGGCTCGAACACGCCGTCCGGGACCGAGTGGTCCAGCCGACGCGTCAGGTTGCTGACCTGGATGCTTTCGGACATAGGAGGTACTTTCTTTCGCGAGAGAGCATCCCCTGCACCGCTGCGGTGCAGAGTGTGGTGCGGCCCGCCCCGGGCCGTAGGAGAGCGGGGCGGGAGTCTTTGGCGGTCAGCCCCGTTCGAGGCTGGACGGGTCCTTGATCACCCACTCCACCCCGCCGCCGGGCGGCCTGGCGAAGACGGCGTTGGCCATCACGACGCGGGTCTGGGGGTCTTCCCACTCGCCGATGAACTGGACGATGCCGTCCTTGCCCTCGATCGGGTCCTTGATCGCGGTCCCCTCGGACACCCAGCCGGGCACCGTCTGGCGCTGGCGCTCACGGGCGGGGCGGGACACGGTCACCACCCTCGAAGTCGGAGCGGCGCATGAACTTCTCCCAGCCGCCGGCCGCGCGGACGCGCAAGGCCCGGCTAGGCGCCCCGGGGGCGGATGCCTGTATGGCGAGGGTGCGTCCGCTGGCTCCGGGCTTCCGGCGCGGCAGGGAGGGGGTGCTCATGGCGTTGCTCCTCTCCGACGGGGGCGCAGCGGACCGCAGGACGGCGCGAGGATGAGGGCCCGCGGCCCGCTGCTTGGGGGACGTCAACGGCCTTTCCCCTTCTGGGTCCTGTCCGTTTCCGCGTCTTGAACGTACGGTCGCTGGGGACGCGATAGGACTGACTGGCAGTACGTGTTGGGGGACGGAGCGTCGTCGGGGGCTGGGCATGGCGGGTACACCGCCCGCACGGGGACGTGCGGCCACAGGAGCGATTGCGGGCTTTGTGCTGAGGTTGGCGCGGGAGAGCATCCCGCGCACGCAGGCGGCCATGGCGGAGGCGCTGGGCGTGGACCTGGGCACTTTGCAGGGCTGGGAGTCCGGTCGGCGACCACTGGCGAACATGAAGGCCGGGGCTCTGCTGAGTCTGCGGCGACGTCTTGGGGTCCTGGGTGCGGACGCGGGCGTGGTGGGGCTGCTCGATCCCGCGATGGACGCAGACCAGATCATCGGGGCCGCACTCGATCCGCCGGTGGAGATGGGGCTTCATCCGCTGGCGTCGTGGGTGCACACCAGGGACACCGCGCACATGCTGGCGTGGGCCTTGACCGGTACACCGCCGCCCGCTCTGGCGGGGCGGATCCCGGCTCCCCGCCGTGGCCCCTCCGCGTCGGCTCCACTGCTGGGTGCGGGAGAGCGCGGCCAGTTCTTCGAGCACCTGCGGGAGACGGCCGAGTCGGCCCGGCGCGGTGAGGGCGGGGTGCTGCTGCACCGCCAGGCCCTGTATCTGGCGTCGTACGACCGGGGGCCGGGGGCCGCATCGTGGACGGCGCACGCCTTGCACGCCCGGCGGGGAGTGCTGGGCCGCCGGGGATGGTCGGAACACTGGGCAGAAGCCCGGTCCACGGCAACGGCACTTGCCCGGCTGGGTGACCCGCAGCCGCTGCTCGACTTCATCGAGCGGTCGCTGGCCGGCGATGACACGGCGGAAGCCGCGAACCTGAACTACTGGGCGTACTGGCTCGGCGGCGTTCGCCTTCCACAGGCCGACGACGGGTTCATGCGCGACCGGGACCTGACGGGCTGGGATCCGGTGACGCTGCTGAGGGGGCTGACCTACGGGCTGCACTACGCGCCCGGATACGTGGACCTGTACGCCCACACGCTGTGGGCTCTGCTGACAGCGCACCCCTGGCTGCCCCGCGCCTCGGGGGTGCTGGTGCGGGACCTGGAGGAGCGTACCGAGCGGCTACTGGACGGGCGGGTGATCTCCGAAAGGTCGCGGCACGAACTGAGCGCGGTGCATTACGTTTTGCGTGATCGCACCTGAGAGCGGAGGTCAACACATGGCAGACGAGACGGCGAACGCGCAGGGAACGGCCGCGTTCATCTTCGAGATGGGCGTCATGAAGCAGGCCAAGCGGACCGGGTGGTGGTTCACCGGCAACAACAACCCCGAGTCGATCGCCGACCACTCGTTCCGCGTGGGCATCATCGGTGCCGTGCTGGCCATGATGGAAGGCGTGGACCCGGCGAAGGTCGCCCTGATGTGCCTCTTCCACGACACCCAGGAGACCCGGATCGGGGACATCCCGCACATCGGCCGCCGCTACATCGACGTCGTCGGCAATGTGGAGGTCACCGCGGATCAGGTGGCCCGCGTACACCCTGCCGTTCGCTCCGGTGTGCTGCGTGTGGTCGAGGCGTACGAGGCCAACGACACCCCCGAGGCGATCGTGGCCAAGGACGCGGACAAGTTGGAGTGCCTCGTGCAGGCGGTGGAGTACCGGGCGCAGGGCAACACGCTGGTTCAGGACTGGATCGACACATCGTTGGCCAGCCTCAAGACCGCGTCCGCGCAGGCCCTGGCCGAGGAGGCCCTGAACATGTCGCCGCTGGAGTGGCGGAAGAAGCACTTGGGCCAGTGACCCCGAGAATGCACGAAACCCCCGCAAGCCGGCGCGGTCAGAGCAGGGGCTTCGGGCTCCCTCAGACGGCCACCAAGAGGGAACGGCTGCTGCGCGATGACGCGGGGCTCAGTCCGGCATCGCCCAGTACGCGGCCCCCGTCCGGCACCGGGGACGCCGCAGCCCGAACTCCGGCTCCTCGCCCGTCCCGGCGGCGTGGGTCTCATGCGAGCCGCACCAGGGGCACCGGTCGAGGATCGTCCAGCGCCCGGACGGTTCAAGGCAGGCGACGGATGGAGCGGTGGGGATCTCGGGCACGAGCGGCCGGCGCGGGTAGGGCGGAGTGGGCATCGAGGGCCTTCCGGGACGCTGCGGATTGCTCCACGACGATATGCCGGGCCGGGTCCGGTTGCGCGGCCTCGGTCAGCGGCACTCGCTGTCGACCAGGTCGATCAGGGCGGCGGCTTCCTCCTTCGTCTTACCGGCCTTGATGAGGGCGAGGCCGTAGGCCAGCGCGCCGTTCTGCCGGTAGATCCGGCAGTTCTCTCCTTGCTCGGAAGGGGTCAGCTCCTCCCAGGCATGCCGTGCGAGGACCCTGTCCACGAAGCTGATCGAAACCGTCGGCTTCGGGGTGGGAGTGGTACCGGGGAGTCGGAGGGGGGTCGGGGGCGGGCTGTAAGAGTAGGAAGGGGCAGGTGTCGCGCTCGGAGAAGCAGTTGCCTCCGTTCCCGAGTCGGCAACAATCGCGGCGGTCAGCATGAGCCCGAGGATTCCGATGATCGAGCACACAACGACGGCGGGGGCTTTGGTGCGGGTCGAATTTTCCTCTTGCACACGTACCTCCGGGGAAGATGCCTGCGGGACCCGCGCACGATAGATCTTGAACACTGATCTATCCAGACCCGCGCCAGAAACGACGAAGCCCCCGCTGGCCGGCTCGGTGATGGGGCGGGGGCTGATTCCGGTGTCAGGGGGTGAAGTAGCGCACGACGCTGCGCTTGCCGTCGTCGATCTGCGGGACGGGCTGGTCGTACCAGCGCTCGTACGCTTCGTCGCCGGGTCCGAGCGGGTTCACCTCGATGGCCTTCTTCGACAGGATCCTCCCGTCGCGGTGCTGCTCGTAGGGGCCGTATATGCCGGTGATCTCGGCGATGGCACGGACCTTGCCGGTGTGCCAGAACAGGACGTGCGAGCACGCGGCACCGCGCTTGACACCGACGTCCCAGCACCAGCGGTTCAGCTCGATGATGTCCTCATCGGGAAGGCCAGGCTTCCAGCCGTTCGCGGGCCGCTGGGCGTAGTCGTCGTCCGGCACGCAGCCGGGGTAGTCCATGAGCTTGAGGACGAGTATCTCTGCCATGCGCTCCTCGCTTCGATTTCGTTCCGCGCGTCGCCGCCGCGGGCATGAGGAAGCCCCAATCGGCCAGAGTGGGGCTATCGACTTGATGGCTGCACGTCAGAGGGCGACGCTGGAGGCGATCTCAGGAGCCGTCTCGGAGCCCCCGATGAAGTACAGCGTCAGCTTCTTGATGTCCTTGCCGGTCTCGTACACGAGGTGCAGGTCAGTCGTCTTGCCCGCGCCCAGGTTCTTGTCCAGCGGCTCAGCGCTGTACGCGTTGTACTTGGGGTCGGCGGCACTCAGCATGAGCCACATGGGGGAGACGGGGGCGCAGTTCAGGTCGTCGTCCACGGCCGCGCTGAAGATGCGCTCGTCCAGCTTCTGAGGCTCGCCTGTCTTGTTGGTGACCGACAGGGCCAGCCCGACAGCGCGCTTACCGGCCTCTTCCTTGCCCTTGCGGGTGTACTCGTTGCCGATCGTGAAGGGGTCCGTGACCTCCTTCACCGTGATGTCGAACTTCTTCCCGCTGGCGGTGTCCCCCGGCTTGAGAACCCGGTAGTCCGCCGAGAGCGGAACCTTCGTGTAGGACGACATGCGACCGGCGCAGGAAAGGTCGACGGTTTGCGCGGTGGGCGACGGGGACGAGAGCGCCGACGTGTTCGGCGCCAGCGTGGGCGATACGTCCGCGGTGGGCTTGGCGCTGCCCTCGGTAGGGCCGCAGCCGGACAGCGCCAGGGCGGCGAGCGCAACAAGCGATATGGGGACGAACCTGGGGTTCAACACGGGTCCTTCGTTGTCGAAACGGGGAGGGCCGGACGGGTGTTGGCCCAGTGGGAGAAGGTGAGCGCCGCTCAGCTTAAACAGAATGTCAATCTGTGCCGGCGGTGCATATCGAGCCGTGATGTAAGTTCAGGCGATCCACCCGGAGTGGGTGGCGAACTGCACCGAAAACGACAAAGGCCCCCGCTGGCCAGCGGTATGCCGGGGCGGGGGCCGAATGTCTGCTGGACGTCACTTCACGAACTGGCCGATGACGGGGCCGGCCTTCCGCAGGTGCCGCTTCACCTCGCGCCATGCCAGATCCTGGTAGCGGACCGGTACATCCGCCTCCAGCATCAGGCCGAGCCGCTCCCACTCCTCCTGCGCCTTCTCCTTCTGGGAGCGCAGGTCACGTACGGCGCTCTCGGCCCGGCTCGCCTTCCAAGCGGTGCCCATGGCCTTGCCGAGCGCACCGAAGAGTTGTCGGGTGGAGGTGATCTGTGGCTGGGTCTCGGGATCGTCGGGGTCCGCTTCGGGATCGATTTGGAACTCTTCGCGGATCTCCTCCTGAAAGCGCTCCTCGCGCTGCTTGGCCTCTATCCGCTTGCGGTAGGCGTTGACGATTCGGTTGACGTCGCTGTCGAGGGCGGAGAGATCCTCGGGGTACCCCTCTCCGGCCGCAAGGGCGTCGCGCACGCCCTTGAGGGTGTTGGGCAGGGGCGTGGTCATCTCAGGATCCTCCATGGCGTTCGGGTTGGCCGGATCACGGTCAGGCGGCGATCAAGATACACAGTTTGTTGAACCGCCTATTGGTCGATAGCAGTGGTGAGACGGACATGAGAAGGGCCCTTCCGACAGGATCGGGAAAGCGGTACCTGCGGTATCCGGTACGCCCTGACCTGCGAGTACCACGTGTACCCGGGGTCAGGGGGTCTTCTGGGGGAGGGGCTCTTCCTCCCCCGTCTTCTGGGTCAGGTCGGGCACCAGGTGAACGGGAAGCTGGGGCAGTCGCTTGAGTGCTGCGGTCAGGTCCGTGTACTGGACGCCAAGGGCCTTGTCGCCGTTGACGCTGATCTTCTTCACGGGGATGTCGGCGGAGCGCAGGACGGCGGGGAACGCGTCGGGGGTCTTGTCCAGGAACAGGCCGGAACCCTGGAACCGTTGGAGGAGATCCACAGCGAGGACTCCCCCTTTGCGCTCCAGATGCGCGGCGGCCACCGCGTGCTCCACGAACACGCGCAGGGTCTGCCTCCAGGCTCCGAGGTCGTCGGTTGCGATCTCCTCCACCGGTTCCGCTTCGTCCTCCTCGGCGGCCTCCACGACCAGGCGCGCGGTTTCCGCCAGGACCTCGGCGGGGACGGGGCGGACGGACAGCTCGAACGGGGTATACCCCCGCGCGAAACAGGCAGTGACGCCCCCGAGCGTCGAGACCAGCAGCACCACCCCGTCCAGCAGCCACGAGCCCGCGGCGACCCCCGCGACGGGCATGGCCAGGGCGATGCAGCGCAAGACGGCGTGCTTCTTGCGGAGGTGCCCAACCTGCCCCGGGTCGACGTCGGAAATCTCGAAGTCGCCCAGGGCGGCAAGTGCAGCTTCGTGGCGCCGGGCCTCGTGTTCCGCGCCGGTGAGGTCGGACTGTGCGGCGGGGGCGAGTCCCCCGTCCTCAGCGGCGATCCGCTTGAGCTTGGTGGCCTTCTTGTGCGCGCGCCGGGCGTCGCGCTGGTGCTCTTCCACCGCTTCGGCGTGGGCTTCGGCGCGGGCTTTGATGACGCGGCGGAGAAGCTCCTCGCTGCTGATGGTGTGACCGCCGGCCCAGTGCGCGAGAAACACGGCGATGTGCCCGGCGCCGGCTGTGGTCCGGGTGATGAGGGGGCCCGGTTTGGCGCTCATCCGATGACCTGCTCTCCGAGCCAGGAGACGAGCGGGACGCCGATCATGGCGGCGGCCCCACCGAGGGAAGTCGCGATGCCCCAGGAAGCTCCGGAGAGGGCCAGAGCCCGCTCCCCCCACCCCTTCGCGAACCAGAGGAACAGGCACCAGACGACGACCGCGCACAGGGCGATCCACGATCCGGAGTAGCTGAGCACCTCGGTGACATGGATCTCGACCGCGCCCGCGCCTTCCTGGCCGATGGCCGTGCTGCCGACCTCGGCCCCGAGCTTGTTGCTGCTGCCGGTGAACCCGGCGGAGACCTTGCCCAGGTACCCGCCGGACACAGCGGAGGCGAGGACCATGACGGCGAAGGAGGACACCCAGGGGAGCCAGATGCGGCGCTTCTTCAGCGCCTTGACGGTGCGCCCGTTGCCGTAGAACACGGCCGCGGCGGTCACCACGAGAAGAAAGAAGCCGAACCCGGCGCTGGCTCGGGTGACGGCGTGCGTGAACTCGATCAGGTCCATCTCAGGCTCCCACAATCCAGATGGCGATCAGGTTGCGGGTCGGCTCGGCGAGGAGCGTTCCGCCTACGGCCGCGAAGAGCACCAGGGAGGAGATCCAGCGGCGGACCGTTCCCCCGGTCGCGAACCCGACCGCGCAGGCGAGGGAGGTGATGAACGCGGCGGCGAAGGCGGTGTGCACGGACCTCTCCTCGGCGAGGCGGAGGGCGACCTGCTCAGACCACACGACCGCCGGGAACAGGCCCACGCTCAGCACCGCGAGAGCGCGGAGCGGGCGCAGGCGCCGGACCGTGGCGCGTACGCGGTCCCAGTCGACGGAGTGGTGTGCGTCGCCCGATGCGACTGGAGACGATGGCGCCCACGCTGGTGGTGATCTTTTCCGGGAGTGGACGGCCGGCGACCACGTCGCGGATCTGCTCGGGACTCCACCCGGAAGCCAGCAGGCCATCGACCATGCGGCCCTGGTCCTGGAGCGTCTTGCCGGTCAGGCGGAAGGCGGGCAGCTCGTTGCCGAACGCGGTCAGCAGCAGCACCCCCTCGGTCGGGGCTACTGCGGCGCGGGGCGGAGCCTGCGGCGGCTTCTCCTCGGCGGCGGACTCATCCGTCCGTCCCTCCGTCTCGGCGTCGTTCGCGGGGACCCTCGCGGTACGGACGGACGGACGGGTCTTGGTCTTCTGCTGGTTGGTCTTCTTGGGGTTGTTCTTCTTAGTGGTCCGATTACCCGTCGCCGGATCATCCGTTGACGGAAAATCGTCCAACGGTTCCGACCTGCGGTTTTGTACGCGATCGAGCATGCCCGTCGCGTCGTCGCCGAGGAGGTCGAAGAGGTGGGCGGGGACGTCAGTGATGCGGTACCGCGCCTCGCCGAACGTGCCGTCGTCGTTGTGCTCCTGGCCGCGTTCGAGGTAGCCGAACTTCTCCAGTTCCTGGAGTCCGGTGGTGACCGCCGACTTGCCGTCGGTGCTCGACCTCACCAAGGCGGCCACGGTGACCGTGAAGCCGGCGCGGTGCGTGGAGATCAGACCGAAGATGCCCTTGGCCTTGAAGCTGATCCGGCGGTCCCGGAAGAGGGCGTTGGCGATCTGGGTGAAGTTGTCGGCCGCCATGGGGCCGCGCTGGATACCCGCGCCGTAGCTCATCGCGCCACCGCCGGAGCGGACGCGGGCCAGCAGGGCGCCGGGGTGACGAGTTCGGCCCCAGAAGTCGGGCTGTCTGGTGGCACGGCCGCATCAGGGCATGCCAAAATAGGCGTGTTCACGGGTTGCTCCGTGGAAAGCACCCGGAGCTGTTGACGCAGCGAAGGGCGCAAGGTGGAGGTCGCTCCACTGAAGAGGCCCGATCCACTTTGGACGGGACGGTTGCGAGCCGTCCCCGGTGGAGCGGGCCTCTTCTCGTTGTCGCGGCCCTGGGCGTCGTGAAGCAGCCCAGGTGACCCGTATGAGGGACCCACGCAGCTACGGACGTGAAGCTAACCGCCCACTCTGGGTAGCGTCAAACACTTCATCAGATCCCGGATGGCACCCATGGCCTGCGCATTTCTGGACAAACGAGTTCGAAATGACTGAGGCCCCGTCACCCTCTGTGAAGGGTTTCGGGGCCTCGTCGCAGTTGACGGTCCGCCATTGAATCGGCCACCCCTTGCACAGTTCTCGCACAAGGGGGCGGAAACCACTGGAAGACGTCGAGAGGTGTCGGAAGGTGTTTCCGCAGGTCAGCAGCCACTTTTGAGGAGGTGTCTGTAATGCCTGCTTGGTCACCTTATGTCGCGATCCCTAGATGTCCCGGAAGATCTCGATCTGCGCGCCCACCGAGTTGAGGCGCTCGGCGAGTTCCTCGTAGCCGCGGTTGATGACGTAGACGTTGCGCAGGACCGAGGTGCCCTCGGCCGCCATCATGGCCAGGAGGACGACCACCGCCGGGCGGAGGGCCGGCGGGCACATCATCTCGGCCGCGCGCCAGCGGGTGGGGCCCTCGACCAGGACGCGGTGCGGGTCCAGGAGCTGGAGGCGGCCGCCGAGGCGGTTGAGGTCGGTCAGGTAGATGGCCCGGTTGTCGTACACCCAGTCGTGGATCAGGGTCTTGCCCTGCGCGGACGCGGCGATGGCGGCGAAGAACGGGACGTTGTCGATGTTCAGCCCGGGGAAGGGCATCGGGTGGATCTTGTCGATCGGGGCTTCGAGCTTGGAGGGGCGGACCGTGAGGTCCACCAGGCGGGTGCGGCCGTTGTCGGCGACGTACTCCGCGGAGCGGTCGTGGTCGAGGCCCATCTCCTCCAGGACCGCGAGCTCGATCTCCATGAACTCGATCGGGACCCGGCGGATGGTGAGCTCGGACTCGGTGACGACCGCGGCGGCCAGGAGGCTCATCGCCTCGACCGGGTCCTCGGAGGGGGAGTAGTCCACGTCGGCGTCGATGACCGGGACGCCGTGCACGGTGAGGGTGGTCGTGCCGATGCCCTCGACCTTGACGCCCAGTGCCTCCAGGAAGAAGCAGAGGTCCTGGACCATGTAGTTCGAGGAGGCGTTGCGGATGACGGTGACGCCGTCGTGGCGGGCCGCGGCCAGCAGGGCGTTCTCGGTGACCGTGTCCCCGCGCTCGGTCAGGACGATCGGGCGGTCGGGGGAGACCCCCGCCTCGACCTTCGCGTGGTAGATGCCCTCGGTCGCGGTGATGTCCAGGCCGAAGCGGCGCAGGGCGATCATGTGGGGCTCGATGGTGCGGGTGCCGAGGTCGCAGCCGCCGGCGTACGGCAGGCGGAAGTGGTCCAGGCGGTGCAGCAGCGGGCCCAGGAACATGATGATGCTGCGGGTGCGGACGGCCGCGTCGGCGTCGATGGCGTCCATGTCGAGGCGGGCCGGCGGGACGATCTCCAGGTCCACGCCGTCGTTGATCCAGCGGGTGCGGACGCCGATGGAGTTCAGGACCTCCAGGAGGCGGTAGACCTCCTCGATGCGGGCGACCCGGCGCAGGACCGTGCGGCCCTTGTTGAGCAGGGAGGCGCACAGCAGTGCCACGCACGCGTTCTTGCTCGTCTTGACGTCGATGGAGCCGGACAGGCGGCGGCCGCCGACGACGCGCAGGTGCATCGGCCCGGCGTAGCCCAGGGAGACGATCTCGCTGTCGAGCGCTTCACCGATTCGGGCGATCATCTCAAGGCTGATGTTCTGATTGCCGCGCTCGATGCGGTTCACGGCGCTCTGGCTCGTGCCGAGGGCGTCCGCGAGCTGACTCTGCGTCCAGCCCCGGTGCTGCCGGGCGTCACGGATGAGCTTGCCGATGCGTACGAGGTAGTCGTCTGCCATGGGTGCACCGTATCTCAGATATGAGATGTGGATCGCCTGGGGTGTGGCGGACGGGTGTTATCGACCCGTCAGATTGCTCGTACGGCCCAACAGCGCTTGCGCCGCGCGGACTCCACCGGCGCCGGCGCCAACTCCCCTTTGTATCGGTATGCCGATCTTTTGGGGGGTGGAGTGCCAGTTGTTTCGGTTGTCGGATTTTGGGGTGTGATCGCGACAGCCGTGTCCGCGTCCGTGAGGTCCCGCCGGGCGGTGTCCGGGCATGCCGGAGCGGCCGCCCGGTGGACGGCTCCGGCGGGGCGCGAGGTGCGCACCTCGTGCCCGCCCCCCGACATGTACTAGAGTTATCTCGACATCGAGATATCTGCCGAAGGCGTACCGCAGCCGCCCCCGCTGGTAAGGGTTACCTAACTTAGCCTTACCTTAGCGGATTGGCCACAGGGCGTGGCGGCAGGATTGCGGTTATACGCGCGAGATCATGCATGAAGGAGACTGTCGTGTCGGCGAACAGCTTCGACGCCCGCAGCACGCTGCAGGTGGGCGACGAGTCGTACGAGATCTTCCGGCTGGACAAGGTTGAGGGCGCCGCCCGCCTTCCCTACAGCCTGAAGGTCCTGCTGGAGAACCTGCTCCGCACCGAGGACGGCGCGAACATCACCGCCGACCACATCCGGGCGCTCGGCGGCTGGGACTCCCAGGCGCAGCCCAGCCAGGAGATCCAGTTCACGCCGGCGCGCGTGATCATGCAGGACTTCACCGGCGTCCCCTGCGTCGTGGACCTCGCCACCATGCGTGAGGCCGTGAAGGAGCTCGGCGGCGACCCGTCCAAGGTCAACCCGCTCTCCCCGGCCGAGCTGGTCATCGACCACTCGGTCATCGCCGACAAGTTCGGCACCAAGGACGCGTTCTCCCAGAACGTGGAGCTGGAGTACGGCCGCAACAAGGAGCGCTACCAGTTCCTGCGCTGGGGCCAGACCGCCTTCGACGACTTCAAGGTCGTCCCCCCGGGCACCGGCATCGTCCACCAGGTCAACATCGAGCACCTGGCCCGCACGGTCATGGTCCGCAACGGCCAGGCGTACCCCGACACCCTCGTCGGCACCGACTCGCACACCACCATGGTCAACGGCCTCGGCGTGCTCGGCTGGGGCGTCGGCGGCATCGAGGCCGAGGCCGCGATGCTCGGCCAGCCGGTCTCCATGCTGATCCCGCGCGTCGTCGGCTTCAAGCTGACCGGCGAGCTGCCGACCGGCACCACCGCCACCGACCTGGTGCTCACGATCACCGAGATGCTGCGCAAGCACGGCGTCGTCGGCAAGTTCGTCGAGTTCTACGGTGAGGGCGTCGCCGCCACCTCCCTCGCGAACCGCGCCACCATCGGCAACATGTCGCCGGAGTTCGGCTCCACCGCCGCGATCTTCCCGATCGACGACGAGACGCTGAAGTACCTGCGCCTGACGGGCCGCGACGCCCAGCAGGTCGCGCTGGTCGAGGCGTACGCCAAGGAGCAGGGCCTGTGGCTGGACCCGGCCGCCGAGCCGGACTTCTCCGAGAAGCTGGAGCTCGACCTCTCCACGGTCGTCCCCTCCATCGCCGGCCCGAAGCGCCCGCAGGACCGCATCGTCCTGGCCAACGCCGCCCAGCAGTTCGCGGTGGACGTCCTGAACTACGTGGACGACGCCGACGAGGCGGGCAAGGAGTCCTTCCCGGCCTCCGACGCCCCGGCCGCCAGCAACGGCGTCCCGAGCCGCCCGACCCAGGTCACCCTGGCCGACGGCACCTCCTTCGAGATCGACCACGGCGCCGTCACCGTCGCCGCGATCACCTCCTGCACCAACACCTCGAACCCCTACGTCATGGTCGCCGCGGCGCTCGTGGCCAAGAAGGCGGTCGAGAAGGGCCTGACCCGCAAGCCGTGGGTCAAGACCACCCTGGCCCCGGGCTCGAAGGTCGTCACCGACTACTTCGACAAGGCCGGCCTGACCCCGTACCTCGACAAGATGGGCTTCAACCTCGTCGGGTACGGCTGCACCACCTGCATCGGCAACTCCGGTCCGCTGGACGAGGAGATCTCGAAGGCGATCAACGAGCACGACCTCGCGGTCACCTCGGTCCTCTCGGGCAACCGCAACTTCGAGGGCCGCATCAACCCCGACGTCAAGATGAACTACCTGGCCTCCCCGCCGCTGGTCGTCGCGTACGCCATCGCGGGCTCCATGAAGGTGGACATCACGTCGGAGGCCATCGGCACCGACACCGAGGGCAACCCGGTCTTCCTCAAGGACATCTGGCCCTCCGAGGCCGAGGTCAACGACGTCGTGGCCAACGCCATCGGCGAGGACATGTTCTCGAAGTCCTACCAGGACGTCTTCGCGGGTGACGCCCAGTGGCAGGCGCTGCCGATCCCGACCGGCAACACCTTCGAGTGGGACGCCGAGTCCACCTACGTCCGCAAGCCCCCTTACTTCGAGGGCATGACGATGGAGACCACCCCGGTCTCCGACATCGCCGGCGCCCGCGTGCTGGCGAAGCTGGGCGACTCGGTCACCACCGACCACATCTCCCCGGCCGGTGCGATCAAGGCCGACACCCCGGCCGGCAAGTACCTCACGGAGCACGGCGTCGAGCGCCGCGACTTCAACTCGTACGGTTCCCGCCGCGGCAACCACGAGGTCATGATCCGCGGTACCTTCGCCAACATCCGCCTGCGCAACCAGATCGCGCCGGGCACCGAGGGCGGCTTCACCCGCGACTTCACCGTCGAGGGCGCGCCGGTCGCCTTCATCTACGACGCCTCCCAGAACTACCAGGCCGCCGGCATCCCGCTGGTCATCCTGGCGGGCAAGGAGTACGGCTCCGGCTCGTCCCGCGACTGGGCGGCCAAGGGCACCGCGCTGCTCGGCGTCAAGGCCGTCATCGCCGAGTCCTACGAGCGCATCCACCGCTCGAACCTGATCGGCATGGGCGTCCTCCCGCTCCAGTTCCCCGAGGGCGCCACCGCGGCCTCCCTGGGCCTGACCGGCGAGGAGACCTTCTCCTTCACCGGTGTGGAGGAGCTGAACAACGGCACCACCCCGCGCACGGTCAAGGTCACCACCGACACCGGTGTCTCCTTCGACGCGGTCGTCCGCATCGACACGCCGGGTGAGGCGGACTACTACCGCAACGGCGGCATCATGCAGTACGTCCTGCGGAACCTCATCCGCGGCTAAGGGCGCGCCAGGCGGAGCGATCCGCCGTCAGTCGGCACCATAGGGCCGTACCCCCGTTAAGGGGGTGCGGCCCTTCCGCTTTTCGCGGCGGCGGTCCCAGGCAACGGACAGGTCTCAACTCGGAAAAGCCGGGAACGATCCTTGTGCACGATCTTGCTCAGCCGAGCGGAAGTGGACTATACCTGTGCCCGTCCGGGCCACCGCGCGACGAGCGGCCCCGGGCCGGGGGAAGCCGGGGGACCTGCGGTGATGCCCGCATGCACGGTAACTGCCGCTGTTTCCGGCCTCCTTCACACATCTGACGAAGGCGAGGACATGAGCATGGGATCCACTGGTGAGGGCCTCGGCCGCCGTGATCTGATCAAGCGTTCCGCAGCGCTCGGACTGATCAGCGTGCCGACGATGAGCTTCTTGTCCGCCTGCGCCTCCGGCGGTGAGGACACCACGAAGGGCCCCGACAAGGGGGCCGTTTCCAAGGAGAACCCCTTCGGCCTCGCCAAGGGCGGGAAGCTCGACGTGGTCATCTTCAAGGGCGGTTTCGGCGACGACTACGCGAAGGCCTGGGAGGCCGCGTTCGACAAGAAGTGGGGCACCACCAGCTCCCACCTGGCCACCCAGGAGATCGCGGCCAAGCTCCAGCCCCGGTTCAACGCCGGCAACCCGCCGGACGTCCTCAATGACTCCGGCGCGCAGATGATCAAGATCGACGTCCTGGCCAAGGGCGGCCAGCTCGCCGACCTGACCGCGCTCCTCGACTCCCCCTCGCTCGACGACCCGGCCAAGAAGGTCCGCGACACCCTGATCCCCGGCACGGTCGAACAGGGCTCCCAGGGCGGCAAGTTCGTCGCCCTCAACTACGTGTACACCGTTTTCGGCCTCTGGTACTCCGGCAAGCTCTTCAAGGAGAAGGGCTGGACCGAGCCCAAGACCTGGGACGAGTTCCTGGCCGTGTGCGCCAAGGCCAAGGAGGCCGGCATCGGCGGCCTGGCCCACCAGGGGAAGTACCCCTACTACATCAATGTCGTCATCATGGACCTGATCGCCAAGAAGGGCGGTCTGGAGGCCATGAAGGCCATCGACAACCTCGCCCCGAACGCCTTCGAGGGCAACCCGGCCGCCCTGGCCGCCGTCGAGGCGGTCTACGAGGTGGTCGAGAAGGGCTACCTCATGCCCGGCACGAACGGCCTGACCCACACCGAGTCCCAGACCGCCTGGAACCAGTACAAGGCCGCCTTCATCCCCTCCGGCTCCTGGCTGGAGAACGAGCAGCTCAAGCAGACCCCGGACGACTTCGACATGAAGTTCCTGCCGGTCCCCGTGCTCGCCGACAGCAAGCTGCCCTTCGCGGCCATCCGGGCCGGCGCCAACGAGGCCTTCGTCGTCCCCGAGAAGGCCGCCAACAAGGCCGGCGGCCTGGAGTTCCTGCGCTCCATGCTCTCCCGCGAGTGGTCCACCCTCTTCGCGCAGCAGGCCAACTCCCTCACCGTCGTCAAGGACGGCGTCGACCCGGGCGTCAAGCTCCGGCCGGGCACGCAGTCCGCCGTCGCCGCGGTCAAGGCCGCCGGGGCGGACACCTTCAACTACCTCTACCCCGACTGGTACAGCGAGATGGACTCCGAGATCCAGAACGCGTCCAATGAGCTGATGGCCCAGCGGATTCAGCCAAAGGAGTGGATCAAGCGGGCCCAGGCTGCGGTAGACAAGGCTGCCAAGGACCCCAACGCCAAGAACAACCACCGCAGCTGACCCCACGTCCACCGGCAGCTTCACAGGGACGGACACCATGAGCCAAGTAGCCCGGCGCAGGGGAAGGACCACCGGCTTCATCGCCGGCTTCCTCGTCCTGCCGCTCGCGCTGTACCTGACCTTCGTCATCTGGCCGTACGTTCAGACGTTCGGCTACTCCTTCACCAACTGGTCGGGCCAGTCGCCGACGTTCGACTTCGTCGGCCTGGAGAACTACTCCGCCCTGATGGACGACGAGGTCTTCCGCGGCGCCCTCTGGCACAACCTGCTGCTCCTGGTGTTCGTCCCCGTGATCACCATCCTGCTCGCCCTCTTCTTCGCCTTCATGGTGAACGCCGGAGGGCGCAGCGGGGCCGGCGGGGTGCGGGGCGTCCGCGGATCGGCCTTCTACAAGATCGTCTACTTCTTCCCCCAGGTCCTCTCCCTCGCGATCCTCGCCGTGCTCTTCGGCGCGGTGTACCGCAGCGACGAGGGCGGCCTGCTCAACGGCCTGCTCTCCCGGGTGGGCCTGGTCGACCCGGCCCACCCGGTCGAATGGCTCAACGACCCCGACCTCGTCCTGTGGTGCCTGCTCCTCGTGGTGGTCTGGCACGGCGTCGGCTTCTACCTCGTCCTCTTCTCCGCCGCCATGCAGTCCGTGCCCAAGGACATCTACGAGGCCGCCCTGCTCGACGGCGCCGGGCGCGCCCAGACCTTCTTCCGGGTGACGCTGCCCCTGCTGTGGGACTCTGTGCAGACCTCCGCGGTCTACCTGGGCATCGCCGCGATGGACATGTTCGTCCTGGTGTCGACCATGACCTCGGGCCAGTTCGGCGGCGGACCCGACCACCACAGCGAGGTCATGGCCACGGTGCTGATGCGCAACTTCCTCTACTTCGGCAAGAGCGGCTACGCCTGCGCCATGGGCGTGGTCATGCTCGTCCTGACCATGATCCTCTCCATCGTCACGCTGCGCGCCACCCGCCGCGAGCGCATCGAGTTCTGAGCGGGAGTCCACGATGACCACAGTGATCAAGGCACCGGGCGAGTCCTCCGCCGGACGCTCCGGCGGCGCCGGCCCGGGCGCCCAGGGCGGCGGGGGCCGCCGCTCCGACGGCCTGGTACTCAACGTCTTCTCGCACGGCTTCCTCGCCGTCTGGGCGGTACTGATCGTCCTGCCGCTCGTCTGGCTGGCCCTCGGTTCCTTCAAGACCGACACCCAGATCGGCGCCTCGGCCCTCAGCTGGCCCTCCAACTGGCACTTCGACGCCTTCGCCCGCGCCTGGGACAAGGGCATCGGCGGCTACTTCGGCCACACCCTGATCGTGATGGCCTTCTCGGTCCCGCTGACGATGCTGCTGGGCTCGATGGCCGCGTACGTCCTGGCCCGCTACCCCTTCCGGGGGAACCGGATCATCTACTACTTCTTCGTCAGCGGGGCGATGTTCCCCGTCTTCCTGGCGCTCGTACCGCTGTTCTTCATGGTCAGGCGCCTGGACATGCTCAACACCTACCAGGGTCTGATCCTGGTCTACGTCGCCTACTCGCTGCCCTTCACCGTCTTCTTCATGCACTCCTTCTTCCGCACCCTGCCGACGGCGGTGCACGAGGCGGCGGTGATCGACGGGGCCTCCGACACCCGGATCTTCTTCCAGGTGATGCTGCCGATGGCCAAGCCCGGCCTGATCAGCGTCGGGATATTCAACGTCCTGGGCCAGTGGAACCAGTACATCCTGCCCTCGGTGCTGATGCAGCCGCAGAGCGGGTCCGACCCCGAGCGGTACATGCTCACCCAGGGCCTGATCCAGCTCCAGTACCAGATGGGCTACGAGACGGACCTGCCGGTGCTGTTCGCCGGCGTGACCATCGCGATGATCCCGATGCTGGTGGTCTACCTGTCCTTCCAGCGCCAGATCCAGGCGGGCCTCACCTCGGCGACCCTGAAGTAGCCTTCCGCAGCTGGTACAGCCCCCCGGAACCGGGACCCCCGACCCTCTGGTGGATCCTGGGCTCCCGTGCGGTGCCGCCGACGCCCCACGCCGGCCAGTCGCACCCCGGCACGTCCAGGCGGACCCGCTGGGACCAGGGGTCCCGGCCGGGCTCGTACGACCAGGTGCCGGTGCCCGAGCAGCCCGGCGGGGTGCGGCCCGAGGTGTCGCCGGGGGAGTGCTCGGCGACACCGGAGGCGGTGACCCGGCCGTCCGCCGTGAAGGTCAGGGTGTTGCCGGTGTGGTCGGACCAGGTGCCGGCCAGGGCCGCCGGGCCGATCACCGGGGGCTCGTACGGGGGCAGCACTCCGGTGACGAGCCCGAGGGTGCCGAACAGGCCCGTCCCCGCCACCAGCGCCCCGCCCCACAGGGCCACCCGGCGCGTGAGTCCCCCGCCCCGGGGCCGGGCGGCCAGGGCCCCCGCCGAGAGCGAGGCCGTGGCCGCGGCCCAGAAGACCAGCGCGGGGCGGGTCGCCGCGTCGTTGTACCGGGCGAAGGCCCAGACGGGCGGCGCCAGCAGGGCGGCCACCAGCAGCGGTACGGAGCACCAGGCCGCGCGCCCGCCGAGCCGGCGGCCGAGCAGGTCGGACAGCGCGACCGCCGGCAGCACGAAGAGCAGCGACAGCAGGAACCCGATGACCCCGGTGAGGCCCGCGAGGGAGAAGAGGCCCGCTCCGACCCAGCCCCAGTCGGTCGGCGTGTCCGGTGGCGGCTGGGTCCGTACGTACAGCAGCGCCACCACGACGGTGAGCGCGACCTCCAGGTAGCCCACCAGGACCGAGACCGCCAAGACCCGCCCGTACGACCGTTTCTGACGCATGCCCGCCCCCTGCCGACCGTCCTGGACCCATACTGCCAGCCGGGCTGAACGTGTTCAATTCATTGCGCGGGGACGACCGACCAGCTGACCGCCGAGACCGACGGGTCGAGCGAGAGGCTGCTCACCGCCTCCTCCAGCGCCCGGCCCTTCTCGCCCTCCGCGGTCAGCAGCGCCGACACCGTCACCCGGCCGGGCAGCGGACCGTCCTGGCTGCGGATCTCCCGCAGCTGGTAGCCCGGCCGGGTGAGGGCGTCGACCAGCCGGTGGCGGATGTGGGCCTCCTCCGCCTCCAGGCACACGGCCTCGAAGTGGTAGTCGGCGGCCACCTCCGCCCCGCCGCCCGGCTCGCGGTCCAGGCGCCGGCCCAGCGGGCGCAGCAGGAGGTTGGCCCCCACCACGCCCGCCGTGCCGAAGGCGGCGAGGACGAACAGGCCCACCCCGGCCAGGCAGCCCACGGCCGCCGAGCACCACAGGGTGGCGGCCGTGTTCAGGCCCCGCACGCTCAGCCCGTCCCGCATGATCACCCCGGCGCCGAGGAAGCCGATCCCCGAGACGATCTGGGCGGCGACCCGCGAGCCGTCGTGGTTCACCTCGGAGACGGCGCTCAGGAAGCCGTACTGCGAGAGCAGGACGAACAGCGCCGCCCCGCCCGCCACCAGGGCGTTCGTCCGCAGTCCCGCCATCCGCGCGCGCCATTGGCGCTCCAGGCCGATGACCGAGCCGAAGCCGAGGGCCGCGGCGAGGTGTGCGGCCATCTGCCCTTGCGTGAGGAGGGTCATCGGCCTTCCTCCTTCCTTCCTTCCTGTCCTTCCGTGCGGCTAGAGCCAGGTGCCGAAGCGGCGGATGTACCAGGTCTTCACGAGCTGGGTGAGCGTGCAGTACGCGAGCAGCACGCCGACCAGCCACGGGAAGTACGCCGCCGGGAGGGCGACGAAGCCCAGCGAGGGGGCCAGCGGGGAGAAGGGCAGCCAGAGCCCGGTCAGTACCGCGAGGACGGTCATCGCCATCACCGGCCAGGAGGCGCGGGACTGGACGAAGGGGATCTTGCGGGTGCGGATCATGTGGACGATCAGGGTCTGCGAGAGCAGGCCCTCGATGAACCAGCCGGACTGGAAGAGCGACTGCTCGGCCGCCGTGTTCGCCGCGAAGACGTGCCACATGATCACGAACATCGCGATGTCGAAGATGGAGCTGATGGGGCCGATGGTGACCATGAAGCGGAAGATGCCCTTGGCGTCCCAGTTGCGCGGCTTGCGCAGGTACTCCTCGTCCATCCGGTCCCAGGGGGTGGCCAGCTGGGAGATGTCGTAGACCAGGTTCTGCACCAGCAGCATGATCGCGAGCATCGGCTGGAAGGGGATGAACGCGCTCGCCACCAGTACCGAGAAGACGTTGCCGAAGTTCGAGGAGGCCGTCATCTTGATGTACTTGATCGTGTTGCCGAAGGTGGTCCGGCCCTGGACCACGCCCCGTTCCAGGACGGTCAGGTCCTTCTCCAGCAGGATGATGTCCGCCGACTCCTTGGCGATGTCCACGGCGGTGTCGACCGAGATGCCGACGTCGGCGTCGCGCAGGGCGGCCGCGTCGTTGATGCCGTCGCCGAGGAAGCCGACGGTGTGCCCCTCGGCCTGGAGGGCCCGGACGATCCGGGCCTTCTGGACCGGATTGGCCTTGGCGAAGACGGTCGTACGGGCGGCCAGTGCGCGCAGCTCCGCGTCGTCGAGGGCGTCCACCTCGGAGCCCGAGACCACGTGGCCCACCTCGATGCCGACCTCGGCGCAGACCCGGGCGGCGACGAGCTCGTTGTCGCCGGTGACCACCTTCACCGCGATGCCCTTGTCCGCCAGGCCCTGCAGGGCGGCGGCCGCGGAGGCCTTCGGCGGGTCGAGGAAGGCGAGGAAGCCGACCAGGGTCAGCCCGTCCTCGTCCGCGACGGTGTAGGTGTCGCGGGGCTCGGCGACGGTGCGGGTGGCCACCGCCAGGACCCGCAGGCCCTGCCGGTTGTTCTCCTCGGCGATCCGGGTCGCGGCGAGGCGCAGTCCGTCGGTCAGCTCGACCTTCTCGCCGCGGTCGGTCATGTGGGTGCAGAGGGCGAGGACCTCCTCGACCGCACCCTTGGTGATCATGACGTGTTCGGGCCGGCCGACGGCCCCCGCCATGCCGTTGCGGTTGAGCACCACGGACATCCGGCGCCGGGCGAAGTCGAAGGGGATCTCGTCGACCATCGAGAACCGTGCGTCGACGACAACCTCCTCGGCCTCGTCGACGCGGTCGATGACCGCCTGGTCCAGCAGGTTCTTCAGGCCGGTCTGGAAGTGGGCGTTGAGGTACCCGTACTCCAGGACCTCGCCGTCCTCGGCGCCGTGCACGTCCAGGTAGCGGTCCAGGACGATCCGGTCCTCGGTGAGGGTGCCGGTCTTGTCCGTGCAGAGCACGTCCATCGCGCCCAGGTTCTGGATCGCGTTCAGCCGCTTGACGACGACCTTGCGCTTGGACATGGCGACCGCGCCGCGCGCCAGGTTGGCGGAGACGACCATCGGCAGCATCTCGGGGGTGAGGCCCACCGCGACGGCGATGCCGAACAGGAAGGCCTCGTTCCAGTCGCCCTTGGTGAGGCCGTTGACCATGAAGACGACGGGGACCATCACCAGCATGAAGCGGATCAGCAGGAAGCTGACCTTGCGCACGCCCGTGTCGAAGTTGGTCTGCGGGCGCTCGCCGACCAGGGTGCCGGCCATGGAACCGAAGTAGGTGTCGGCGCCGGTGGCGACGACCACGCCGGTGGCGGTGCCCGAGGTCACCGAAGTGCCCATCAGGCAGAGGTTGTCGGCCTCCACCGGGTCGGTGGTCGCGTCCTGGCCGAGGTCCTCCGCGCGAGTGTCGGCCTTGGCGACCGGCAACGACTCGCCGGACAGCGCCGCCTGGCCGACCATCAGGTCCTTGGAGGTGATCAGCCGCAGGTCGGCCGGGATCAGGTCGCCGGCGGCCAGTTTGACCAGGTCGCCCGGGACCACCCGGTCCATCGGCACCTCGAAGGTGGTGGGCGCCGATCCGCTGCCGGCCCGGCGCTGCACCGCGCAGGTGGTGGTGACGAGCTTCTTCAGGGCGTCGGCCGCCCGGCCCGAGCGGTACTCCTGCCAGAACCGCAGCAGCCCGCTGACCGCCACCATCACGGAGAGGATGACGACCCCGGGATCCGCCGGGTCCTGCCAGAACATGACGGCGGCCAGGAAGACCAGGACGCCGATGAAGGGGTTGCAGAAGGCCTTCGCGAGCTGCGTGATCCACAGCGGGGTGCGCTCCTGGGCGACGACGTTGGGGCCGTGCCGCTCCAGCCGCCGGGCCGCCTCGTCGTGGGTGAGGCCGCTCCGGGAGGTGTCGGTGTCCTGGAGGACCCGTACGGCCGGGCGGGCGCTGATCGCGGCCAGGCGCTCGCCGGCCAGGCGGGTGGCGGTTTCGAGCTCGGCGGCCCTGCGCTCGCGGCGGCCGCGGCCCGGCGGCGCGAGCTTCGCGGGGGTACGAGGGGTGAGCATGGTCATGGTGAATACCTCCCTCCACGGCGTCCGGGCAGCGCGGAGCCGCGCGGTGACGTGGAGTGATCGATGTGCGGCGCGGGGTGGCGCGGAGCGCCACGGGGTGCGCCGCGGACACGGATGACGTATGCCTGACAGGAGAGTCGGGGCATGCGAAAGGAGAGGGGAAGCGGGGTCCCGCAACGGGGCCGGCGCGGGCGCGGCACGGGAACGGCGCGGTGCCGTGGCCGTGGGCGTACGCGGAAGGTCAGCCGATCAGCGGGGCGAGGGCCCGGACGGTCGGCGGGTCAGCCGGCGCAGGCGCGGCGAGGACTTCGATCGGGACTCATCCCGAACACCTCCTCGCGTAGCGCTGTCACGGCATGGCGCGCGGTCCGGCCGGAAAGGCCGCAGAGGACCGGCGCCTCAGCGACCGTAACACGATCTCGGCAGCCCTTGTTCATACTTTCGGGCTATGTGTCCGGTTCGCTCTGTCTCAGGCTCTTGACGGCGGAGTGGGCAAAGGCTCGACTTAAGGTTCACAAGTTGGAGAGACGCCGGGGTCTCGGAGCACGCAGCCGCGATACCGGCCGGGGGGCGACGGATGGCCGTCGCTTATGGGCAGGAGTGGATGAGTCGTGCAGACTCCCGGATCGCAGTCCTCGCTGCATCGCGCGAACCTGGAGAGAGTCGTGCGGGCCGTGCGCCTCGCCGGTTCGCTGACCCAGGCGGAGATCGCCCGCACCACCGGACTGTCGGCGGCCACGGTCTCCAACATCGTCCGCGAACTGAAGGAGAGCGGCACCGTCGAGGTCACCGACACCTCGGCCGGCGGCCGCCGGGCCCGCAGCGTCTCGCTCAGCGGGGACGCGGGCATCGTCATCGGAGTGGACTTCGGCCACACCCACCTGCGGGTGGCCGTGGGCAACCTGGCGCACCAGGTGCTCGCCGAGGAGGCCGAGCCGCTGGATGTGGACGCCTCCTGGGTGGAGGGCTTCGACCGGGCGGAATCCCTGGTCGGACGGCTGGTCCAGGGCGTCGGGGTGGCCCGCGACAAGGTCATCGGCGTCGGGCTCGGCGTCCCCGGCCCGATCGACGTGGAGTCCGGAACCCTGGGCTCGACGGCGATCCTGCCGGGCTGGGCCGGGATCAACCCGCGCCAGGAGCTCTCGCAGCGCCTGGGCGTGCCCGTCTACGTGGACAACGACGCGAACCTCGGCGCACTGGGGGAACTCGTCTGGGGCAGCGGCCGGGGGGTCCGCGACCTGGCGTACATCAAGGTCGCGAGCGGTGTGGGCGCGGGCCTGGTGATCAACGGCCAGATCTACCGGGGGCCCGGCGGCACGGCCGGGGAGATCGGGCACATCACCCTGGACGAGTCGGGGCCCGTCTGCCGCTGCGGCAACCGCGGCTGCCTGGAGACCTTCGCGGCCGCGCGGTACGTGCTGCCGTTGCTCCAGGGCACGCACGGACCGGAACTGACGATGGAGAAGGTGGTCGAGCTGGCCCGCGGCGGGGACCCCGGCTGCCGCCGGGTCATCACCGACGTGGGCCGGCACATCGGCAGTGGCGTGGCCAGCCTGTGCAACCTCCTGAACCCGAGCCGGATCGTGCTGGGCGGCTCGCTGGCGGAGGCCGGCGAGCTGGTGCTCGCGCCGATCCGCGAGTCCGTGGGGCGGTACGCCATCCCGAGCGCCGCCCGCCAGCTGTCGGTCCTGACGGGGTCGTTGGGCAACCGCGCGGAAGTACTCGGCGCACTGGCCCTCGTACTCAGCGAGATGGGCGATTCGACGCTTTTGGCGGAAAATGGCATTGGGGTGCGAGCCCCCGCCGCCATGTCTTCAGGTAGATAACGGATGGCACCGTTGTCATCTCGTTAAGGATTCACTCCTTGACGGCAAACCGCGGCCGGGGTTGACTCACGTCCACCTCGGCCGCAGCGTTGCGGCCTCGTCAGGGAGGTTCAACGAATGAACACGCGTATGCGTAGAGCCGCCGTTGCCGTCGCCGCCGGCGCCATGGCCGTTTCGCTGGCCGCTTGTGGCAGCGCCAAGGAAGCGGGCGGCGAGAAGAAGCCCTCCGGCGCCGCCGCCACCGGTGACGCGATCAAGGTCGGTCTGCTCCTGCCGGAGAACCAGACCGCGCGCTACGAGAAGTTCGACAAGCCGCTGATCGAGAAGAAGATCGCCGATCTCACCGGCGGCAAGGCCGAGGTGGTCTACGCCAACGCCAAGCAGGACGCGACCACGCAGAACTCCCAGGTCGACACGATGATCACCAACAAGGTGAACGTCCTGATCGTCGACGCGGTCGACGCCAAGGCCATCGCCGGCTCGGTCAAGAAGGCCAAGGACGCCGGCATCCCGGTCGTCGCCTACGACCGCCTGGCGGAGGGCCCGATCGACGCCTACACCTCCTTCGACAACGAAGAGGTCGGCAAGGTCCAGGGCAAGGCCCTGCTGGAGGCCCTGGGCGACAAGGCCAAGGACGGCCAGATCGTCATGATGAACGGCTCCGTCACCGACCCGAACGCCGCGCTGTTCAAGAAGGGCGCCCACTCCGTCCTCGACGGCAAGGTGACCATCGGCAAGGAGTACGACACCAAGGAGTGGAAGCCGGAGAACGCCAACACCAACATGGCGGGCGCGCTGACCGCGCTCGGCAAGGACAAGGTGATCGGCGTCTACTCCGCCAACGACGGCATGGCCGGCGGCATCATCACCGCCCTCAAGGCCGCCGGACTGTCCCCCCTGCCCCCGGTCACCGGCCAGGACGCCGAACTCGCCGGTGTGCAGCGGATCGTGGCGGGCGAGCAGTTCATGAGCGTCTACAAGCCGTACGCCCCCGAGGCCGCGGCCGCCGCCGAGATGGCCGTCGCCCTCGCCAAGGGCGAGAAGATCGACGGCATCATCAACAACAAGGTCGACAGCCCGACCACCAAGGGCGTCCCGTCCGTGCTGATCCCGGTCGTCTCGCTCACCAAGAGCAACATCAAGGACACCGTCGTCAAGGACGGCGTCTACACGGTCGAAGAGATCTGCACCGACAAGTTCTCGGCCGCCTGCGCCACCATCGGCCTCAAGTAAGGCCCCGTCGCGGCACCTGCGCGACCTCCCTGCCCTGCCCGGCGCCCCGCCCCTCATACCCCGCCAACCGCGGGGCGCCGGGCAGAAACGATTCGCTACAGAGGCGACTCACCTTTCGCTCGTCGTATCCCCATCCGCCCCGCTCCTGCTCTTTTGCACGACATCCCCGCCGGTCAGGCGGCGAAGGAGATGGTTCATGTGTCCGCTGCGCCCGTGCTGGCGTTGCGAGGGGTCTCGAAGCGGTTCGGCGCCGTCCAGGCCCTGACCGACGTAGAACTCGAGATCCACTCCGGTGAGGTGGTCGCCCTGGTCGGCGACAACGGCGCCGGCAAGTCCACGCTGGTCAAGACGATCGCCGGCGTGCACCCCATCGATGACGGAGTCATCGAGTGGGAGGGCCGCCCGGTCTCCATCGGCAAGCCCCACGACGCCCAGAACCTCGGCATCGCGACCGTCTACCAGGACCTCGCGCTGTGCGACAACATCGACGTCGTCGGCAACCTCTTCCTCGGGCGCGAGCTCAAGCGCTTCGGCGTCCTCGACGAGGTGGAGATGGAGCGCCGCGCCCGCGAGCTCCTGACCACCCTGTCCATCCGGATCCCCAGCGTCCGGATCCCCATCGCCTCGCTCTCCGGCGGCCAGCGCCAGACGGTGGCGATCGCCCGCTCGATGCTGGGCGAGCCCAGGCTCGTCATCCTCGACGAGCCCACCGCGGCCCTCGGCGTCGAGCAGACCGCACAGGTGCTCGACCTGGTGGAGCGGCTGCGCGAGCGCGGCCACGCCGTCATCCTCATCAGCCACAACATGGCCGATGTGAAGGCCGTCGCCGACAAGGTGGCGGTGCTGCGGCTGGGCCGCAACAACGGTGTCTTCAACGTCGCCGACACCTCGCAGGAAGAGATCATCTCCGCCATCACCGGGGCCACGGACAACGCCGTGACCCGCCGGGCGGCCCGCACCGGGGAGGCCCGCAAGTGAGCACCGAACACCACACGCATGCGGAAGAGGTGGCCCAGCTCGCCAACCCCGCCGCACCGGCGGACGCCATCCCGGCGGTGGACCCCCGCCTGCTCGTCCGCGAGCAGGGCCTGTCCGGCTACCTGAGCGAGTTCGGCCGCAAGATGAAGGCCGGCGACCTGGGCTCGATCCCGGTCGTCCTCGGCCTGATCATCATCTGGAGCATCTTCCAGGGGCTGAACTCGAACTTCCTCTCCCCGGAGAACCTCTCCAACATCGCGATCACCATGGTCGCCACCGGCATGATGGCCGTCGGCATCATCTTCGTCCTGCTGCTCGGCGAGATCGACCTCTCGGTCGGCTCGGTCAGCGGCGTCTCGGGCGCGATCGTCGCCGTCCTCGCCGTCACCCACGGCGTCAACGAGTGGGTCGCGATCCTCGCCGCGGTCGGCGGCGGCGCCCTGATCGGCGCGATCCACGGCTTCTTCTTCGCCAGGATCGGCGCCCCGGCCTTCGCCGTCACCCTGTCCGGCCTGCTGTTCTGGTCCGGCGCCATGCTCCAGATCCTGGGCAGCAACGGCACCATCAACCTCGACTCCGAGGGCGTGGTCGGGCAGCTCACCACGTACTACTTCTCGGACGTGGCCGCCGGCTACGGCCTCGCGGCCGTCGCCACGGTGGCGTACTTCCTCGCCACCTACTCCGACAACCGCCGCCGGGAGGCCGCCGGGGTCCCCTCGCGGCCGCTCAGCGAGATCCTGCTGCGCACCGGCCTGCTGGCGGTCTTCACCTTCGGCCCCGCCGCCGTGTTCAACCAGTACAAGGGCCTGCCCCTGGCCCTGGTGATCTTCGTGGTGGCCCTGGTCGGCACGGACTTCGTCCTGCGCCGCACCACCTTCGGCCGCAACGTCTTCGCCCTCGGCGGCAGCGTCGAGGCCTCCCGCCGCGCGGGCATCAACGTCAACGGGATCCGGATCGCGGTCTTCGCGATCTCCGGTACCTTCGCGGCCATCGGCGGCCTCTTCTGGGCCTCCAAGATCGCGGCGGCCAACCAGAGCGCCGGCGCCGGCGACCTGCTGATGAACGTGATCGCGGCGGCCGTCATCGGCGGCACCAGCCTCTTCGGCGGCCGCGGCCGCACCTGGAACGCCCTCCTCGGTGTGATGGTCATCACCAGCATCCAGTACGGTCTGGCCCTGGAGGGGATCGCGACTCCGATCCAGTACATGATCACCGGTGCCGTGCTGCTGGCGACGGTGGTCATCGACTCGGTGACCCGCAAGACCCAGAAGTCGGCCGGCCGCGCCTGACCGCGCGACCTGGGCCGATCCCAGGCGGTAAGACCCGTCACAGTGCCCGGTGCCACTCCGTGTGGCACCGGGCACCCGTGCGTACGCATGTGCGTACGGGTGTGCAGGTATACGCCCGTTTGGGATGTGTGATTTCGCGACGAGGTGTACAGGTATGACAAAGGTGTGACCCGTCAGGTACCGCCCGATGACCGCCCTCGCGAGCGGAACATTAGACTCGACAGACCAGCAAGCAACTGCAAGGAGGCACGGGTGCTGCTGACCCGCATCAAGGGACCGCGCGATCTGGACCGGCTCAGCCAGGAGGAGCTCAACCAGCTCGCGGCAGAGATCAGGTCCTTCCTCGTCGACGCCGTCTCCAAGACCGGCGGGCACCTCGGCCCCAACCTCGGCGTGGTCGAACTGACGATCGCCCTGCACCGGGTCTTCGAATCGCCCAAGGACAAGGTCCTCTTCGACACCGGCCACCAGGCCTACGTCCACAAGCTGCTCACCGGCCGCCAGGACTTCTCGGACCTGCGCGCCAAGGGCGGCCTGTCCGGCTACCCCTCGCGCGCCGAGTCCGACCACGACGTGATCGAGAACTCGCACGCCTCCACGGTGCTGGGCTGGGCCGACGGCCTCGCCAAGGCCAACGAGGTGCTCGGCCGCGAGGACCACCACGTCGCCGCCGTCATCGGCGACGGCGCGCTCACCGGCGGCATGGCCTGGGAGGCGCTGAACAACATCGCCGCCGCCAAGGACCGCCCGCTCGTCATCGTCGTCAACGACAACGAGCGCTCGTACGGCCCCACCATCGGCGGCCTCGCGAACCACCTGGCCACCCTGCGCACCACGGACGGCTACGAGCGCTTCCTGGCCCGCGGCAAGGAGATCCTGGAGCGCACCCCCGTCGTCGGGAAGCCGCTCTTCGAGACCCTGCACGGCGCCAAGAAGGGCCTCAAGGACTTCATCGCCCCGCAGGGCATGTTCGAGGACCTGGGCCTCAAGTACATCGGCCCCATCGACGGCCACGACATCGAGGCCCTGGAGTCCGCGCTCCAGCGCGCCAAGCGCTTCAGCGGCCCGGTCATCGTGCACTGCCTCACCCAGAAGGGCCGCGGCTACACCCCGGCCCTGGAGCACGAGGCGGACCGCTTCCACGCGGTCGGCGTGATCCACCCCGACACCGGCCTCCCGGTCAAGACCGCCGCCGCCAGCTGGACCTCCGTCTTCGCCGACGAGATGGTCAAGCTCGGCCACGAGCGCGAGGACATCGTCGGCATCACCGCCGCCATGCTCCACCCGGTCGGCCTGAACAAGTTCGCCGAGGCCTTCCCGGACCGCATCTACGACGTCGGCATCGCCGAGCAGCACGGCGCCACCTCGGCCGCCGGCCTCGCCACCGGCGGCGTCCACCCCGTCTTCGCGGTCTACGCCACCTTCCTCAACCGCGCCTTCGACCAGGTCCTCATGGACGTGGCCCTGCACAAGTGCGGCGTCACCTTCGTCCTGGACCGCGCCGGCGTCACCGGCGACGACGGCGCCTCCCACAACGGCATGTGGGACATGTCCATCCTCCAGGTCGTCCCCGGCCTGCGCCTGGCGGCCCCGCGCGACGCCGAGCAGCTGCGCGCCCAGCTGCGCGAGGCCGTCGAGGTCAAGGACGCCCCGACCGTCGTGCGCTACTCCAAGGGCGTCGTCGGCCCGGCCGTCCCGGCCGTCGGCCGCATCGGCGGCATGGACCTGCTGCGCGCCCCGGCCCCCGAGGTCACCCGTCCGGACGTACTCCTCGTCTCCGTCGGCGCGCTCGCCCCGATGTGCCTGGAGATCGCCGACCTCCTCGACAAGCAGGGCATCTCCACCACCGTCGTCGACCCCCGCTGGGTCAAGCCGGTGGACGAGGCCCTCGCCCCGCTCGCCGAGGGCCACCGGGTGGTCGTCACCGTCGAGGACAACGGCCGCACCGGCGGTGTGGGCGCCGCCGTCTCGCAGGCCCTGCGCGACGCCGGCGTCGACGTACCGCTGCGTGACTTCGGCATCCCGCAGCGCTTCCTCGACCACGCGCAGCGCAAGGAGATCATGGCCGAGATCGGCCTGACCGCCCCGGACATCGCCCGCCAGGTCACCGGTCTGGTCGCCAAGCTGGACGGCCGCTTCGAGAGCGAGCCGGCCGCCACCGTCGACTAGCCGGACCAGGCCGGATCGCGCGGTTGCACGTCACGGGCCGGGAGATCACCCTTGAAGGGTGGGCCTCCCGGCCCGTTCGCGTACTTCTTGGGAGGTGCGTCGGTGAGCACGGATCCGAACAGCCCGTTCCGCACCAAGACGGTGGAACAGTCCATCCGTGACACGGAGGAGCCGGAGCACGCGCTCCGCAAATCGCTCTCCGCCTGGGACCTGACGGTCTTCGGTGTCGGCGTCATCATCGGTACCGGCATCTTCGTCCTCACGGGCATCGCGGCCCGCAACAACGCCGGCCCCGCCACCGCGCTCTCCTTCGTGGTGTCGGGCGTCGTCTGCGCCCTCGCGGCCCTCTGCTACGCCGAGTTCGCGTCCACCGTCCCGGTGGCCGGATCGGCGTACACGTTCGCGTACGCCTCGATCGGCGAGCTGCCGGCCTGGATCATCGGCTGGGACCTGGTCCTCGAATTCGCGCTCGGCACGGCCGTCGTGGCCGTCGGCTGGTCCGGATATGTACGCCACCTCATGCACACGAACCTCGGCTGGGACATGCCCGTCGCGCTGTCCGGGCCCGACGCGGGCGGCCACTTCGACCTGATGGCCTTCCTGCTGGTCCTCGTCCTGACCGCGATCCTCGTCGTCGGCACGAAGCTGTCGGCCCGGATCACGGCGGTCGTCGTCGCCATCAAGGTCTTCGTCGTGCTGCTGGTCATCGTCGCCGGCCTGTTCTTCATCAAGGCCGACAACTACTCGCCGTTCATCCCCCCGGCGAAGCCACAGGAGGGCGGGAGCGGCTGGACGGCACCACTGGTCCAGCTGCTGTTCGGGTACGAGCCCACCAACTTCGGTGTCATGGGCATCTTTACCGCGGCCTCCCTGGTCTTCTTCGCCTTCATCGGCTTCGACGTCGTGGCCACCGCGGCCGAGGAGACCAAGAACCCGCAACGGGACATGCCGCGCGGCATCCTCGGCTCGCTGCTCATCTGCACGCTCCTGTACGTCGCCGTGACCATCGTCGTCACCGG
This sequence comes from Streptomyces sp. NPDC004126, assembly GCF_050275515.1. Classification (NCBI taxonomy): domain Bacteria; kingdom Bacillati; phylum Actinomycetota; class Actinomycetes; order Kitasatosporales; family Streptomycetaceae; genus Streptomyces; species Streptomyces sp. NPDC004126. Next base: position 19,343 of record NZ_JBNNPF010000007.1, on the reverse strand, counting down.
CATGCAGTACTACGCGGAGATGTCGCCGACAGCACCGCTCGCCGAGGCCTTCAAGTCCGTGAACCAGCCGTTCTTCTCCGGTGCCATCAGCCTCGGGGCGGCCGTCGGCCTGATCACGGTCAGCATGATCCTGCTGCTGGGCCAGACCCGCGTGTTCTTCGCGATGAGCCGTGACGGACTGCTGCCGCGCGTCTTCTCGGTCACCCACCCCAAGTACCGCACCCCCTACCGGGCCACGCTGCTCCTCGGCGGGATCATCGCGATCATCGCGGGGTTCACCAGCCTGGCGAAGCTCGCGGAACTGGTCAACATCGGCACCCTGTTCGCCTTCGTCATCGTGGCGCTCGGCGTCATCATCCTCCGCAAGACCCGCCCCGACCTGCACCGGTCCTTCCGCACCCCGTGGGTGCCGGTGATCCCGATCCTGTCGATGGCGGCCTCGCTCTGGCTGATGCTCAACCTGCCGGCCGAGACCTGGCTGCGCTTCGGGATCTGGATGGTGATCGGCATCGTCGTCTACTTCCTGTACGGCAAGCGCAAGAGCCGCCTCGCGCAGGTCGGCCAGGACGCGGAGTACTAGGAGCGGGAGCAGAAGGACGTCAGAACGACATCAGGAGGACGACGGGGACGGCCCGGGCGCGCGGGACTTGGCGCCCGGGCCGCCGCCCTTGGCGGGGGAGTCCTTCGCCGAGGCGGGCACCTTCCGGTCGTTGCGCAGGGCCTCCCACAGCTGGGAGGCCTGCTCCTGCGCGACCACGACCCGGTTCGGGTCCACCTTGTCGTAGGCCACCGGCAGCATGATGGTCTCCATGGTGGACGGGTCCACGCCCTGCAGGCTCCGCGCGAAGTCGGACAGCGCGGTGAGCGAGGCCAGGTCGGAGTCGGTCGTCAGCGACTTGGTGCCGGCGTCGGCGAGCTTGTAGAGCCGCGCCGGATTGCCGAGGGCGTCCTGCTTCTTGATCTCGGACAGCATCGCGAGCATGAACTGCTGCTGGAGCCCTATGCGTCCGAGGTCGCTGCCGTCCCCGTAGCCGTAGCGGGTGCGTACGAACTTCAGCGAGTCGGTGCCGTTCAGGCGGTGCGTCCCCGCGTCCAGCTTGAGGCCGCCCTTCGCGCCGGTCATCGGCTGGTCGAGGGTGACGGTGACCCCGCCCAGGGCGTCGACGAGGTCCTTGAAGCCGGCGAAGTCCACCTCGACGAAGTGGTCCACGCGGATCCCGGACAGCTGCTCCACCGTCTTGACCACACAGGCCGGACCGGCCAGCGAGTAGACGGAGTTGAACATCACCCGGCGGGCCTCGGGAACCGCGGCCCCGTCCTTGTCCTTGCACTCGGGCCGGGTGACCAGGGTGTCGCGCGGGATGCTCACCGCGGTGGCCCTGGAACGGCCTTCGGGTATGTGCACCAGCATCGCCGTGTCGGAGCGGGCCCCGCTGACGTCGCCGTGGTCGAGCTCGCCGTTGGCCCCGGCCCGCGAGTCGGAGCCGAGGACCAGGAGGTTCTGCGCGTTCTCGACGACCTTCGGCGGCCGGTTGTCCGTGCCGATGGCCTGGTCCAGGTCCACGCTGTCGATGTTCCCGCTGAGGTGGCCGTAGACCCACCAGCCGGATCCCGCCGCGCCCAGGACCACCACGGCCGCCGTCCAGGCGAGCCCCCGCCGGATCCGGGAGGCGCGCGAACGGGGCGGCTTCGTGGTGGCGGTGGAGTCTGAAGTCATGCCCGGGAACCGGTCCTTCCGAACGGGTGGCGGGAGATCCGGTGGGGATCTCGGGGGGATCTCGCGGGCTACAACATAGACGCAGGGGGCCGCCCGGGAGCCCCGGGGTATCCTGAATCTGTTCGAACGGCGAAGCGGAAGGGTTGCTGCGGTTCCATGGCGACGCGATCCCGGCGCGGTTCGGACAGATCCCCCGAGCAGCACTCCGGACCCGGCGGAGCCGCCGGAGCCCCCGTGCGCGACCGGAGCACCGCGGCGCTGGGCCCCCTGGCGGGCCGTTGGCTCCTCACCGGCAAGGACGGCCGGCTCACCGCCTACGCCCGCGCCGAGGGCGGCCTGCTCCGCTGGACAGAGGACGCCCCCGGCGGCCCCGGGTGGAGCGGCCCCGACCTCCTCCCCGCCGACGGCCTGACCGACCTCACGGTGGGTCAGGGCCCCGACGGGTACGCCCACTTCGCGGGCCGGCGCCGCACCGGGACCGGGGACTCAGCCACGGTCACCTACCACCACGCGGTGCAATACCAGAGCGGCCGCCCGATGGGCCCCTGGGAGTCCCTCGGCACCCTCTACCAGCGGGCCGGGACGGCGCACCGCGGCGGCCCGCCCGCCCTGGCGGTCGACGCCCAGGGCGCGCCCCACCTCTTCGTGCGCAACGCGGGCCGCGGAGTCCACGTCAGGCGCCAGGACAGCAAGGGCGACTGGCGGGACTGGGAGGACCTGCGGGGCAGCAAGGCCTTCGAGGGCATCACCGCCGACTCCACCGCCGACGGCCGGGTCTGGCTGGCCGCGCCCGGCGAGAAGGGCCTCTCCCGCTGGACCCAGAGCACGCCCGGCGGCCCGGTGGAGCGGGCCGAGGACGTCCCGTACCTCGCCCGGGACGGCTCGGTGCGCACCCTGGAGACGTCCCCGGGACGGGTCACCCACTTCTGGCACGCGGCCGACGGGAGCGGGGTGTTCGCCTGCCGGGAGGGTGCCGGGGTGCTGGCGCTCGGCGGCGGACCGGGCACCGGCGCGGTCGCGGCCGTCCGCGCACTGGTCGACGGCTACGACTGCACGGTGCTGGCCCACCGGGGCGTGAACGGGCGTACCGCCCTCGCCGCGTACCCCACGGAACACGAGGCGGCGGGGCTGTGGTGGACCGAGATAGGCGAGGAGGGGCCGGGCTCCCCAGCGCTCGCCCTCGACGCCCGGGGCCTGCTCGTCATCGCCTGCGTCAGCGCCCGGGGCGAGCTGCTGGTCAGCCGGCAGAAGGACAACTCCGGCCTGTCACTGGGCCGCTGGCAGCGCCTGTGACGGCTCGGGCCGCCGGCGCCCCTGCGGCGGGATCCTCGTCAGGTTGTGCCGGTCCACCGCCAGCGCCGATATCCGCCGCAGGAAGTCCACCGACCGCTCCGCGGTGTCCGGGGTGATCCAGGCGTCGTCGATGTCGCACAGCTCCACCCGCACGGGCGAGCCGGCCAGCACGATGGGCAGTGTGTAGGCGATGGTGGACGCGAAGGTCAGCAGGGACCGGCCGATGGGCTCGGTGAGCGCCGTCAGTTCGAGCGGCAGCTCGGGGTGCACGATCTCCATGCCGGTGAGTCCGGCGATCCGCTCCAGCTTGGGCCCGCTCTCCCTGCGGTGCGCGAAGTAGCGGCCGGCCGCCCGGTGGCGGGCGATCCAGCCGACCGCTTCGATGTACCGGTCCTCGTCGACGACCCCGGTCTCCACCAGGGAGCTGCCCGCCAGATCGGCCCCGGACCGCACCCGCACCGGGCCGAAGGTGGCGCGGCTCCAGGCGTAGTCGTTGGGCCGGACCTCGGTGCCGGGCGGCGCGGCGACCGGCATGCAGGTGAAGAAGACGGCGCGTTCCAGCTCCTGGCGGGCCAGCCAGCGGTTGACCGGGCCGCCCTTGGCGGAGGGCTTGAGCTCGCCCTGGTGCCAGCGGGTCAGCTGCCCGCCGTTGGTCAGCAGGCTGACCAGCTCGGTGGTGGCGGTGCCGTCGTCCACGACGACCACCTCGCGGGCCCTGGAGCGGGGCAGCAGCAGCTGGATCGTACGGGAGAACAGGTCGCCGATGACCAGGCGCCGGGCGGACGCGACCGCGCGGCCGAGGCGGACGAGCTCCCCGGCCCGCCCCAGGTAGCCGGCGCGGACCTCGTAGCGCCGCCAGACCACCTTGGACTGGGAGGCGAACCGGCACAGCCGGCGGACCTGCGCGCGCGAACGCGGGTCCACCGGCTGGAGGACGGCGATGGTGAGGGACGCTGCCTCGCCCGGGTGGACGTACGCCCACTCCAGGACGTTCAGTAGTTGAGCCGGGCTCTCCACCAGGGCGAGGGTGTCGCTCATGCCGAGGCCGTCACGCCCTCGGCGGGGAGGGTGCCCTGGACCCGGCGGAGCTTCTTCATCGGGCCGAGTTCGGAGGGGTAGACGCGCTTGACGCCGTCGCCGAGGGCGGTCTCGATGGTGCGGATGTCGCGGACCAGGCGGGCCAGGCCGCCCGGTTCGACGGAGGCGGCCTGGTCGGAGCCCCACATGGCGCGGTCCAGGGTGATGTGCCGCTCCACGGCGCAGGCGCCGAGGGCGACGGCGGCGACGGTGGTCTGCAGGCCCGTCTCGTGGCCGGAGTAGCCGATCGGGACGTTGGGGTACTCCTCCTGGAGCGTGTTGATCACGCGCAGGTTGAGCTCCTCGGCCTTCGCCGGGTACGTCGAGGTGGCGTGCAGCAGGACGACGTTCGCGCTGCCCAGCACCTCCACGGCGTGCCGGATCTGCTGCGGGGTGGACATGCCTGTGGACAGGATGACCGTCTTGCCGGTGGCGCGCAGGGCGAGCAGCAGCTCGTCGTCGGTCAGCGAGGCGGAGGCCACCTTGTGGGCCGGGACGCCGAACTTCTCCAGGAAGGTCACGGCCTCGGTGTCCCAGGGGGAGGCGAACCAGTCGATGCCGCGCTTCGCGCAGTGCTCGCCGATGGCGCGGTACTCGTCCTCGCCGAACTCGACGCGGTGGCGGTAGTCGATGTACGTCATCCGGCCCCAGGGGGTGTCCCGCTCGATGTCCCACTGGTCGCGGGGCGTGCATATCTCGGGGGTCCGCTTCTGGAACTTGACGGCGTCACAGCCCGCGTCGGCGGCAGCGTCGATCAGCGCGAGGGCGTTGGCGAGCTCACCGTTGTGGTTGATCCCGATCTCGCCGATCACGTAGGTGGGCCGGCCGGGGCCGACCTCCTTGTTCCCGATGCGGCGGATTCGGCTGCTGTGCACCACTGTTCAGAGTTCCTTTCCGGGGTACTGCGAGGGGTCGAGGGGGGATTCGAGGAGGGGGGAGTCGAAGAGGGGGGCCAGGGCCCGGGCCCGGGCGAGGTCGCCGGGCTCGTCGATCTCGACGGCCCGCTCGGGGGCGGTCGGGACCAGCTGGGTCCGGCCGAAGAAGCGGTGGCCGTGGCGGCGGAAGCCGTCGGCGCGCATGGCGTAGACGGCGCCCGACTCCAGGTACTCGGGGGTGCGGTCCTGGCGGCGCAGGCGGACGGAGCTGTCGTGGTTGACCCCGTGCGCGTGGTGGCCGGAGTCCGCCCCGGCGTTCCCGGTGCCCCAGAGGAAGCCGTGGAAGGGCACGGCGGTGAAGGCCGAGTCGGCGCCGTCGCGGACCACGGCCAGCACGGTCTCCTCGACCTCCTCCGGGGTGGTGAAGGGGCTCGTGCACTGGACGAAGACGAGGACGTCCACGGGATCGGAGTGACGTTCCTCCAGCACGTCCAGGGCGTGCAGCAGCGCGGACTCGCTGGACGCCCGGTCCGAGCCCAGTTCCTGCGGGCGGTCGACGACCTCCGCGCCCGCCGCGCGGGCGGCGCGGGCGATCGCCGCGTCGTCGGTGGAGACCACCACCCGGGTCACGTGGGCGGCGCCCCGGCAGGCGAGGACGGCCCGGGCGACGAGCGGTACCCCGCCGACCTCGGCGGTGTTCTTGCCGGGGATGCCCTTGGAGCCGCCCCGGGCGGGTATGACGGCGGTGACGTTCACGAGGCTTCCCCCTGGGGTGCCGGTACGACGGGGGCGGTCACACGCCGCCCCACTGCTGGATCTTCGGGGCCACGCGCTGGACCCCGAACTGGTAGGCGACCTTCAGCACGCGGCGGGAGGTGCGCCGCATGGGGCCGCTCGGGCGCCGGGCGGCGGCGGCCGCGCCGGGGGAGCCGTCCGGGTTCAGCCCCCGGCGGCGCAGCAGCGTACCCACGTATTCGGGGGCGCTGTCGGCCGTGTAGTACGGGGATATCGGCGGCAGCGGGCCGCCGCGCAACTGTGCGATCCGGTGGCGGAGTTCCCCGTACGGATCCACCGCGCGGATTCCCTGGTCGGCCGTCCAGGATTCGTCCGCGAGCGGGGCGTCGCCCTCGTCTATCGCGGTCCAGTCGGTGACGCAGCCGGAACCGGTGAAATAGTGGTTTCCGTGGACTTCCCGCACTCCGAGATCGCTGAGTATCGCGGTCGGCATTCCCCGGTGCATCGATTCCAGGGCGGCCGTGGAGCTGACCGTCACCAGCAGATCCGTGCGGTCGAGGGTGTCCGACATGTTCCCGTAGACGAAATGCAGATTCGGCGGCAGCGGTTCTTCCAGCTGTTCCGCGAGCACCTGGTAGTGGAAGGCCTCCACATGGGTGGTCGCCTCACCGGGCTTGCTGCGGAGTTTGACCAGTACGTCGCGCCCCGGGCGCAGCCGCGCGTGGGATATCGCGCGGCGCAGCATGTAAAGGCGGCCGTTGCGGTCGGCGGGCACCGACGGCTGGACGGCGAAGCACACCGTATAGGGGTGGGTGGCGTGCGTGCGGTTCGCGTCGTAAGGCCTCTGGTCGAGGAAGGGGAGCGCCGTCTGGACTATGCAGGAAACGGGAATTCCGAGCGGCTCGTAGACCTCGGTGAAACGGCGCCGGTCGAAAGGACTGTTGGCGAGGACGATGTCGGCGCCGGCCCGCAGCAGGAGCCCGTCGGCCATCTTCTCGTAGACGACGCCCACGTAACCCGTCATCAGCACCGGCCGCCGCGGCGCCCCGGCGAACCGGCGGGCGAGCGCGTGCAGGGCCGCGTGGGTGGCGCCGCCGACCGTGCCCAGGATGATCAGATCCGCTCCGTCGAGTTCCGGCGCCGCCGCGAAACCGGCGAGCGTGGCCTCGGTGATCGAGGCGGGGGTGATGCCGACCTCCGCCAGCTGGCGCGCCGTCGGCGTGCTGCGGCCGCGCAGCATGTGGGCGTGCACCTCGCTGCCCGGTGCCAGGCCCACCGCCAGCCCCGCGCCCCATTTCCAGCGGGTGTCGGAGTCTGCGAGCACGTGGATGCGCACTTGGTGGTTTCCCGGTCGGTCGGCGGAGCCCAACTGCCGTCGGCGTGCCCGCGGCCGGCGCGGGCGAGGGGCGGGACTGCCGCCGGGCCCCATAGACCCTACATGCTCACCTGAGCCTTATGTGTCACGGAAAGGCTTCGACGGCCCGGGGAGTTGTACGTCACACCCGGAGGATCCGGGGGCCTCTCCGGGCGCTCCTATCATGATGTCCGGTCATGATGTCCGGTCCGTCCGTGCGGCTCCGGCGGACGTGTGTGGGCAATGGGGAGAAGGTGAGTGGTTCCGGTGGTGACCCTTTCGGTAATCGTCGCGATGTGTGACGTCCGGGAGTTCTGCCGGACGGCGCTCAAGTCCTTGGCGCTCAATGCCCGGGAGGACTTCGAGTTCATCGTCGTCGACGACTGCTCCGCCGACGGCACGTCGGAGATCCTGCGGGAGATGGTCCCCGGGATTCCCGGTGCCGTACTGATCCGCAACGAGCGGAACCTGGGTATTTCGGCCACCCGCAACATCGGCCTCGCGGCCGCCCGCGGCCGGTTCTTCACCTTTCTCGACGGCGACGACTGGTACGCCCCCGGATATCTCGCGCAACTGGTCGGCTGGATGAGCGAGTCGGGCGTGGATTTCCTGCGCACCGGCCATGTCCGCGTGTACGGGAGGAAGCGGAGGATCGTCATGGCGCCCCTCGCGCCGAGGGCCCTCCCGCTCGATCCGGCCGACTACATAGGCCCCGTCGACGCCTCCACCTTCATGGACTACCCGCAGTCCTGGGCCGGCATCTACGACCGCGAACGGCTGCGGGAGGCCGACGCCCTGTTCTTCGACGAGAGCCTGCGCACCGCCGAGGACCGCCCCTGGTTCTACAAGCTGCACCTGCGGATGCGTTCCTTCGGAGTGGTCGACCTCCACGGCGTCTTCTACCGCCGCGACGTGTCCACTTCCCTCACCAAGGTCCCCGACGAACGGCAGCTGGACTTCCTGCCGGCCTTCCGGATGATTTTCGACGAGCTCTCCCACCACCCGCGCGGATATGAACTGTCGTTCAAGGCCATGCGGACCCTGTGCGCGCTCATCGTCATTCATCTGGGCCGCGAGGAGCAGTACGAGGAACTCACCCGGGACCTGCTGCGCGCACGCGGCGCGCAGATCCTCTTCGACCTCCCCCAGGACATCCTCGAAGGGACCCTGGCGGGAATGGACTCCGCACGCGTGACCAAGCTCAGGGAACTCATGTCGCAGCACCAGGGCGCCGCCGCCCGATGACCCGGATATTCGCCGCCTCCACCCTCTACGGCGCCATGACGGTGGCCGCCGCCATCGACGCCGGGCAGCTCGGCCGGGACGACCGCGAGCGGATCCTGCTCGTCTGCAACAACGTCGACATCCCCGAAGTCGCCACCCCGCTGCACCACATGCCCGGCGCCGCCGCCGTCCTCGAACGCTTCCACCGGGTCGTGTACTGGAACGACCTCATCTACCCCTTCCACCCGGCGGTCTGGGCGCCCCGCGACGAGGACGCCCCCCTCTGGCGCACCGTCATGGCGGAGAAGATGGCCATCCGGCCCGGCCCCCTGGAACTCGTCGTCGAGTCGATCCAGGTCAAGCCCGCCCAGACGCTCTGCAAGATCTTCTCCGACGCCACCCTCGCCGTGTACGCCGACGGCGTCATGAGCTACGGCCCCACCCGCAACGACCTGCCCCGCCCCCTCCACGGCCGGATCGGCCAGGTCCTCTACCTCGACCTGGTCCCCGCCCTGCTGCCCATGCTCCTCACCGAGTACGGGATCCCCTCCCGGCCCGTGCACACCGGCGCCGTCCTCGAACTGATGGCGGAGCTCACCGAGGAGTGCCGCCCCCTCCTCGACCGGGTGATCCCGCGGCAGCTCGCCGGCGGGGGCCCGGGGACCGCGCTCCTCCTCGGCCAGTACCTCTCCCCCCTCGGCATCCTCACCGAGGAGGAGGAAGAGGACCTGCACCGGCGCATGTTCGAGCACGCCGTGCGGCTCGGCCACACCTCCGTCGTCTTCAAACCCCACCCCAGCGCCCCCTCCGCCCTCTCCGACGCCCTCGCCGGGGCGGCCCGCGAGGCCGGCGTCCCCTTCCTCGTGCTGGACGTCCCGGTCCTCGCCGAGACCGTCTTCGCGTACCTGCGCCCCGGCCGGGTGATCGGCTGCTTCTCCACCGGCCTGTTCACCGCCCGCGCCCTGTACGGGATCCCCGTCGCCCAGACCGGCGCCCTGGAGGTCGTCCGGCGCATGCGGCCCTACGCCAACAGCAACCGGATCCCCGCCACCCTCACCCACGCCCTGGTCCCCGACCTGGAGGATCCCGAGGCCGCCCCCGCCGACCGGATCCTCGACGCCGAGCACGTCCGGACCGAGGTCACCCCGTACGTCCAGGCCGTCGGCTACTGCATGCAGCCCAAGCGGTTCGGCTTCCTGCGCCCGGTGGCCGAGGCGTACATCGCCGCGGCCGTCGAGGAGTGGGAGGACCGCCCCGAGCTGTCCATGCACTTCAACGAACGCACCCGCACCCGCCTGGAACTGCCCGGCCCGCGCACCTGGAAGTGGCGCCGCGGCCTGGGCTGGACCCTGCGCAGCACCGGGGAGCGCCGCGAGCCGGACGAGGCGCCCGTCACCGACGTCTCGATGAGCGGCTTCGCCTCGCTCGTCGAGGCCAAGGACGACCAGGGCGTCCTGGAGGTCGGCGCGCGCCTGCTCGCCGAGCAGGAGAACCTGGAACTGCTCCTCGGCATGGCCCAGGCCCACATCCGCCGCAAGGAGACCGACCGGGCCAGGCAGCTGATCGAGCGGGCCGCCGAGGTCTCCTCCGACAGCGGTCGCGCCATGGTGTGGCTGCGGATCGCGGAGACCGCCGCCAAGCTGGGCAAGCGCGGCGACGACCTGCGCCTCACGGCGGGGCGGCGGGCGCTCGGCATCAACCCGGACTCGCCGGCGGCCCAGCGCCTGGTCAAGACCGGCCGGCTCGGGCGCCGGTAGGAGCAACGACGACGACGGCCCGTCCGCACCAGGTGCGGACGGGCCGTCGTGGGTACTGCCTGGGTGTTACGCCGGGACGCTGGCGACACCCGGGGCGAGGAACTTCTTGCCGTTCACCCGCTCCGAGACGCCCTCACGGTCCAGGTACGGGGTGATGCCGCCCAGGTGGAAGGGCCAGCCCGCACCGGTGATGAGGCAGAGGTCGATGTCCTGGGCCTCGGCCACGACACCCTCCTCCAGCATCAGGCCGATCTCCTGCGCCACCGCGTCCAGGACGCGGTCGCGGACCTGCTCCTCGGTGAGGACGGAGTCGCCCTGCACCAGGAGCGCGGCGACCTCGGGGTCCAGCTCCGGCTTGAAGCCGTTCTCGGCGGAGTAGACGTAGAAGCCGCGCTTGCCGGCCTCGACCACGCGCTTGAGGTTCGGGGAGACGGTGAAGCGCTCCGGGAAGGAACGGTTCAGCGTCTCGGAGACGTGCAGGCCGATCGCCGGGCCGACGAGCTCCAGCAGCACCAGCGGGGACATCGGCAGGCCGAGCGGCTCGATGGCCTTCTCCGCCGTGGCGACCGGGGTGCCCTCGTCGATGACGTTCTGGATCTCGCCCATGAAGCGGGTCAGGATGCGGTTCACGACGAACGCCGGGGCGTCCTTCGTCAGGACCGCGGTCTTCTTCAGCTTCTTGGCGACACCGAAGGCCGTGGCCAGCGAGGCGTCGTCCGTCTGCTCACCGCGGACGATCTCCAGCAGCGGGAGGATCGCGACCGGGTTGAAGAAGTGGAAGCCGACCACGCGCTCCGGGTGCTGGAGCTTGGAGGCCATCTCCGACACCGACAGCGAGGAGGTGTTGGTGGCGAGGATCGCGTGCGCCGGGGCGACCGCCTCGACCTCCGCGAACACCTTCTGCTTGACGGACATCTCCTCGAACACGGCCTCGATGATGAAGTCCGCGTCCGCGAAGCCCTCGGCCTTGTCCAGGACACCGGTGACCAGGGCGGTCAGGCGGTTGGCCTTGTCCTGGTTGATCCGGCCCTTGCCGAGCAGCTTCTGGATCTCGGCGTGGACGTAGCCCACGCCCTTGTCCACGCGCTCCTGGTCGATGTCGGTGAGGACCACCGGCACCTCCAGGCGGCGCAGGAACAGCAGCGCCAGCTGCGAGGCCATCAGGCCCGCGCCGACGACGCCGACCTTGGTGACCGGGCGGGCCAGGGACTTGTCCGGGGCACCGGCCGGGCGCTTGCCGCGCTTCTGGACCAGGTTGAAGGCGTAGATGCCCGAGCGCAGCTCGCCGCCCATGATGAGGTCGGCCAGGGCCTTGTCCTCGGCGTCGAAGCCGGCCTGCAGGTCGCCGTCCTTGGCCGCGGCGATGATCTCCAGCGCGCGGTAGGCGGCCGGAGCGGCGCCGTGCACCTTGGAGTCCGCGATGGCGCGGCCCTTGGCGACGGCCGCGTCCCAGGCCTCGCCGCGCTCGACCTCGGCGCGTACGACCTCGGTGTCGCCCTTCAGGACCTTCGCGGTCCAGATCAGGGACTGCTCCAGGAAGTCGGCGCCCTCGAAGACCGCGTCGGCGATGCCGAGCTCGAAGACCTGCTTCCCCTTGAGCTGGCGGTTCTGGTTGAGCGAGTTCTCGATGATGACCGAGACCGCGCGCTCCGCGCCGATCAGGTTCGGGAGGATGGCGCAGCCGCCCCAGCCCGGAACCAGGCCGAGGAAGACCTCGGGCAGCGAGAAGGCCGGGATGGCCTTCGAGACGGTGCGGTACGAGCAGTGCAGACCGACCTCGACACCGCCGCCCATCGCCGCGCCGTTGTAGTACGCGAAGGTGGGGACGGCCAGCGCGGAGAGGCGCTTGAAGACGTCGTGGCCGCCCTTGCCGATGGCGAGCGCCTCGTCGTGCTTCTTCAGCAGCTCGACGCCCTTGAGGTCGGCGCCGACGGCGAAGATGAACGGCTTGCCGGTGATGCCCGCGCCGATGATGGAGCCGGCCGCGGCCTCCTGCTCGACCTGGTCGATCGCCGCGTTCAGGTTGGCGAGCGACTGCGGGCCGAAGGTGGTCGGCTTGGTGTGGTCGAAGCCGTTGTCCAGCGTGATGAGGGCGAAGCGCCCGGCGCCGAACGGCAGGTCCAGGTGGCGGACGTGCGCGGACGTGACGACCTCGTCCGGGAACAGCTCGGCCGCGCCCTTCAGGAGCTCAGCGGTGGTGCTCACTTGGAGTCTCCCTCGGCGTTGAAGTTGGGGTTCTCCCAGATGACCGTGGCGCCCATGCCGAAGCCGACGCACATGGTGGTCAGGCCGTAGCGGACGTGCGGCTGCTCCTCGAACTGGCGGGCCAGCTGCGTCATCAGGCGGACGCCGGAGGAGGCCAGCGGGTGACCGAAGGCGATGGCGCCGCCGTACTGGTTCACGCGGGCGTCGTCGTCGGCGATGCCGTAGTGCTCCAGGAACGCGAGGACCTGGACCGCGAAGGCCTCGTTGATCTCGAACAGGCCTATGTCGTCGATCGTCAGGCCGGCCTGGGCCAGGGCCTTCTCGGTCGCCGGGATCGGACCGTAGCCCATGACCTCCGGCTCGACACCCGCGAAGGAGTACGACACGAGGCGCATCTTGACCGGGAGGTTGTTCTCGCGGGCGAAGTCCTCGGACGCGATGATCGCGGCGGTGGCACCGTCGTTGAGACCGGCGGCGTTGCCCGCGGTGACCCGGCCGTGCGTACGGAACGGGGTCTTCAGGCCGGCCAGGTTCTCCAGCGTGGTGCCCGGGCGCATCGGCTCGTCGGTGGTGACCAGGCCCCAGCCCGTCTCGCCCGCGGCCTCGTTGGTGTTGCGGACCGAGATCGGGACCAGGTCCTGCTGGATCTTGCCGTCGGCGTACGCCTTGGCGGCCTTCTCCTGCGAGCGCACGGCGTACTCGTCGGCGCGGAGCTTGGTGATCGTCGGGTACCGGTCGTGCAGGTTCTCGGCGGTCATGCCCATGAACAGGGCGGACTCGTCGACCAGCTTCTCGGAGACGAAGCGCGGGTTCGGGTCGACGCCCTCGCCCATGGGGTGGCGTCCCATGTGCTCGACACCGCCGGCGAGGGCGACGTCGTACGCACCGAAGGCCACACCGCCCGCGACGGCGGTCACGGCGGTCAGCGCGCCGGCGCACATGCGGTCGATGGAGTAGCCCGGGACGGACTGCGGGAGGCCCGCGAGGATGCCGGCCGTGCGGCCCAGCGTCAGGCCCTGGTCGCCGATCTGCGTGGTCGCGGCGATGGCGACCTCGTCGATCTTCTTGGGGTCCAGGTCCGGGTTGCGGCGCAGCAGCTCCCGGATCGCCTTCACGACGAGGTCGTCGGCGCGGGTCTCGTGGTAGATGCCCTTCGGGCCCGCCTTGCCGAACGGGGTGCGGACGCCGTCGACGAAGACGACGTCCCTGACGGTACGAGGCACGTTGGCTCTCCTCCAGGTACGGGATGGCGCTGCTGCGCGGGGGCGGCCCGGCCGGTATGGCTGAGCGCCCGCTCACCCGGCCATGCTACTTGTCGGTAACCGACGTGCACACCCCCTCCCCGAACAGCGGCGAAGGTCACACTCCCGCGTCCGTGCGCCCTGTCCGCGCGCCCGGCCGATCGGACCGGCGGGACGCCCTGATGGGGTCGTCCGGGCGGTCCGCCCGGCCCGGCTCCGGGCCGGGGGCCGCGGCGGTCCCGATGCTTGGCTGCGCCCGGCGGCGCCCGCCTCCGGGCAGCCGCCGCCGGAAGGAAATCCCGTATGCCCGTCAAGACCACCGAACACGAGGTCCCGCACACGTCGACCGTCCCCGCCAACAAGGGCAAGCCCGTGAAGCTCCGCGTCCGCGAGCACGACGGGACCCCGCCGAACACCCCGCCCGACAAGCGCCGCGTGGTCCTGATGCTGCACGGCAGGACCGTGCCGGTGCTCGCCGTCTACGACATCGGCCTCGGCGACTACAGCTGGTCCAGGGTGCTGGCGCACGCCGGCTACGACGTGTTCCTGATGGACCTCCAGGGGATGGGGCGCTCGCCCCGCCCGAAGATGGACGACGCGTGCAACGCGAACCCGGAACACCACGTCCGCGTCACGTACCCCAACCTGCCGCTGACCTCCGACTGCTACCCCTCCTACCCCCACCAGCTGGGCAACTCGCAGAGCGACTGGGACGAGCTCCACGCGGTCGTCGAGTACATCAAGCACCACCACGGCGTGCAGCAGCTGGACATGATCGGCAACTCCGCCGCCGCGTTCGCGATGGGCCCGTACGCGATCCAGCACAAGGACAACGTCAGGAGCCTGATGTTCCAGGCGCCCGCGTTCACCTACAACGGCCAGGACAGCGCCCCCGGGACCGACTTCGGCGCCCCCTACCCGATGCCGCGCGACACCCCGCCGTACCCGATGGCCCTCGGTCTCAAGGACGGGCTGAGGCAGGCCTGGAAGAACGAGCTGAGCCCCGACTGCCCGGGCCAGCAGGCGCCGGACGCCGTGGACATGGTCTGGCAGGCGATCATGGAGAGTGACGACAAGGGCCGCACCTGGGGGAAGCCGCTGCCCGGGGGCGGGACGGAGGGCGTGAGCCGCCAGCGCCAGCCCTACACGTGGGGCTGGAACAAGAAGACCGCGCCGCTCCACGGCACGCTCGGAGGCCAGGTCCCGGTGTGCATCGTGTACGGCGACCTGGACAAGACGGTGACCACCGGGGTCGTGTCGGTCACCGAGCTCTACAAGGCCATCCCGGGCGCGAACAAGCTGATGTTCAGGGTCTCCTGCGCCAGCCACCAGATGGTGTGGGAGGGCCGGCGCACGACCCTGCACACGATGTCGAAGCAGTGGCTCAAGCACGGCAAGGTGTTCGGGAGGGAGAAGGGCAGCTTCCACGTGGACGACAACGACGACATCACGCCGCTGCCGGTCCCGTAGGACGCCAGGCCCCGCTACGGCGAAAGCCCCCGGCCGGGGGCCGGGGGCTTTCGCCGGGGCGTGCTCAGGCGGTCGCGGCCAGGGCCGTGACCAGTACCGGGGTCACCTGCTCGATCTGCCAGGGGCGGGCGCCGTGGCCGGCCAGGGCCTCGGCCACCGTGTCCGCGTCGAGCCGCTTGGGGGGCTCCCAGCACAGCCGGCGCACGGTGTCCGGAGTGATCAGGTTCTCCTGCGGCAGGTTCAGCCGCTCGGCCAGCGCGGAGACGCCCGTGCGGGCCGCCGCCAGCCGGGCCGCGGCGGCCGGGTCCTTGTCCGCCCAGGAACGCGGCGGGGGCGGGCCGGAGGGGGACGCCCCGGGCTGCGGCAGCTCGTTCTCGGGCAGGGCCTTCGCCCGGTCCACGGCGGCCATCCACTGGTCCAGCTGGCGCCGGCCCATCCGCTGCCCGTACCCGGGCAGGGACGACAGGGCGTGCACGTTCACGGGGAGGGCGAGGGCCGCCTCCACGATCGCGGCGTCGCCCAGCACCTTGCCGGGGGAGACGTCCCGGCGCTGCGCGATGCGGTCGCGGGACTCCCACAGCTCCCGGACGACCGCCATCTGCCGGCGGCGGCGCACCTTGTGCATGCCGGAGGTGCGGCGCCACGGGTCCTTGCGGGGCGGGGCGGGCGGGGCCGAGGCGATGGCGTCGAACTCCTGGCGGGCCCACTCCAGCTTGCCCTGCCGGTCCAGTTCCTTCTCCAGCGCGTCCCGCAGGTCCACCAGCAGCTCCACGTCGAGGGCGGCGTAGCGCAGCCAGGGCTCGGGGAGCGGGCGGGTGGACCAGTCGACGGCGGAGTGCCCCTTCTCCAGGGCGTAGCCGAGCACGCTCTCCACCATCGCGCCGAGTCCGACCCGGGGGAAGCCCGCCAGGCGGCCGGCCAGCTCGGTGTCGAAGAGCGAGGTGGGCACCATGCCTATTTCGCGCAGGCACGGCAGGTCCTGGGTGGCGGCGTGCAGGATCCATTCGGTGCCGGACAGCGCCTCGCCCAGCGCGGACAGGTCCGGACAGCCCACCGGGTCGATGAGCGCGGAGCCCGCGCCCTCGCGGCGCAGCTGTACGAGGTAGGCGCGCTGGCCGTACCGGTAGCCGGAGGCGCGCTCGGCGTCGACGGCCACGGGCCCGGTGCCGGCGGCGAAGGCCGCGACGACCCGGGCGAGGGCGTCGGCGTCGGCGACGACCGGCGGAATGCCCTCGCGGGGCTCCAGCAAGGGGATCGGCGTCGGCTGCCCATCGGACGGAACCTCGGCGTCCGGGGGGCCGCCCCCGGTGGTGGTGCGCAGGTGTGCTGCGGTCTCTTGGGCGTCGGTCACCGGTAAAGGGTATCCGTGTATGTGACGCGCCCGTCGCCGGAACGTTCCGTCGACGGGCGCGAGGGGGAGAACGGCGGCCGGTTCCCGGGGCCTCCAGGCGTTCGCCCGGGAGCCTCGGGAGGGATCAGTGGATGATCCCCGTCCGCAGTGCGACGGCGACCATCCCGGCCCGGTCGCCGGTGCCCAGCTTGCGGGCGATCCGGGCGAGGTGGGACTTGACGGTCAGGGCGGACAGGCCCATCGAGACGCCGATGGCCTTGTTGGACTGGCCCTCCGCGACGAGGCGCAGGACCTCGACCTCGCGGCCGGAGAGCTCTCGGTAGCCGCCCGGGTGGCTCGGGGCACCCGGGGGGCGGCGGTGCATGCGTGCGGCGGCGGCGCCGATGGGGGCGGCGCCGGGCCGGGTGGGGAGCCCGATGTTGGTCCGCGTACCCGTGACGACGTAGCCCTTCACCCCGCCCGCGAGGGCGTTGCGCACGGCACCGATGTCATCGGCGGCGGACAGGGCCAGGCCGTTCGGCCAGCCCGCGGCGCGGGTCTCGGAGAGCAGGGTGAGACCGGAGCCGTCGGGCAGGTGTACGTCGGCCACGCAGATGTCGCGCGGGCTGCCGACGCGGGGGCGGGCCTCCGCGATGGACGACGCCTCGATCACGTCACGGACTCCGAGGGCCCACAGATGGCGGGTCACCGTGGAACGGACGCGCGGGTCGGCCACGACGACCATGGCCGTCGGCTTGTTCGGGCGGTAGGCGACCAGGCTTGCGGGCTGCTCGAGAAGAACGGACACCTAGGCCTCCTGGGGGAGTGGCGGGACGGCCGGCTCGGGGAAGAGAAGCCGGTTCGCACCGTGCGGATGGTCACTGACTCCTTCGGCACGTCACCCACCCGGCTTTAGGGAATGATCACGATTTGGTGAGTAACAATTCGGGCAATTCGGACGCACGATCGATCAAGGGATGATCAGAAGGCCGCCCGGCACGCGCCGTTCTGACGCACCGTTATGACAACGACCGGTCGTCACGGGTGGGCACGCGGGCGGACGGAGGCGGACGGAGGCGGCCGGAGGGGGCCGTACGGCCCCCACGGGCCGCCCGGCTACGGGTGGTGCGGACCGCGCCGCTGTGGCAGGGACACCACGCCCGTGGCGTTGTCCGTCGGCCCCACCGGCGGCAGCCCCGCGATCTGGCACAGCAGCTCGCACCAGGCCGCCAGGTGCGCGGTCGTGTCCGGCACCCCGCCCGCCCCCTCGCGCGGCGTCCACGAGGCCCTGATCTCGATCTGCGTCGCCGGACGCCGCTCCGAGAGCCCGCCGAAGTAGTGCGAGGCCGCCATCGTGACGGTGCCGCTCGCCTCCCCGTACCCCAGCCCGCGAGCCTCCAGCGCACCCGTCAGCCAGGACCAGCACACCTCCGCCAGCAGCGGGTCCGCCGCCATCTCCGGCTCCAGCTCCGCACGCACCAGCGTCACCAGCCGGAACGTGCCCTGCCAGGCGTCGTGCCCGGCCGGATCGTGCAGCAGGATCAGCCGGCCGTCGGCCAGGTCGTCCTCCCCGTCCACGACCGCCGCCTCCAGCGCGTACGCGTACGGCGCCAGCCGCTGGGGCGGTTTCACCGGCTCGACCTCGATCCCGGGCCGCAGCCGCGCCTTGCGCAAGCCGTCGACCGCCCGCCGGAACGGGAGCGGGACCGAACTCTCCTTCGCGCTGTCCGTACCCTCGGCGCCATCTGAAAATCGTCCCTGAGCCGCAGCCATGCCGGGAAGACTAGGCGGAACGAGCGCCCGTACGGCGCAGGGACACCCGCGCCGGGCCGGGCACTTCTTCATACGTGCGAAGATTCGGGTCGTGAGCGCCAACGACCGCCCCCAGGGCCCGCCGAGCCAGACGTACGATTCCGCCTTCCTGAAGGCGTGCCGGCGGGAGCCGGTACCCCACACGCCGGTGTGGTTCATGAGGCAGGCCGGCCGCTCACTCCCCGAGTACCGCAAGGTGCGCGAGGGCACGGCCATGCTGGAGTCCTGCATGCGCCCCGACCTGGTCACCGAGATCACCATGCAGCCCGTGCGGCGGCACAACGTGGACGCGGCGATCTTCTTCTCCGACATCGTCGTGCCCCTCAAGGCCATCGGCGTCGACCTGGACATCAAGCCGGGCATCGGCCCGGTCGTCGCCCAGCCGATCCGCCGCCGCGAGGACCTCGCACAGCTGCGCGACCTCACCCCGGAGGACGTCACGTACGTCACCGAGGCGATCGGCATGCTCACGGGTGAACTGGGCGGCACGCCGTTGATCGGCTTCGCCGGCGCGCCCTTCACCCTCGCGAGCTACCTCGTCGAGGGCGGTCCGTCCAAGAACCACGAGCACACCAAGGCCCTGATGTACGGGGACCCGCAGCTGTGGGCCGACCTGCTCGACCGCCTCGCCGAGATCACCTCCGCCTTCCTCAAGGTCCAGATCGAGGCCGGCGCCTCCGCGGTCCAGCTCTTCGACTCCTGGGTCGGCGCCCTGGCCCCGGCGGACTACCGCCGCTCGGTCATGCCGGCCTCCGCGAAGGTCCTGGAGTCCGTCGCCTCGTACGGCGTCCCCCGGATCCACTTCGGCGTGGGCACGGGCGAGCTGCTCGGCCTGATGGGCGAGGCCGGCGCGGACGTCATGGGCGTCGACTACCGCGTCTCCCTGGACGAGGCCGTCCGCCGCGTCGGCCCCGGCAAGGCGCTCCAGGGCAACCTGGACCCGGCCGTCCTCTTCTCCACCCCGGAGGCCGTCGAGGCCAAGACGGACGAGGTCCTGGCGGCCGCGGCCGGCCTGGAGGGCCACGTCTTCAACCTCGGCCACGGCGTCCTGCCGACGACCGACCCGGACGCGCTGACCCGCCTGGTGGACTACGTCCACACCCGGACGCAGCGCTAGCCGTGGGGGCGGGGCGGGGGCGGTGCCTGCGGCGCTGCTCCCCGCCCCGCCCTTTCTCCGTTTCCTGGGGGCTCAGCCCCCAGCCCCCCGCGCCTCAAACGCCGGCGGGGGGCGACAGCGAGTTCCTCGGCGTCCA
>NZ_JBNNPF010000006.1:83814-230961 GCF_050275515.1 Streptomyces sp. NPDC004126 | reverse complement strand
CGCTGAGAAATGAGGAGCGCGTAGCGATCTGTCGCGCCTGGGGGCTCCGCAGGTCACTCTGGTCGACCTCTCGTGCAGGCAGCCGCACCCCCGGCCCCTCGTCTCGTCACTGACGGGGCCGCTTCTCGCCTGTCTCCCCCTGTGACCGTTCCTTTTGGGGGTTTCCCGGCAGTCTTTCGGCATTCCGGGGCGGGACGGCCTGTCAAGGGTGGCCGAAGGCCATCGCGAAGCGACGCGACCGCAGGGAGCGCCCTTGACAGGGCGGCCCGAACCGGAAGGACGATGGGACTGACGGGAAACCCCCAAACCCTCCCCGACCACCGCCCAGGGGAATGCCGCCCCAGCCCACCGGCCCGCAGACGAGGGGGCGGGTGGGCAAACACCAGCCGGCCCCCAACCCCTCGCGGGGGAGACAGCGGGCCCGAACCGCGAGGCCTACCCCAGGATCCGCGGGCTCAGGGCCCCGCACGGGAGGAGTTCCACCTCCGAGCCGGCGTCGCGGAGGTCCGTGAGGACGAGTTCGTCGTACATGAGGAGGCCCGTCTGTTCGGGCCAGACGATGGCCCACAGCCACAGGCCGCGGGCCTCGCCCGCGAAGACGGCGCGGTCGTCCGGGGCGCCCTTGACGTGCCACAGGGGGGTGGGGCGGCCCGCCGCGACGACCTTGGCGTGCGGCGGGGAGGAGACGTTGATGTAGGGGCCCGGGTCGGGGGCGTCGATGCCGGCGAAGCGGGAGCCGAGGCCGACGCCGAGTTCCTCGGCGATGAGCAGGAGCTCCCCGAGGCCGCCGAGCGGTCCCGGGCCGGTGCAGGCCACGGCGGTGGCGCGGCCGCCGCTGCGGTCGTCACCGGCGCTCGCGACGCCGGTGAACAGCCAGCCGACCGGCAGTGGCCACGGCATCCACACGGGCACGTTCGCCCGGTTGACGACGACCTCCAGCCCTTCGACGCTGGGCGGGATCACAGGCTGTAGCGGGTGGACGGCGCCGTGCACCGCGCACTGCCAGGAGTCGGAGAAGAGGCCGGGCGCGCGGACCCGGCCACCGCACTTCGGGCAACTCGGTTCGCCCCTCATAAGAAGCACGCTCCTCCCCGCCCGGGGCGTCGTCAAGACGCGATCACCCGTCCGGGCTCACTCCGGGCTCAGTCCAGTGCGACGGCCGTACGCAGAGGGTCCCGCAGATCCGTGCCGCGCGCGAGCCAGCGCTCCTGGAGCGCGGCGGCTCCGTGCACCCGCTTCCAGGCGGCCTCGTTCGCCGTCATGGGGAGCAGCGGGAGGAAGCGGACGGGGTCCATGGGCTCGTCCAGCTCCAGGTCCTCGACGAGTCCGCCGGGCTCGGCGACGAGTACGGAGGTGAACGGGGCTCCGTCCCACAGCGGTTCGCCGACGTCCAGCGAGGCGCCGGGGGCGACGACGAGCCCCTCGACCATCGGGGAGGCCGCGAGCACGGCCAGCGGCCGGAGCAGTTTGTCGGTGGGGGCGAGGCCGGCCCGTACGGTCAGCACCAGTTCGGCGCGCGGGCCGCGCACCGGGTCGGCGACGACGGCGGTGGGGTCGGTCATGGGGTGGGCGGACATGCCGAGGGTCGCGTAGCGGACGAGGTCGCCGCCGGTGAAGCGGAGGACCTCGATGCGGTCGGTGCCGAGGAAGGTGACGGAGGCGCGGGCGTCGGGTTCGCCGAGCGTGCTGCGCAGCCGGGCTTCGACGAGGGCCAGAATTTCTGCCATGGAGCGAGCATAGAACTCGTATCCGCCGGGTAAAGGGCGGGTCTTGACCATCCGTCGGCTGATAGTGTTGACAGCTGGTCGGGGCCGCACTCAGAAGAGTTGTTTCAGGGCTCCGGCGACAGGACGTCCCCCACGGGGGACCGGCCGGAGGAGGTGGGGCTGCGATGGATCGAAGTCGATCGTGCAGTACCAGCCGCTCTTCGGCGTCCTTCCAGGGCTCCTCCAGCCCTCTTTGATCTTCTGATCAGCAGAAGAGCGACGGCAGAACTTTGTCCTCCCGTCCTGTTTCCCTCCGTGGGCCCCGGGCTGTCCGCCCCCGGCCGCCACAGGGGGCCTCCCACCCGTACGGTCCGCAGCCGTGCGTGAGAAGGAGCCTGCCATGTCGATGCTGCCCTACCTCCGTGCCGCCGTCCGTCCGGCACTGCGCAAGTCCACCCCCGTACAGCCCGGCTACGACACCACCCGCGACCCCTCCGCCAGCAGTGCGGTGGTCGACTGCGCCGTGTACCGCGACGGGCGGCGCGCGCAGGGGGACTGTCTGACGCCGCGTGAGGCCCTGCGCCGGGTGCGCGAGGACGGCGGCTTCGCCTGGATCGGGCTGCACGAGCCCACCCACGACGAGTTCGCCGGGATCGCCGCCACGTTCGGGCTGCACCCGCTGGCGGTGGAGGACGCGGTGCACGCGCACCAGCGGCCGAAGCTGGAGCGGTACGACGAGACCCTCTTCACCGTCTTCAAGACGATCCACTACGTGGAGCACGCCGAACTGACCGCGACCAGCGAGGTGGTGGAGACGGGCGAGGTGATGTGCTTCACGGGCCCCGACTTCGTCATCACCGTCCGGCACGGCGGCCAGGGGTCCCTGCGGAGTCTGCGCCACCGCCTCCAGGACGACCCGGAGCTGCTGTCGCGGGGCCCGTCGGCGGTGCTGCACTCGATCGCCGACCACGTGGTCGACGGGTACATCGCGGTCGCGGCGGCGGTGCAGGACGACATCGACGAAGTGGAGAGCGCGGTCTTCGCGGCCCCGGCCAAGGGGGTCGCCCGGGGCGGTGACGCGGGCCGGATCTACCAGCTGAAGCGGGAGGTGCTGGAGTTCAAGCGGGCGGTGTCGCCGCTGCTGCGGCCGATGGAGCTGCTGAGCGAGCGGCCGATGCGGCTGGTGGACCCGGACATCCAGAAGTACTTCCGGGACGTGGCCGACCACCTGGCGCGGGTGCACGAGCAGGTCATCGGCTTCGACGAGCTGCTGAACTCCATCCTCCAGGCGAACCTGGCGCAGGCCTCGGTCGCCCAGAACGAGGACATGCGCAAGATCACCTCCTGGGCGGCGATCATCGCCGTGCCGACGATGATCTGCGGCGTGTACGGGATGAACTTCGACCACATGCCGGAGCTGCACTGGAAGTACGGCTATCCCCTGGTGATGGCCGCCATCGTGGGCAGCTGCTTCGCCATCCACCGGACGCTGCGGCGCAACGGCTGGCTGTAGCGGCCGGGAGCGCACCGCCTACGCTGTGCGCATGACTCTCAGCGCGCTCGATCTGGCCCTCGTCGAGGAGGCCTCCAAGAAGTCCGGCCTGATCTGGGTCCGCGGCACCGGTGCCGACCGGGCCCTTTGGCACGCCTGGGTGGACGGCGCCGCGCACGTGCTCGGCGACGGCCCCGGCGAGCAGCCGTTCCCCGGGCTCACGGACGGCGCCTCGGCGGAGGTGACCGTACGCAGCAAGGACAAGGGCGGCCGGCTCGTGGCCTGGACCGCGGCCGTACGGGAACTCGTGCCCGGCAGTGACTCCTGGGAGGCGGCGGTCGCCGAGCTGAAGGGCAAGCGGCTGAACGCGCCCGACTCGGAGCGGATGACGGAGCGCTGGGCGCGGGAGTGCCGGCTGCTGCGCCTGGAGCCGGTGTCGGTGGCCGACGGGCTGCCGACGGGTTCGCTGGCGGCGCGGCCGGTGGGCTCCCCGGCGGTCACCCGCAAGCCCATCCCGGCGGGCCTGCCGAAGCTGCTGCTGAAGCGGAAGAAGGCGAAGCGCTAGCGGGCGCCGCCGCTCAGCCCTTGAGGTCGGCGCCCTGGCCGCTCTGCCCGGAGGACCCGGTGGAACCGGAAGAACCGGAGGACCCGGAGGACCCGGAGGACTTCGAGGGCGCCGGGGAGGCGCCGGGGGTGGTGCCCTTGCCGTCCTTGGTGGTCGGCAGCTGGCTGCCGTAGTCCACGGTCTGGTCCTGTGCGGGAGCCTCCAGCGGGAAGGGCTTGCCCCACTCGGACAGCTCCACCCGGCCGGCGCCGCCCGCGCGCTCCATCAGCAGCGGGTACGGGGTGCCCTCCAGGGACACCGACAGCTTGCCGCCCTTGCCCGCGTCCGCCGAGAGGGGGACCGCGCGGGTGTGCCCGACGGTGGTGTAGGCGCCCTTGCTGAGCTTGCCCTGGAGGCCGAGCAGCCCGTCCAGCAGGACGTGCATGTCGGTGAACCCGCGGAACTGCTTGTAGGAGGGGTCGCCCTCGGGCACCTTCACGTACTTGTCGCCGAGCTTGCCCGCCGAGTCCGACTTGCCCCAGAAGGCGGCGCTGGCCTTCAGGTAGAGCTGTTCGCCGACCCGCAGCAGCTGGAAGGTGTCCTCGGCGGACTTCACCTCGCCGGAGCCGCCGTCGGCCTTCAGCCGCATGTTGAGGGTGAAGGTCTTGCCGCCGGTGACGAGGGTGCCGGCGAGGTGGACGGAGTTCGCGGCGGTCGCGGCTGCCTTGGCCTGGCCCTCGATCTTGTCGGCGGCGAGCTTGCCGACGCCGTTCGTGCCCTTGTCGGGGTCCTTCTTCTCCCCGCAGCCCGTGCCGACGACGGCGAGTCCCGCGCAGAGGGCACCGATGAAGGCGGCCCGGCGCAGCCGTACGGCGGGGGTGTGGGCGGTCACGGGCGTGTGCCTTCCGTCGGGGGTCTGCGGCAGCAGGCAGCGTACCCGTCCGGGGGCGCTGCCCCGGCGGACCCCCGGACAGACCTCGCCGGACGGCCCCACCAGGACGCCTTCGCCCGCCACGGGCTAGCCTGAGGCACGGCACGACTGTTGATGGACGCTCTAGGAGGCGCACGGATGGCTGCAGGCGCCCCGCGGATCTTCGTCTCGCATCTGTCGGGTGTGCCCGTCTTCGACCCCAACGGCGACCAGGTCGGCCGCGTCCGAGACCTCGTCGCGATGCTGCGGGTCGGCGGCCGCCCGCCCCGGCTGCTGGGCCTGGTGGTCGAGGTGGTCAGCCGGCGGCGGATCTTCCTCCCGATGACCCGGGTGACGGGCGTGGAGTCGGGCCAGGTCATCACCACCGGTGTGGTCAACATGCGGCGCTTCGAGCAGCGCCCCACCGAGCGGCTGGTCCTCGGCGAGCTGCTGGACCGGCGGGTGCGCCTGGTGGACGGCGGCGAGGAGGTCACCGTCCTGGACGTGGCCATCCAGCAGCTGCCGGCCCGCCGGGACTGGGAGATCGACCGGATCTTCGTGCGCAAAGGCAAGGGCGGCGCGCTGCGCCGGCGCGGCGAGACGCTGACCGTGGAGTGGTCGGCGGTCACCGGCTTCTCCCTGGAGGAGGAGGGCCAGGGCGCCGAGAACCTGGTGGCGACCTTCGAGCAGATGCGTCCGGCGGACCTGGCGAACGTCCTGCACCACCTGACGCCGAAGCGGCGCGCCGAGGTGGCCAACGCCCTGGACGACGACCGGCTCGCGGACGTCCTGGAGGAGCTGCCCGAGGACGACCAGGTGGAGATCCTCGGGAAGCTGAAGGAGGAGCGGGCCGCCGACGTCCTGGAGGCCATGGACCCCGACGACGCGGCCGACCTGCTCTCCGAGCTGCCGGAGGAGGAGAAGGAGCGGCTGCTGACGCTGATGCAGCCGGACGACGCGGCGGACGTGCGGCGCCTGCTGTCGTACGAGGAGAACACCGCGGGCGGTCTGATGACCACCGAGCCGATCGTGCTGCGCCCGGACGCCACCGTCGCGGACGCGCTGGCCCGCGTGCGCAAGTCGGACCTGTCGCCGGCGCTGGCCGCGCAGGTGTACGTGTGCCGGCCGCCGGACGAGACGCCGACGGGCAAGTACCTGGGGACGGTGCACTTCCAGCGGCTGCTGCGGGACCCCCCGTTCACCCTGGTCAGCTCCCTGGTGGACGCGGACCTGCCGCCGCTGCGCCCGGACGCCTCGCTGCCGGCGGTGACGAGCTACCTGGCCGCGTACAACATGGTCGCGGCGCCCGTCGTCGACGAGAGCGGCTCGCTGCTGGGCGCGGTCACCGTGGACGACGTCCTGGACCACCTGCTGCCCGACGACTGGCGGGAGACGGACTTCCACTCCGAGGAGGCCCTGCGTGGGCACTGAGCGCGGGCGCGGCGATGCGGCGCGCGAGCGGCGCCGGGAGCGGCGCGAGCAGGCCCGGGAGGGGCTCTCGGAGCGCCTGGAGGAGGCCGCCGAGCGGCTCCGCAACGAGCGGACGGAACGTTCCTCCGAACGGGCCAGGAGCGCCGCCCCGGCGGGGGCGAGCGCGCTGACGCGGTCGCGCGTACGGCTGGACCAGCCGCGTCCGGACCGCCGCAAGCTGCTGCCCGAGTACGACCCGGAGGCGTTCGGGCGGCTGTCGGAGCGGGTGGCGCGGTTCCTGGGCACGGGCCGGTTCATCGTCTGGATGACCCTGGTCATCGTGGTGTGGGTGCTGTGGAACATCTTCGCGCCGGACTCGCTGCGCTTCGACCAGTACCCGTTCATCTTCCTGACGCTGATGCTGTCGCTGCAGGCCTCGTACGCGGCCCCGCTGATCCTGCTCGCGCAGAACCGGCAGGACGACCGGGACCGGGTCACCCACGAGCAGGACCGCAAGCAGAACGAGCGCTCCATCGCGGACACCGAGTACCTGACCCGGGAGATCGCGGCGCTGCGGATGGGCCTGGGCGAGGTCGCCACCCGCGACTGGATCCGCTCGGAGTTCCAGGACCTGATCAAGGAGATGGACGAGCGGCGGCTGTTCCCGGGTGAAAGTGACGAAGGCGACCGCTGATCGGCTTACCTGAGGGCTGCTACCGAGCCGTACCATCGGGGACATGGCTACCGAGACACCCTCCGCCGCCGTGCCGGAGCAGGACGCGATCCTGGACGCGCTGGCGACGGTCAACGACCCCGAGATCCACCGGCCGATCACCGAGCTCGGCATGGTCAAATCGGTGGAGATCGGCGAGGGCGGCGCCGTCGCCGTCACGGTCTACCTCACGGTGTCGGGCTGCCCCATGCGCGAGACCATCACGAAGAACGTCACCGAGGCCGTCGAGAAGGTCGCGGGCGTCACCTCCGTCGCCGTCACCCTGGACGTGATGAGCGACGAGCAGCGCAAGGAGCTGGCGGCGACCCTGCGCGGCGGCACCGCCGAGCGCGAGGTGCCGTTCGCCAAGCCCGGTTCGCTGACCCGCGTCTACGCGGTCGCGTCCGGCAAGGGCGGCGTGGGCAAGTCCTCCGTGACGGTCAACCTGGCCGCGGCGATGGCGGCCGACGGCCTGAAGGTCGGCGTCGTCGACGCGGACATCTACGGGCACAGCGTGCCGCGGATGCTCGGTGTGGACGGCAAGCCCACCCAGGTCGAGAACATGATCATGCCGCCGTCCGCGAACGGCGTGAAGGTCATCTCCATCGGCATGTTCACCCCGGGCAACGCCCCGGTGGTGTGGCGCGGCCCGATGCTCCACCGGGCGCTCCAGCAGTTCCTGGCGGACGTGTTCTGGGGCGACCTGGACGTGCTGCTGCTGGACCTGCCCCCGGGCACCGGCGACATCGCGATCTCGGTGGCGCAGCTGGTGCCGAACGCCGAGATCCTGGTGGTGACCACCCCGCAGCAGGCCGCGGCCGAGGTCGCGGAGCGGGCCGGCTCGATCGCGGTGCAGACGCACCAGAAGATCGTGGGCGTCGTCGAGAACATGTCGGGCCTGCCGTGCCCGCACTGCGACGAGATGGTGGACGTGTTCGGCTCGGGCGGCGGCCAGAAGGTCGCCGACGGCCTCACCAAGACGGTCGGCGCGACGGTTCCGGTGCTCGGCACGATCCCGATCGACGTCCGGCTGCGCGAGGGCGGCGACGACGGCAAGCCGGTCGTACTGTCCGACCCGGACTCCCCGGCGGGCGCGGCCCTGCGCGCCATCGCCGGCAAGCTCGGCGGCCGTGCGCGCGGCCTGTCGGGCATGAGCCTGGGCATCACGCCGCGGAACAAGTTCTAGGGAGAGGTGTGGGCATTCGTTCCGCCTGGGGGTCCCCCCTGGACGAAGTCCTAGGGGGATGGAACGGGTGGGCACACCGGAACGGCGGTCCGCAGGGACCGCGCAGCGTAAAGGGCACCGCCCCGCCGGGCGGTGCCCTTTCGCGTACCTACTCGTACAGCGCGAGGTCGATCGCCGAGAAGCCCAGGCCGTACGCGCTCATCCCCCGCCCGTACGCCCCCAGGTGCACCCCGCTCCCGGTGGAGCCGGCCAGCACCCAGCCGAACTCCGACTCCCGGTAGTGGAACGGCGTGGGCTCCCCGTCCACCGGCAGCGACAGCGTCGACCAGTCCGGCCCCGCGAGGTCGTCGGCGAGCTCCCAGGCCGCCTCCGTCTGCTGGTCGAGCCAGTCGGCGCGCCGGGTGTGGTCCATCTGCGGCGGCCAGCTGTAGGACAGCAGCCCCGAGCCGGCCAGCCAGGCCGCCGAGGAGACCGAGGTGGCCTCCAGGACGCCGGTGCCGTCGCCGCTGCGGCGCTGCGGGTTGCCGGCGACGGTGATCACCACCGCGAAGCGGTCCTTCTCACCGGTGGCGATCTCACCCCGGGCGGACGGCTCGTCGCCGTGGCCGGTCGATCCGTGCTCCACGCTGCCGTCGGCGCCGGTGCCGACCTGCATGAGCCAGCGGGGGCCGGTGAAGGCCCCGTCCAGGCCGTACCAGGGGAATTCGGCGCTCAGGTAGCCCGCCGCCCCCCGGCGGGCCTTCGGGAACGGCGCGGCGGCTTCCGGTGGCTGGCCGGGCGCGGCCTGGCCGCCGGTATGTTCCGGGGGCTCGGTCGGTGCGGGTGGTGCGTCTTCGGGGGCCTCGGCGGGCTGTGCGCCCACCCGGCTGCTGCTCGTCGTCTCCATGGGCGGCCTCTCGTTCCGTGGGGTCCGGAACGGCCCTCCCCCTCGCCTGGCTGGGGGGACCCCCCTCCGCGGGCGGCCTGGGTCCGGACAGATGGAGGATAGCCATCCGGTCCCGGATCGACGGGCAGGCTGCGGATCAGGTGGCGTCGGCGTCGAAGGGGGTGCGGGACTCCTGGGCCGGTGCGGCGGGCTTCTTCAGCAGGTCCGGACCGCCGCCCGCGGCGGGCGTGGCGGACGGCGCCGCCGCGGTCGGGTCCGCGTCCGCCTCACGGCTGTTCACCGCGTCGGTGACGTCGTTCAGCTCCTTGCGGAGGTCGAAGCTGCTGCGCAGCTCCTGAAGGTCCTCGTTCTCGGTGAGCTGCTTGCGGATGAAGGTCTTCGGGTTCAGGTCCTCGAACTCGAAGTCCTTGAACTCGGGGCCCAGTTCGGAGCGGATGTCCTGCTTGGCGCTGTCCGAGAACGCCCGGATCTTCCGGATGAACCCGGAGACGTCCTGGATCACCTTCGGCAGCTTGTCGGGGCCGAAGACGAGGATGGCGAGCACCACGATGGTGACCAGCTCGAGTGCGCCTATGTCGTTGAACACCTTGCCGCTCCTCGGCTCTCTCCACGTCCGGCCCGGTCAACGGTACCCGCCCTTCCTTGCACTCCCCTACGCCGGTACGCCACCGATCCCGGATTCACCCGGGCGTCATCCGGTATTCGTGTCGCGGACCGGCTGCCCGGAGGCCGCTCAGGAGCCGCTCGCCGAGCCGAGGACCACGTCCAGGGTGCGTTCCCTGCCGTCGCGCAGGACGGTCAGGCCGAGGCGGTCGCCGGGCCGGTGGGCCCTGATCTTGATGATCAGCTCGTCGCCGCCGTGCACGCGTACGCCGTCCACCTTGGTGATCACGTCTCCGGGCCGGATCCCGGCGCGGGCGCCGGGGCCGTCGGCCACGACGGAGGGCTTGCCGTCCTCGCCCTTGGCGTCGACCCGGGCTCCGTCGCCCTTGTACTCCATGTCCAGGGTGACGCCGATGACGGGGTGGGTGGCGCGGCCGGTGCGGATGAGTTCCTCGGCGACCCGCTTGCCCTGGTTGACGGGGATGGCGAAGCCGAGGCCGATGCTGCCGCTCTGGCGGGTGGGGTCGTCGCCGTCCTCGCCCTTGTCCGCGCCGCGGATGGCGCTGTTGATGCCGATCACGTGGGCACGGGAGTCGAGGAGGGGGCCGCCGGAGTTGCCGGGGTTGATGGGGGCGTCGGTCTGGAGGGCGTCGACGTAGCTGATGTCGCTGCCGTCGCGCTTGCCGCCGCCCGCGGTGATGGGGCGGCCGGTGGCGCTGATGATGCCCGAGGTGACCGTGTTGGAGAGGTCGAAGGGGGCTCCGATGGCCACGACCGGGTCTCCGACGCGGACGTTCTCGGAGTTCCCGAGCGCCAGCGGGCGCAGCCCGCGGACCCCGCTGACCTTCACCACGGCCAGGTCGTAGCCGCCGTCGCGGCCGACCAGCTCGGCGCGCACGCTCTCGCCGGTGCTGAAGGTGACCGTTATGTCGCGGGCGTCGGCGACGACGTGGTTGTTGGTCAGGATGTGGCCCTGGTCGTCCAGGACGAAGCCGGTTCCGGTACCGCTGCCGCCGCCCCCGCTGACGTGCAGGGTGACCACGCCGGGCAGTGCGGTGGCCGCGATGCCGGCCACGCTGTCGGGGGCCCGGTCCTTGGCGTCGGCGGCGGCCTGCGGGAGCTCCAGCCGGGTGCTGGTGCGCCGCTCGGCGAGGATGCCGAGGTAGCCGCCGGCACAGCCCGCGAGGAGGGCGATGATCGCGCCGACGACCGCCAGCTGCCACAGCGCGGGCGCGCCGCGCGGCGCCTTGCCCTGGTCGACGACCTGGAGCGGGCCGGCGGCCCAGGGGTCGTAGCGGGGTCCGGCATCGGAGCCGGGGGCCGGGTCCTGGTCCGTGGCGGCAGCGGGCGGGGTCCGGTCGGTGTCCGCGTCGGGGCCGGACTCCGGCGCAGCGGCGGGCCGGCTCCACCACGTCGGAGCCGGACCGTTCTGCTGACTGTCGGACATGGGCGCTCCCCCGCGGGCCTGGCGCACCGCGGGGCGGCGCGTGTGCCGCAGATTCAACCAGGTACCCGGGCCCCTCGGGGGCCCGGGTCAGCGGGAGAGGGAAACCGGCTGGGCCGTCGTCGGGGCCGAGGGGGCCGCCGTCGGCAGCTGTCCCACCGGGATGGGGCCGGTCGTTACGCCGGGGGTCGGGACCCGGTCGCGCACGAAGGCGTCGGTCAGCGGCACCGCGGGGCCGGGCCTGGTCGCGGGCGCCTCGCCCCGGGCGTTCGGCTCGATCCCGTCCAGCGGCAGCGAGCCGCCGAGCGCGATCGCGGCCAGCGACACGGCCCCCGCCGCCACGAAGGCGAAGCGGCGTCTGGGACGGCCCACCTCGTGGATGCGGAAACCCTCGCGCGGTGCGGCCGGGGCGGAGTACCCGAACGAGGAGAACGGGTCGACGCCCGGAGCCGGGGGCGCGAGCGGAGCCCCCGGTCCGCCGCCCGGACCGGCGGGCCCGGCAGGCCCGTCCGGGCCCGCTCCCGGCAGCCCCTGGAGCCGGGCCAGCAGGCCGGCCGACAGCGGCGGCGGGGCGCTCTCCACGAACAGGGTCTTCAGCCGGCGCTGCGCATCGGCCTCGGCCTTGCACTTGGCGCAGGTCGCCAGGTGCGCCAGCACCCGCTCGCGCGCGTCGTGCTTCAACTCCCCGTCCACCAGGGCGGCGAGCCGGTCGCCCAGGTGCTGTTCGGCGGGGGAGGGACTCGCTCCGCTCACTCGGCTCCGCCCTCTCCCCCGGCGCCCGGCACGCCCACCGCCACGCCCGCCAGCGCGCGCTGCTCGGCGCGGAACTCGGGAGAGCGGTGCTTGAGCGCCTTGCGCAGGTGCGAGCGGCCCCGGTGGATGCGGCTGCGGACGGTGCCGAGCTTCACGCCGAGGGTGGCGGCGATCTCCTCGTAGGACAGGCCCTCGATGTCGCAGAGCACCACGGCGGCGCGGAACTCGGGCGCGAGGGTGTCCAGCGCCTGCTGCACGTCGGCGTCGAAGTGCGTGTCGTGCAGGACCTGCTGGGGGGACGGCTCACGGCTCGGCAGCCGCTCGGCGGCGTCGTCGCCGAGCGCGTCGAAGCGGATCCGCTGCTTGCGGCGCACCATGTCCAGGAAGAGGTTCGTGGTGATGCGGTGCAGCCAGCCCTCGAAGGTGCCGGGCGTGTAGGTGGACAGCGAGCGGAAGACGCGGACGAAGACCTCCTGCGTCAGGTCCTCGGCGTCGTGCTGGTTGCCCGTCAGGCGGTAGGCGAGGCGGTAGACCCGCGCGCTGTGCGTGCTGACGATCTCCTCCCATGAGGGAGGGGTCCACGCCTGGGAGCCCGCGTCAGCGGCAAAGGTCGCGGTGGTCGCGGTGTGGGCGGTGTGGAAGCGGTCAGCAGTGTAGGTCACGGATTTCGGCTCACCCGCCGACCAGAAGAGACGTCTGAGGACGCCTCCACGATCCACAGGCGCAGCCGCACCTCCCCTGTCGGCTCTGGTGGTGTCCAGTGGAGCCCCTACCATAGCCACCCCTCCCGTCAGCTCTGGATAAGCATTTTTGCAGTAACTTTGCACGGACCTCGGGGTCCGGACCGCCGATCTGCCCGCAGCCGTCCCCTCTATCCCGCCTCTCACCCTCCCAACGCCCGGTCCCATCTGCGGGTTCCCGACGTCAGCGGATACAGTCACCGTTGCGCCAACTATGGGGACAGGAGAGGGTCATTAGCGGCAACCGGCAGACGAGCTGGGCGTTCGCCGACGCGTTTGTCGCCGAGGACGACGCTCTGCGATGGGCCCGAGACCGGTCCAGGGAAGCGGGCCTGCGGTCCGTGTCCCCCGGCACCGGGGCCGCGCTGCGTCTGCTCGCCGCCACCGCGGACGCCAAGGCCGTCGCCGAGATCGGCACGGGGACCGGCGTCTCGGGGATCCACCTGCTGCACGGGATGCGGCCGGACGGGGTCCTGACCACGGTGGACCCCGAACCCGACCGGCAGGCCTTCGCCCGCCAGGCCTTCCGTGCGGCCGGCTTCGCGGGGAACCGCGCGCGGTTCATTCCGGGGCGGGCGCTGGACGTGCTGCCGCGGCTCGCCGACGGCGGGTACGACCTGGTCTTCTGCGACGGCGACCCGGCCGAGTCCCTCGACTACCTCGCGGAATCGTTGCGGCTGCTGAGGCCCGGCGGGCTGGTGTGCTTCGAGGGGGTCTTCGCGGACGGGCGCACGGTGGACTCCGCGGCCCAGCCGGTGGAGGTGATCCGGGTGCGGGAGCTGCTGCGCAGCGTGCGGGAGAGTCCGGCGCTGGAAGCTGCGCTGCTTCCGGTGGGGGACGGGCTGCTCTGCGCCGTACGCCGCTGACGCCGCCGAAGGGTGCCGCTGCGCGGGCTGCTCCCCGCCCCGCCCTTCGCCCGTTCCCCAGGGCTGCGCCCCGGACCCCCTGGGGGCTCCGCCCCCAGACCACCGCGCCTCAAACGCCGGCGAGGCTGTGAACAGCCTCGCCGGGCCGGCGCAGAAAAAACCCCGCCCCCACCGCAAGCGGTAGGGGCGGGGCAAGATCAAAGGGCCGAGGCTCAGCCGACGACCTTCTTCAGGGCGTCACCCAGGGCGTCCGCCTCGTCCGGCGTCAGCTCGACGACAAGCCGACCGCCGCCCTCGAGCGGTACGCGCATGACGATGCCTCGCCCCTCCTTGGTGACCTCGAGCGGGCCGTCGCCCGTCCGCGGCTTCATGGCCGCCATGCTCGTTCCCCTTCCTGAAACCAGCTCATCGTCAGCCGACGGCCCCGTTCAGGCGCCTAGTACCCGGCATCGAACACATTGCTTCCCAGCCATTATCCCGCATGTCAGGACCCGATGACCAACATCGGAAGGGAACGCTTGCGCAACGCGCTCGACCAAAACCACTCATTTCGGGGATCCGCCTGCGATACTTCGCCGTCGCACCCGGGGGTGGGGCTCCGCTTTGTTTGACGCACATCACATGCCCGCCCCCGGTCCCGTCCGCCATGCTGGCCCTTGCACCGGCCGGTACCGGCCGGTAGCCAGCCCGCGACGAAGGGGGACCCCCGCCATGGCAGACAGCGTGCTCTACGAAGTGACCGACGGACTCGCGACCGTCACGATCAACCGGCCCGACGCGATGAACGCCATGAACACGGAGGCCAAGGTCGCCCTGCGCGACGCCGTCCGGGCAGCGGCCGCCGACACCGCCGTACGGGCGGTCCTGCTCACCGCCGCCGGGGACCGGGCCTTCTGCGTGGGCCAGGACCTCAAGGAGCACATCGGCAACCTCGCCGCGGACCGCGAGAACGGCTCGACGCTCACGATGAGCACGGTCTCCGAGCACTACAACCCGATCGTGCGGGCCCTGACGGAGATGCCGAAGCCCGTCGTGGCCGCGGTCAACGGCGTGGCCGCCGGGGCCGGCTTCGGGTTCGCGCTCGCGACGGACTTCCGCGTCGTCTCCGAGACCGCGTCCTTCAACACGTCCTTCGCCGGGGTCGCGCTGACCGCCGACTCCGGGGTGTCCTGGACGCTGCCCCGGCTGATCGGCGCCTCCCGGGCGTCCGACCTGCTGCTGTTCCCCCGCTCCATCAAGGCGCAGGAGGCCTTCGAGCTGGGCATCGTGAACCGGCTGGTGCCCGCGGAGTCGCTGCGCGAGGAGGCCGAGAAGGTGGCCCGCACCCTCGCCTCCGGCCCGACGGTGGCCTACGCGGCCCTGAAGGAGTCCCTGGCGTACGGGGCCTCGCACACCCTCTCCGAGGCCCTGGAGCGCGAGGACGTCCTGCAGACCCGCGCGGGAGCCTCCGAGGACCACTCCATCGCCGTGCAGGCCTTCCTCGCGAAGCAGCCGCCGCGGTACCTGGGCCGCTGACGCCTCACCCCTCGCGGGAGACGCAGCCCGCGAGGTGGTCGTTGACCAGGCCGCACGCCTGCATCAGGGCGTAGGCCGTGGTCGGCCCGACGAAGCGGATGCCCGCCTTCTTCAGGGCCTTGGCCAGGGCCGTGGACTCCGGGGTCACCGCCGGCACGTCGGCGGTGCTCCTCGGGGCCCGGCCCGGCTTCTCGGGGGCGTGGGACCAGATCAGCCCGTCCAGCTCCCCCGCGCCCCAGCCGGCCAGCACCTTCGCGTTGGCGAGGGTGGCCTCGATCTTGGCCCGGTTGCGGATGATCCCCTCGTCGCCCATCAGCCGTTCGGCGTCGGCCGGCCCGAACTCCGCGACCGCCGCGATCTCGAAGTCCGCGAAGGCCTTCCGGAAGCCCTCGCGGCGCCGCAGGATCGTGATCCAGGACAGCCCGGACTGGAAGGCCTCCAGGCACAGCCGTTCGTACAGGGCGTCGTCCCCGTGGACGGGCTTGCCCCATTCGGTGTCGTGGTAGACGACGTAGTCCTCCGTGGACAGCCCCCACGGGCAGCGCAGCCCGCCGTCCGGGCCCGCCACCAGTCCCGTGCCGCTCACCGCTCGTCCTTCGTGAGGTCGACCCGGTCCGCCGGGGCGTGGGCGCGCGCGGCCGTCAGCTCCGCGATCCGCGCGTCCCGCTCGGCCAGCTCGGCGGCGAGCCGGTCCAGTACGTCGTCCACCTCGGCCATCCGGTAGCCGCGCGGCGCGACCGGCAGCCGGAGCGCGTCGATGTCCGCCCGCACCACCGGCCGGCTCTCCGGGAGCGCGTCGGCCACCCGGTCCGGCTCGGCCTCGGGCAGCACGGCTTCGGAGCCGCCGCCGACCACCGCGAGGGTGACCGCGGCCACGACCACGACCAGCGCGATCAGCAAGAACCAGAACACGATCAACTCCCCTGAGAGACTCCTGCCCCTCAGGTTAAGGTCGCAGACGAGGCGCGAGGGTCGCCGAAGGAGGAAAGAGCAGGATGCTGCGACTGGGCAGGCGCGAGTTCGACACCCACGAGCCGGTGATCATGGCCATCGTGAACCGCACCCCGGACTCCTTCTACGACCAGGGCGCCACCTTCCGCGACGAGCCGGCCCTCGACCGGGTGGAGCAGGCCGTGGCCGAGGGCGCGGCGATCATCGACATCGGCGGGGTGAAGGCGGGTCCCGGCGAGCACGTGGACGCGGCGGAGGAGGCCCGGCGCACGGTCGGCTTCGTGGCGGAGGTGCGCCGCCGCCACCCGGACGTGGTGATCAGCGTGGACACCTGGCGGCACGAGGTCGGCGAGGCGGTCTGCGAGGCCGGGGCGGACGTGCTGAACGACGCGTGGGGCGGGGTGGACCCGAAGCTGGCGGAGGTCGCCGCGCGCCACGGCGCGGGCATCGTCTGCACCCACGCGGGCGGGGTCGAGCCCCGCACGCGGCCGCACCGGACCTCGTACGAGGACGTGGTGGACGACATCCTGCGCGTCACGCTCGGCCTCGCGGAGCGGGCCGCTGCCCTCGGGGTGCCCCGCGAGTCGATCATGATCGATCCGGGTCACGACTTCGGGAAGAACACCAGGCATTCGCTGGAGGCCACCCGCCGGCTCGCGGAGATGACCGAAACCGGTTGGCCGGTGCTGGTCTCCCTGTCCAACAAGGACTTCGTCGGCGAGACCCTCGACAAGCCGGTCAAGGAGCGCCTGCTGGGCACCCTGGCGACCACGGCCGTCTCGGCCTGGCTCGGCGCGCAGGTCTACCGCGTCCACGAGGTCGCGGAGACGAAGCAGGTCCTCGACATGGTCCGCTCGATCCAGGGGCACCGTCCGCCGGCCGTCGCCCGCCGCGGCCTGGCCTGAGGCCCCCGGAGCCGCGCCGCCCGCGGCGGCGCGGCCGTGGTCCCTACTTGCCGACTTCCTTCGTGACCAGCGCGATCGCCTCGTCCACGTCGTCCGTGACGTGGAAGAGGTAGAGGTCCTTCTCCGAGGCCTTGCCCTGGGCGATGACCGTGTTGCGCAGCCAGTCGATCAGGCCGCCCCAGTACTCCGTGCCGAAGAGCACGATGGGGAACCTGGTGATCTTCTGCGTCTGGACCAGGGTCAGCGCCTCGAACATCTCGTCCAGGGTGCCGAGCCCGCCCGGCAGGACCACGAAGCCCTGGCTGTACTTCACGAACATCGTCTTGCGGACGAAGAAGTACCGGAAGTTCAGCCCGAGGTCGACGTGCTGGTTGAGCCCCTGCTCGAAGGGGAGCTCGATGCCCAGGCCGACGGAGATGCCGTTCGCCTCGCGGGCGCCCTTGTTGGCCGCCTCCATCGCGCCCGGGCCGCCGCCGGTGATCACGGCGAAGCCGGCCTCGACGAGCGCACTGCCGATCCGTACGCCGGCCTCGTACTCCGGCGAGTCCACCGGAGTGCGGGCCGAGCCGAACACGCTGATCGCGGGCGGCAGCTCGGCCAGGGTGCCGAAGCCCTCGATGAACTCCGACTGGATGCGCAGGACCCGCCAGGGATCGGTGTGCACCCACTCGGAGGGCCCGGCCGAGTCCAGCAGCCGCTGGTCCGTCGTACTGCCCGCCTGCACCTGGCCCCGCCTGCGCAGCACCGGCCCGAGCTGCTGCTCCTCGGGCCGACGGCGGGACCCTTCGGCATTGCCGTGGTTGCCCATGATGTGCTCCCTCCAGCTGATCGTTGGATCAGGTTAGGCGCACGAAGGTGGCCGGAAGGGGAATTTACGAGGTCAGCCAGGCGCGGAGTCGTTCCTCGCAGTGCAGGATGGCCTTCGTCTCGACACGCTCGTCGACCTTGTGGGCCAGCAGCGCGTCGCCCGGCCCGTAGTTGACCGCCGGGACGCCGAGCGCGCTGAAGCGGGAGACGTCCGTCCAGCCGAACTTGGGCATCGGACGGCCGCCGACCGCCTCCATGAAGGCCGCCGCGGCCGGGTGGGCCAGGCCGGGCAGGGCGCCGCCGGAGGAGTCGTCGACGACGAACTCGGCGATGTCGCAGTCCGCGAAGACCTCCCGGACGTGGGCCAGCGCCTCGGCCTCGCTGCGGTCGGGGGCGTAGCGGAAGTTCACGGTGACCGTGCAGGCGTCGGGGATGACGTTGTTGGCGACGCCGCCCTCGATGCGGACCGCGTTGAGGCCCTCGTGGTACTCCAGGCCGTCGATGACCGGCTTGCGGGGCTCGTACGCGGAGAGCTTCGCCAGGATCGGGGCGGCGGCGTGGATGGCGTTGGAGCCCATCCAGCTGCGCGCGGAGTGGGCGCGCTCGCCCTCGGTGCGCAGCAGCACGCGCAGGGTGCCCTGGCAGCCGCCCTCGACCTCGGCGTTGGAGGGCTCCAGCAGGACGGCGAAGTCACCGGCCAGCCAGTCGGGGTGGGCGTCGGCGACCTTGCCGAGGCCGTTGAGGTCGGCGGCCACCTCCTCCTGGTCGTAGAAGACGAAGGTGAGGTCGCGGTTGGGTTCGGGGACGGTCGCCGCGATCCTCAGCTGTACGGCGACCCCGGACTTCATGTCCGTCGTGCCGCAGCCCCACAGGACGTCGTTCTCGTCCAGGCGGGACGGGACGTTGTCGGCGATCGGCACGGTGTCGAGGTGGCCGGCCAGCACGACGCGCTCGGCGCGTCCGAGGTGCGTACGGGCGACGACGTTGTTGCCGAGGCGGTCGACGGTGAGGTGCGGGAGGGCGCGCAGCGCCGCTTCCACCAGGTCGGCGAGGACCTTCTCGTCGCCGCTCACGGAAGGGATGTCGACGAGCCGGGCGGTCAGCTCGGCAGCGTCCAGGGTGAGGTCCAGCTCGGATTCGGACATGGAACTGACCCTAACGCCCCGGGATGGGGGGTAAGCGGGAGCGTCCGGCCGGTGGACGGTTTATCGGCCTCAAGTACGGTGGGCCGCGTGTCCGAGACCGATCGCTCCCGCCCCCGCCGCCGCCGGCCGTTCCGCAAGGCCGTCGGCCTGGTCGTCCTGCTCGGGGTGATCGGGTACTTCGTCGTCCAGCGGGAATCCGACAACGGCGCCTCCTACTGCACGGCTTCGGCGACCGGAGCGGCGGGCTCCGCGGGTGCGGGGGACGTCCAGACGTACGAGATGACCCCGGAGCAGGCGGCGAACGCGGCGACGATAGCCGCCGTCGGGATCTCCAAGGGGCTGCCGGACCGGGCGGTGACCATCGCGCTGGCGACGGCGATGCAGGAGTCGGGGCTGCGCAACCTCGACCACGGGGACCGGGATTCGCTGGGGCTGTTCCAGCAGCGGCCCTCGCAGGGCTGGGGCACCCCGGAGCAGATCATGGACCCGGTGTACTCGGCGGGGATCTTCTACGACCGGCTCGCGGAGATCAAGGGCTACACCAGGCTGCCGCTGACGGTCGCGGCGCAGAAGGTGCAGCTCAGCGGTTTCCCGCAGGCGTACGCGAAGCACGAGCCGGACGCGACAGTGCTGACGGCGGCCTTCGGTGAGAACGGCACGCCGGCCTCCTTGGTCTGCTCGGGCCCTGCGCCCTCGGCGGGCGACCCGGAGAAGGTGCGGGCGGAGCTGGTGCGGGCGTTCGGGGCGCCGGCGCGGGAGGCGCTGGGCACGGGCCGGGCGGGTGCTCCGGCCGGGCGGCCGGCGTCGCCGGGCGGGACGGTGCCCGAGGCGGAGGTCGGGCTGCGGCTCAAGGAGGGCGGCGGTCCGGCCGAGGCGCGGCGCGGGCGGGCGATGGCCCACTGGGCGGTGGCCCGGTCGAAGGAGCTGGGCATCGCGCGGGTGTCGTACGACGGTTCCTCGTGGGTGGCCGGGCGGGACGGCGGCGCGTGGCAGGGCAAGGGCAAGGGCGGCGGCCGCAAGGGCGGTGCCGGGGACCCGCACGACGCGGCTCCGGGCGAGGTCCGGATCTTCATGGCCCGCGCCGGCGCCAAGTAACCGGCGCCGCCGGCCGGCCCGCGCCACCGCCAGGCGACCGGCGCCACCACCCGTCGCCCGGGCCGCGTTCACCCGCGCACGCCCCCGGCGCGCGCACGGCCCGGCGGTGACCCCCCGGCGGCACGGTCATCCGTACGCCCCGTCACCCGGGAGGGGTGTCCACGCGTTCGGGCCGTACACCCGGGAGGAGGACAGAACCGCAGGTCGGGGCGGGTCCGGTGCTCTTGTCACGGAAGCCGATTAAACGATGCGTTACTGATCCTTTACCCGACGGGTCCGCAACTCCCCCCACCCCGGGAGCGGTTGTACACGGCGTACTCAGCCGCTACCGCTTAGGAGCATCATGACCCTCCCCCTGACCCGTCGGATCGCCCGCGCCGCGCTTCTCCTCGCAGCCGGTACCGCTCCCGTGGTCGGTGCGGCAGGCGCCGCCAGCGCGGCCGACGCCGTGGGCCTGGAGTCCCTGCCGAAGCTGAACACGCTCACCGCCCCCGACGCCGGGGCGGCCACCGACGCCGCGCACACCGCCACCGAGGCCCTCCCGGCCGCCGCTCCCGTCGCCGCCCCCGCCACCGATGCCGTGGGCGGCGCCGGCGGAGCCACCCAGACGCTGGGCGGCCTGCCGGTCGCCGGGCAGGCCCTGGGCGGCGGTCTTCCGGGCGGCGGTCTTCCGGGCGGCCTGCTGGGCTGACCCGCGCCTGGACGCGCGAACGCCCGAGGGGGCCGGGAGCTGCTGCTCCCGGCCCCCTCGGCGCGTTCCCGGCGGGCGGCGGCGGTCAGCCGAGGCGCTTGACCGCGGCGGCGACCCGCTCGTCGGTGGCCGTGAAGGCCACGCGGACGAAGTTCGCGCCGGCCTCGCCGTAGAAGTCGCCCGGCGCGACCAGGATGCCGAGCTCCGCGAGGTGCGCGACGGTGTCCCAGCAGGGCTCGTCGCGGGTCGCCCACAGGTAGAGGCTGGCCTCGCTGTGCTCGATGCGGAAGCCGTGC
Source organism: Streptomyces sp. NPDC004126 (assembly GCF_050275515.1). NCBI lineage: Bacteria > Bacillati > Actinomycetota > Actinomycetes > Kitasatosporales > Streptomycetaceae > Streptomyces > Streptomyces sp. NPDC004126. The sequence continues at coordinate 210,304 of NZ_JBNNPF010000006.1, read as the reverse complement.
GCCTCCAGGGCCGTGCGCAGCGCCTCGCGGCGGGCGGCGTAGCGGCCGCGCTGCTCCTCGACGTGGGCGTCGTCCCCGAGGGCCGCCACCGTGGCCGCCTGGACCGGGGCGGGGGTCATCATGCCGCCGTGCTTGCGGATCTCCAGCAGCTCGCCGAGGACGGCCGCGTCACCGGCGATGAACGCGGCCCGGTAGCCGGCCAGGTTGGAGCGCTTGGAGAGCGAGTGGACCGCGACGAGGCCCTCGTAGGAGCCGCCGCACACGTCGTCGTGGAGGACGGAGACGGGCTCGGCCTCCCAGCCCAGCTCCAGGTAGCACTCGTCGCTGAAGACGAGGATGCCGTGCTCGCGCGCCCAGGCGACGATCCGGATCAGCTCTTCCTTGGGGATGACCTTCCCGGTGGGGTTGGACGGGGAGTTGAGCCACAGGAGCTTCACGCCCGCCGGGTCGAGCTGGGTCGGGTCGTCGTAGACGACGGCCTCGGCGCCGCACAGCCGCGCGCCGACCTCGTACGTCGGGTACGCGAGGCGCGGGTAGGCGACCTTGTCGCCGGCGCCCAGGCCCAGCTGGGTCGGCAGCCAGGCCACCAGCTCCTTGGAGCCGACCACGGGCAGCACGTTGCGGTGTCCGGCGGCGCTCGCGCCGAGGCGGCCGCGCAGCCAGCCGGTGATCGCGTCGCGCAGGGCGGGCGTGCCCCACACGGTGGGGTAGCCCGGGGAGTCGGCGGCGGCGACGAGGGCGCGCTGGATGAGGTCCGGCACCGGGTCCACGGGCGTGCCGACGGACAGGTCGACGATGCCGTCAGCGTGGGCCGCCGCCGTGGCCTTGTACGGCTCCAGCTTGTCCCAGGGGAACGTGGGAAGACGGTCGGAAACTGCGGCCACGGTGCTCTGCTCTCTCTCAGGGGCTGGAACGGTGCGGGGGAAAACGGCTCGGTCCCGCCCGGCAGGGGTGCCGTACGGGACCGAGAAGCGCGTCTGCCGTGAAACGGTCAGTGCTCGCCGGCGTTGATGTCGGCGGGCAGCGCGGCGACGAAGGGGTGGTCGCGCTCGATCAGGCCGAGCTTGGAGGCACCACCGGGCGAACCGAGCTCGTCGAAGAACTCGACGTTCGCCTTGTAGTAGTCCTTCCACTCCTCCGGAGTGTCGTCCTCGTAGAAGATGGCCTCGACGGGGCAGACCGGCTCACAGGCGCCGCAGTCGACGCACTCGTCCGGGTGGATGTACAAGGACCGCTGGCCCTCGTAGATGCAGTCGACGGGGCACTCTTCGATACAGGCCTTGTCCTTGACGTCGACACAAGGCTCCGCGATGACGTAGGTCACGCTCTCGTTCCTCCTCGGTAGGGCTGTCCATTCGCGCGGGAGCGCGGCGTCGTCGATGCCCGCACCTAGTATCTCCGTTCCCGGGCACGATCCGAACAGGAGGGGCGGACAGAGCTGTGGAAATCACTGCCGGTGGGCTGCTGGAGATCCGTATTACCCCGGCTGACGTGGGTAAACGAGTCTCTGTACGACGGGTGGAGGACGGCGGGAGCGGCACCCCTGTGTTCGCGGACGCGGTAGGGGTTCTCACATCCTGGACCGGGGGTGTGCTGACGATCACACGCAAGGACGGCGTGTCCGTCCACATCCCGGAATCGTCGCTGGTCGCGGGCAAGATCGTGCCGCCCGCCCCGGCCCGGCGCAGGGGTCCCGCGGCCTCCTTCGAGGAGCTGGCGCGGGTCACGGCGCGGGCCTGGCTGCCGCTGGAGAGCGAGCCGCTCGGCGAGTGGACGCTGCGGGCCGCCGCCGGGTTCACGCGGCGGGCCAATTCCGCGCTCCCGCTCGGCGACCCCGGCATACCCCTGGACGAAGCACTCGCGCGGGTGACCTCCTGGTACGCGGAGCGCGACCTTCCGGCATACGTGCAGGCCGCGACGGGTGCCGCCGGGACGCAGGAGCTGCTCTGCGCGGAACTGGAGCGGCGGGGCTGGGTGAACGAGGTCTCGGCGGAGGTCCGCGCCGGGGGCCTGGCCCCGGTGGGCGACCTGGACGCGGACGTGGCCGCGGTGCGGCTGACCCGCGAGCCCGGCGAGGAGTGGCTCGCCCGCTACGGCAGGGTGCGGGACCCGGAGCTCGCCCGACGGATGCTGGTGGAGGGCCCGTCGGTGTGGTTCGCCTCCCTGGACGGCGGCCGGGCGATCGGGCGCTGCGTGGTCGACGGCCGCTGGGCCGGGTTCGCGGCCGTCACCGTCGCCCCGGAGGACCGGCGGCGGGGGCTCGCGACGGCGGTGATGACGGCGCTGGCCCGGCGGGCGCTGGAGGAGGGCGCGTCGGCGGCGTGGCTCCAGGTGGAGACGGACAATCCGGCGGCGCGGGCCCTGTACGACGGGATGGGCTTCGCCACGCACCACTCCTACCACCACTTCCGGGCGGCGCGGTGAACACCCGGGAGCTGTTCGCGGCGGAGGCCCGCGCGGAGCGGCCCGACCTGGCCCGGCTGTGCCTGCTGCTGGCCGCGGAGGCGGATCCGGCGCTGGACGAACGGGCCATGGACCGGGCCGAGATCGAGCTGGACCGGCTCGCGGGGATGCTGCCGTACGGGCTGCGGGACGCCCGGTCGTGGGCGGCGGCGGTGACGGAACTGCTGGGCGGCCGGCTGGGCTTCCACGGCACCCCGAAGGACTACGACCGGCTGTCGTCCTCGCTCCTGCACGAGGTGCTGCTGCGCCGGCGGGGCCTGCCGATCCTCCTCTCGGTGGTGTGGCTGGAGGTGGCCCGGCGGGCGGGCGCGCCGGTGTACGGGCTGGGGCTGCCGGGGCACTTCGTGGTGGGCTTCGGGGACCCGGAGGACTCGGTGGTGGTCGACCCCTTCGCCGGCGGTGCCTCGTTGGGCGCGGGGCCGGCGGAGCAGGCGGCCGCGCCGAAGACGCCGGCGCGGACGCTGGACATCGTGCTGCGGATCCTGAACAACATCCGGGTCTGGGCCTCGGCCCGGCCGGAGCACTCGGCGGTCGCCCTGTGGGCGCTGGACCTGTCGCTGCTGCTGCCGTCCCATCCGGCGGCCCTGCGGTACGAGCGGGCACGGCTCCTGGTGGAGCGGGGTTCCTTCCAGGAGGGTGCGGCCGAACTGGACGGGTACGCGGAGATCATGGACGCGGTGGACAAGGACGAGGCGGCCCGCATCCGCGGCGAGGCCGTCGCGGCTCGCGCCCTCCTGAACTAGCCGCGCCGCCTCCGCGGAGGGCCGCTGCCACCGGCACCGGCACCGGCACCGGCACCGGCACCGGCTACAGCCAGCCCTTCTCGCGGGCCACGCGTACCGCTTCGGCGCGGTTGCGGGCCGCGAGTTTCTGGATGGCCGTCGAGAGGTAGTTGCGGACCGTGCCCTGGGAGAGGCCGAGGCGGGACGCCAGTTCGGCGTTGGTCGCGCCGAACTCCGCCGCCCGCAGGACCTCCCGCTCGCGGTCCGTCAGGGGGTTCGCGCCCTCCGCGAGGGCCGCCGCCGCGAGGGTGGGGTCGATGACCCGCTCCCCCGCCAGGACCTTGCGCACCGCGTCGGCGAGCTGCGCGGCCGGGGCGTCCTTGACCAGGAAGGCCGAGGCGCCCGCCTCCATCGCCCGGCGGAGGTAGCCGGGGCGGCCGAAGGTGGTCAGCACGACGATCTTGAGCGCGGGGAGGGCGGCCCGCAGCTGCGCGGCCGCCTCGATGCCCGTCATGCCCGGCATCTCGATGTCGAGGAGGGCCACGTTCACGTCGTGGGAGCGGGCGGCCGCGACCACCTCGTCGCCGCGGGCGACCTGGGCCAGGACTTCGATGTCCGGTTCCAGCCCGAGGAGGGCCGCGAGTGCCTCCCGGACCATCGACTGGTCCTCGGCCAGGAGGATCCGGATGGGCACGGCGCCGGTTTCGCTCATGACCCGGATCCTAGGGGGACGCGCGCCTGCAGGCGGAAGCCGGTCTTGCCCACCGGACCGGCCGACAGGGTGCCACCGACCGCCTCCAGGCGTTCCGTCAGGCCGGTCAGGCCGTTGCCGGGGACGGCGGGGCCGCCCGTGCCGTCGTCGGTGACGGTCAGTTCGACGACCGGGCCCGCGAGGGTCTGGCGGGTGGTGAGGGTGACGGTGCAGCGCCGGGCCCCGCTGTGCCGGACCACGTTCGTCACGGCCTCGCGCAGGGACCACGCCAGCGCGGACTCCGTCTCCTCCGGCAGCTCGGCGTCGTCGCAGCCGGCCGGCAGGTCCGCCGCCACGCCCGCCGCCGCCAGCGCCGTGCGCGCGCCCGCGAGTTCGCCGGGAAGCGTCGGCCGCCGGTAGCCACTGACGGCCTCCCGTACGTCGACCAGCGCCTGCCGGCTGACCCGCTCGATGTCCGCGACCTGCTGGGCGGCCCGCTCGGGGTGCTCGGGCAGCATCCGGCCCGCCAGTTCGCTCTTGAGCGTGATCAGCGACAGCGAGTGGCCCAGCAGGTCGTGCAGGTCGCGGGCCATCCGCAGGCGCTCCTCGTTGGCGGCGAGCTCGGCGACCGTGGCCCGGGCCTGGCGCAGCTCTATCGTGGTCCGGATCATCGCCCGGACGCCGATCATCGCGAACCCGCCCATCAGCGCCGGGATCACCAGCCCGGCCAGGTACTGGGTGCCGCCCGGGACCGCGAAGGCGACCGCCGTCAGCAGCGCCGTCGCGCCGGGGACGGTCCAGCGGGACACCTCCCCCGGCAGGGCGGCGCCGGAGGAGATGGACACGTACACGAAGAGCACGAGCCACTCGCGGCCCAGGGTCAGCGACAGCACGGTGGCCTGCGCCGCGAGCACGGCCAGGGAGACCAGCACCCTGGGCACAGGCATCTGCCGGACGGTGCGGAAGACCAGCACCAGGTACCAGCAGGTGAAGGCCAGCAGGCCCAGGCCGCCGAGCAGCCGGGCCCCGGTGCTGTGTCCGCCGCTGACCAGGTCGGTGACGGGGGCGCTGAGGTAGAAGAGCCAGATCCCGATCCACAGGCCCTTCACCACCTTGTGGGTGGTGGTCTCCGGTGCCTGGCCGATGCGGTGCAGACCGTCGGTTTCCTGCGTCAGCGCCACGTCCTCAGGCCTTCAGTGAGTCCTTGCGGTACAGCCAGGCGGCCGCACCGGTGAACAGTACGAAGTACACGGCGAGGATCGCCACGTCCTTGGCGTGCGGCGCGCCCCCGAGCTCGATGGCCTGGCCGAGACCGGTGTAGGCGCGGGTCGGCAGCCACTCGCAGATGTTCCTGAGCCACTGCGGGAAGTTGGCGGTGGGCATCCACAGGCCGCCGAGGATCGCCAGGGCGAAGTAGATCAGCATCGTGATGGGGCGGACGTTGTCCGCGCTGGCCAGGTAGCCGATGGCGACGCCCAGCGCGGCGAAGACGAGGCTGCCGGCCCAGATCGAGCCGGTGAGGGCGAGCCACTGCCATGCCTCGAACCGTACGCCCTTGGCCCCGGCGGCGACGGCGAAGACGACCAGGATGGACGGCAGGGACAGGACGCCGGCGCTGGCGGTCTTGGCGAGGACGTAGCCGTGTCCGGGCAGGGCCGTCAGCCGCAGCTGGCGCACCCAGCCCTTCTCCCGCTCCTTGGCTATGCGTTCGCTGTTGCCGACGAGTACGGCCGTCAGGGCGCCGAAGGAGGCCATGGCGACCATGTAGAAGGCGGGCATGGTCAGTTCGGTGCCCATGACCTTGGTCGTGCCGTCCAGGGTGCCGCCGAGCATCAGGAAGAGGGCCGCCGGGTAGAGGACGGTGAAGAACAGGTACTTCTTGTTGCGCAGGGCGCGGGTGATCTCCAGCTTGACCAGCCGCAGGGTTCCGGCGCCGGCGGTGTTCGTCATCGGGTGGCCTCCTCGGCCTCGGTGAGGGCGATGAAGGCCTGTTCCAGGCCGAGGCCGGCGACCTCGAGGTTGCGGGGGCGCAGGCCGAGCGCGTACACGGCGTGCACGGTGGCGTCGGCGTCGCGCGACTGGAGCCGTACGGAGCGGCCGGTGAGGTCGAAGGCGGTCAAGCCCGGCAGGGCGCGCAGCGCCTGCTCGTCGACCGGCCCGTCGAGGTCGAAGGCGACCTTGCGGGCGCCGGCCTTGGCCTTGATCTCGGCGGCGGTGCCGTCGGCGAGCAGCCGGCCCTTGTTGAGGACGAGGACGCGGTCGGCGATCGCGTCCGCCTCCTCCAGGTAGTGGGTGGCGAACAGGACCGTGCGGCCCTGGGCGGCCTGCTCCCGCATGGTGGCCCAGAAGGCCTGGCGGGAGGTGACGTCCATGCCGGTGGTGGGCTCGTCCAGGACGATCAGGTCGTTGTGCCCGGCGGTGGCGAGGGCGAAGCGCACGCGCTGCTCCTGGCCGCCGGAGAGCTTGTTGACGACCCGGCCGGCGATCTCCTCGATCCCGGCCCGGCTGAGCACCTCGTCGACGGGGTACGGGCGCGGGTGCAGGGCGCAGCCGAGGCTGACGAGCTCGCGCACGGTCACCTCCTCCATGAGGCCGCCGCTCTGCAGCATGGCGCCGACCCGGCCGGCGGCGATGGCCTCGCGGGGGGTGGTGCCGAAGAGGCTGACGGTGCCGGAGTCGGCGGGGCGCAGGCCGAGGAGGAGGTCGAGGGTGGAGGACTTGCCGGCGCCGTTGGGGCCGAGGAGCGCGACGGTCTCGCCGGGGTGGAGTGCGAGGGAGAGGCCGTCGACGGCCCGGACCTTGCCGTAGCTCTTGGTCACGTTCTGGAAGGACACCACGGCTGCGGTGTCACCGCGTCCGTCTGCGGGGCCCGGGGCGGCGGGGTGTGCCGCGGTCGTCGTCGTCATGCCCCAAGGTTCGCCCGTACGGGGGTGGGTGCGGCAGTGTCGCGGGTCGTGACTCCCGCATGACGGATGTCATGCGCTCGGGGTGACATGCCTGGTGGGGCGGGGTTCCGGATGCGGCGATGCCCCTTCCCGGGGGCCGGGGAGGGGCATCGCCGCGCGGTCGTGGGCCGGTCAGTTCGCGTTGGTGTCGATCGTGACGGTCCGTTCGGCGGGGGTCTTGCCGATGAGGGCCTTGCCGAGGGCGCCCGCGACGTCCTGCGGGGTGACGGGGGTCTTGGCGCCGGTGCCCCGGGTGATCAGGACCCCGTCGAAGGCGTTCCCGTAGGTGGCCTTGAGGGCTTCCAGGTCGTACTTCTCGACGAGGCGTCCGTCCACGGCCGTCATGCTGAGGATCTTCGGCAGGGACTTGGGGCCGAAGGGGATGGACTTGGCGCCCGCCTTGACGGTCGCCACGCCGGACATCGCGGGCTCCGCGAACTCCTTCATGGCGCGGTCCAGTTCGGCCTGGTTGACCGTGGGCTCCTTCTTGGCGACGGGGAGTTGGACGGTCGGCGCCTTGCCGTTGGCGACGAGCTCCCGGAAGGCCTTGGTGACCTTGTCGACGGAGGCGTCGACGTCGAGGCCCTCACCGGCCCTGCCGGGCACGGCGACGGCCTTGCCGGTGTCGAACTTGATGGTGCTCTCGGAGGCCGAGCCGGCGGCGCCGGCCAGTTCCTGGAGGGAGACCCGCAGCTTCTCCTCGTCGACCGGCATGACGGCGGTGGCCGTGCGCTCGACTCCGAAGAGGGAGCCGATGACGGTGACGGGGTTGTAGTCGCTGCCCGTGGCGTTGCGGACGGTGGTCTGGCTGTCGAGGGTCAGGCCGGCCTTCTCGGGCTTCAGCTCGACCTGCTTGCCGCCGACGCTGAGCTGGAGCGGGGCGGCGGCGCGCTTGCCGAAGGCGGTCTGGAGCTTGGCGACGGCGTCGTCGCGGCTGCCGCTGATGTCGACGCCGAGGACGGTGGTGCCCTTGGGGACGTCGGAGTGGTTCATGAGCAGGCCGGCGCCGTAGGCCACGCCGGCGAGGACGACGACGCCGCCGCCGAGCAGGACCAGCTTGGAGCGGCCCTTCTTCTTGGCGGGCTTGCCGGGCTTGCCGGCCTTGGCGGACTTGGCGGCCTTGCCGGCGGGGGCGGGCGGCGGCGTCATCTGGCGCGGCGGCTTCGGGCCCGGCGGCGGGGCGGCCGGGCCGGGGGCGGGCACGGGCCCGGGGGCCGGGGTGTCGAAGGCCTCGGGGCCGGGCCAGCTCGGGGGCACCTCGGCGCCGACGGGTACGGTGCCCAGCGCGGGTCCGCCCGTCGGCCCGGCGGGCTCCGGGAAGCCGGACTCCGGGAAGGCGGGGAAGGCCTCGGTGCCGGGCCCGTTGTCGTACCCGGCGTACCCCTGGGGCGCGCCGACTCCGGGTCCGCCGACGGCGGGGGCCGGTGCGAAGCCGGCTCCGGTGCCGTGTGCGGCGGGGGGCTGCGGGCGGCCGGGCTCGGCCGGGGGCGCGAAGCCCGCGCCGGTGCCGGGCACGCCGGAGCCGTAGCTCGCGCCGGGAGCGGGAGCGCCGGGACCGCCGGGAGCGCTGCCCGGGCCGCCGGGACCGCCGGGACCGCCGGGGCCGCCGATGGGCACGCCGGCCGGGGGCGTCGCGGTCGGCGGGGTCGCCACCGCCTTGCGCGGGGCGAACCATCCGCCGGCCGGGGGCTCGGCGGGCGCCGGGGCCGGCTCGGGCGCGGGTGCGGCGGGCGCGGGGGCCGGGGCCGCTGCCGCGGGGAGCGCGGGCGCCGGGCGCCGCTCGGGCGTGCGCGGGGCCGCGCCCGAGGCCGGGCCGGCGGCGGCCGGGGACGCGTCCTGGGCGCCGTCCTTGACGGGCTTGCGCACGACCACGGGCGGGATCGGCCGGGATCCGGGGATGTTGATCCGGATCCGGGTCGTCAGGTGGGTCTCGGTCTTCGGCCCGTCGGTGTCGGTGTCGGGCGTGGACGGGTTCGAGGTCACAGGGTTCTCCTCCGGGACGGTCGCGGCGCCGGGACCGGGTGGCACGGACGGATACTGGCCGGTTCCATACGGCGGCGTACCCGAGGGGTAGGCGGCTCCACCGTGCCCTTGGGGCCCGGGGGACGAACTGTCGGTTTCACGACTCAAGGCAGGTTCTCCCGGTTGGCTCCGCCGCCCGTCATTCCGTGCGCGGGCAGCTCGGCGGCCCGTCCACCATACTGGCCGCCGCCCGGGCACAACTGTCGGCCAGGAATCCCAGGTTCCTCTTCTGCTTCCGCACGCCCCCGGGCGAGGGCCCGTCAAACCCCCGCAACCCGTCCCCGATCGGCGGATGCGGGAGTTCAGCGGCCTGTCATCCGCGGGACTTGGAGGCCGAAACGGGCCCTTGCGCGGGGCCGCGCATCGTGGCGCAGATCACAGCGGCCGCACTTCCCCCCAAAAGGTATGCGTACATGCCGATTCCGGAGGAACCGAGCAGGAAGTCCCCTTCGGGGCGGGGGACGCCGAGGAGGACGTAGGACAGGAACCAGCCGGCCGCCGGGGCGCCCACCCCGAGGCCCCCGCCGACCGTCAGCCGGCCCGCGAGGAACAGCCCGAGGAGGGCCGACAGCGCGAGCAGCAGCCCGGCCGGGAACCACAGGTCGACCACGAGCCAGCCCGCCGCGCCGGTCAGGGCGCCGAGGACGAGCAGGCCGAGGAGGGCGGCGATCCGCCCGGGGGTCAGCGCGGTGGTCACGCCTCCACCCCCGCGAAGAGGTCCCGCTCGCGCTCGCCGGCCGGCGCTCCGGAGCGGCCCGCGGCCAACTCGTAGTACTCCCGGGCGAAGAGGGGCTGGCCCAGGTCGTTGGAGAGGGCGAAGAAGGGGCCGTCCACGGCGATCTGGGTGACGTGCGCCCGCATGGCGGCCGCCTTCGCCGCGACCAGCACGGTGGCGTCGCCCTCGTCGCCGATCTCGGCGGTGATCCGCTCGTCGGGCACCACGCCCGGCACGTCGTCCGGGGCCGCGGTGCCCGGGAAGGAGGCGCCGGCCGCGCGCAGCCGCTCGAAGCCCTCCTCGACGACCGAGGCGGGCACGCGGTTCCAGTAGAGCTTCGCGACGGCGTGCGGGGCGCCGAGTTCGGGGCGGAACGCGGCGTCGGCCGCCAGCTCCGCGCCGCGCGTGGCGACCCGGTGGGCCTGGATGTGGTCGGGGTGGCCGTAGCCGCCGTCGGGGTCGTAGGTGACCAGGACCTGCGGGCGCAGCTCCCGGATCACTTCCACGAGGTACCCGGCGGCCTCGTCCAGGTCGGCCGACCAGAAGGAGCCGGGGCGGGCGTTCTGCGGGGCGCCCATCATCCCGGAGTCCCGGAAGCGGCCGGCGCCGCCGAGGAAGCGGTGGTCGACGACCCCGAGCTCCTTCATGGCGGCGGCGAGCTCGCCGACCCGGAAGGGGCCGAGGGTGTCGTCGCGGTCCGGCGCCAGGTGGGCCAGCTCGGCGGGGATGACCTCACCCTCCTCGCCGAGGGTGCAGGTCACCAGCGCGACGTGGGCGCCCTCGGCCGCGTACTTGGCCATGGTGACGCCGTTGTTGATCGACTCGTCGTCCGGGTGCGCGTGCACGAGGAGCAGACGACGGGCGGGAAGACCGTTCATGGGGCCAGCCTACGAGCAGTACCTACAGCTTGAGGCCACTGATCATGCTCGCCACGTTGGAGGTGAGCTGGCTGAGGGTGGGTGCGACCGTGGAACTCGCCAGGTAGAACCCGAGCAGTACGCAGACGAACGCGTGCCCCGCCTTCAGACCCGACCTCCGGACCAGAAGGAAGACGACGATCGCCAGCAGCACCACGGCCGAGATCGAGAGTGCCACGGCGTTTCACCTCCACGTCGAGCGGACATCGGTATGCGTACTCTTGCTCGGCGAATTCATACCCACCGTGCGCTACGGATCATAACTATCCGTACCAGCGCATCGATCGAATTCCGGCAGCACGAGGGGCGCATGCCGCGCACGGCCGGGGGCGCACGAAGACCGGCCGGGAGGGCTCCACGCCCTCCCGGCCGGCTGTCGGCACCCGCACGGCCGCACACGGCCCAGACTGCATGCCCCAGATCTCGGGGCAGAAACGGTCAAGTTGCCCCTGTGTTAAGCGTGTTGGGTCAAAGCCGGCCCGACCGGGCGTACGCACGCGGGGTGGCTGGAAATGATCGCTCACCCGGGCGTCCGAAACCGTTCGCTACTCCTTCGTCAGAGGGGCCGGCGGGGGCGGCAGTTCGCCCGGGGGCGGGACCACCTGCTTCTCGGCCGCGAAGTGGCAGGCCGACGGGTGGGCGGCCGGGCCCGGCGGGAGGGCCTGCGGGACGGCCAGCAGGGGGACCTCCGCCGCACAGCGGGATTCGGCCTTCCAGCAGCGGGTGCGGAAGCGGCAGCCCGACGGCGGATTGGCCGGGGAGGGCACGTCGCCGGTGAGGATGATCCGGTCCCGGTGGGCGCGGGCCCCCGGGTCGGGCACGGGCACGGCGGAGAGCAGGGCCTGGGTGTAGGGGTGGGTGGGGTGGTCGTAGATCTGGGTGTCCGTCCCGATCTCCACGACGCGGCCCAGGTACATGACCCCGACCCGGTCGGAGATGTGCCGGACGATGGACAGGTCGTGCGCGATGAACACGTACGAGAGGCCGAGCTCGGCCTGGAGCCGCTCCAGCAGGTTGACCACCTGGGCCTGGACCGAGACGTCCAGCGCGGAGACCGGCTCGTCCGCGACGATGACCTCGGGCCGGAGGGCCAGGCCCCGGGCGATGCCGATGCGCTGGCGCTGGCCGCCGGAGAACTGGTGCGGGTACCGGTTGATGTACTCCGGGTTCAGGCCGACCACGTCCAGGAGCTCCTGGACCTTGCGGCGCCGGTCGCCCTTCGGGGCCGCCTCGGGGTGGATCTCGTACGGCTCGCCGATGATGTCGCCGACCGTCATGCGCGGGTTCAGCGAGGTGTACGGGTCCTGGAACACCATCTGGATGTTGCGGCGCACCGCCTTCAGGGCGCGGCCCGAGAGCTTGGTGATGTCCTCGCCCTTGTACGAGATCGCGCCGGCGGTGGGGCGTTCGAGGTTGACCAGCATCCGGGCGACGGTGGACTTCCCGCAGCCGGACTCGCCGACGATGCCGAGGGTCTCGCCCGCGGCGAGGGAGAAGGAGACCCCGTCGACGGCCTTGACCGCGCCGACCTGCTTCTTGAAGAGGATGCCCCGGGTCAGCGGGTAGTGCTTGACGAGGTCGCGGACCTCCAGGATGGGCTCAGGCACCGAGGCACTCCTTCCAGAAGAAGCAGGCGCTGGCCCGGTCCGGGGCGACGTCGGCCAGCGGCGGGACCTCTGCCCGGCAGGCGGGCCGGGCCATCGGGCAGCGCGGGTTGAAGGCGCAGCCGGGCGGGATGGCCAGCAGGTTCGGCGGCAGGCCCTTGATGGCGTAGAGCTCCTGGCCCTTCTGGTCCAGGCGCGGGATCGAGTCGAGCAGGCCCCGGGTGTAGGGGTGGGCGGGCGACTTGTAGATCTCGCGCACGGGGGCGGCCTCGACGATCCGGCCCGCGTACATGACGGCGATCTTGTCGGCGACGTCGGCGACGACGCCGAGGTCGTGGGTGATCAGGATCAGGCCCATGTTGAGTTCGCGCTGGAGCTCGGCGAGCAGGTCCATGACCTGGGCCTGGACGGTGACGTCGAGGGCGGTGGTGGGCTCGTCGGCGATGATCAGGGAGGGTTCCAGGGCCAGCGCCATGGCGATCATGATGCGCTGGCGCATGCCGCCGGAGAACTGGTGCGGGTAGTCCCCCACCCGCTGCTTCGCGGCGGGGATCTTCACCCGGTCCATCAGCTCCACGGCCCTGGCCCGGGATTCCTTGCGGGACATCCCCCGGTGGACCTCGAACATCTCGCCGAGCTGGGCGCCGACGCTGAGCACGGGGTTGAGGGAGGACAGCGCGTCCTGGAAGATCATCGCCATTCCGGCGCCGCGGATCCTGCGGCGCTCCTCCTCCTTCGCCTTCAGCAGGTCCCGGCCCTTGAAGAGGATCTCGCCGCCCGCGATCCGGCCGGGCGGGACGTCGAGGATCCCCATCACGGCCTGGGCCGTCACCGACTTGCCGGAGCCGGACTCGCCGAGCACGGCGAGGGTCTCGCCCTCGTCCACCGAGTAGTTCACCCCGTTGACGGCCTTGGCGACCCCGTCCCGGGTGGCGAACTCGACGTGCAGGTCCCGGACTTCGAGCAGCATCTCGCGGCTCACACTCCTCAGCGCAGCTTGGGGTCGAGGGCGTCGCGCACCGCGTCGCCGAGCATGATGAACGCGAGCACGGTCACGCTCAGGGCGCCCGCGGGCCAGAGCAGCATGTGCGGGGCGTTGCGGATCTGGGTGGCGGCGTTGGAGATGTCGATGCCCCAGGAGACCGTGGGCGGGCGCAGGCCCACGCCGAGGAACGACAGGGTGGCTTCCAGGGAGATGTAGGTGCCCAGCGCGATGGTGGCGACGACGATGACGGGTGCGACGGCGTTGGGGGCCACGTGGCGCAGCAGCATGCGCCCGTTGCCGGCGCCGAGGGCGCGGGCGGCCTGGACGTAGTCGTTCTGCTTGGCGGTGATCACCGAGCCGCGGGCGATGCGGGCGAGCTGCGGCCAGCCGAGCAGCACGATGAAGCCGACGACGGGCCACACGGTGGTGCTGGTGACCACGGACAGGAAGACCAGCCCGCCGAGGACGACGGGGATGCCGAAGAAGATGTCGGCGACGCGGGAGAGCAGGGAGTCGCCCCAGCCGCCGAAGAAGCCGGCGAGTCCGCCGAGTACGGAGCCCAGCAGGGCGGCGCCGACGGTGGCGCAGATGCCGACGGTGATGGAGGCGCGGGCGCCGTAGACGGTGCGGGTGTAGACGTCGCAGCCCTGGGTGTCGTAGCCGAAGGGGTGGCCGGGGGCGGAGCCCTGCTGCGACTTGGACAGGTCGCACCGGAGGGGGTCGCCGCTCGCGATGAGCTGCGGCCAGATGGAGATGACGACGAGGAAGAGGATGATCAGCGCCGAGACGATGAAGACGGGGTTGCGGCGCAGCTGGTGCCAGGCGTCGGACCACAGGGACCGGGCCTTCTCCCGGGATGCCGCGGCTCCGGCCGCTCCGGCCGGGCCGGACTCCTCGGCGACGGCGACGCCTTCCACGCTCTCGGCCTCCTGGAGGGCCAGGTCCATGATCCCGCCCTGGCCGGTGGGTGACATCGCCTCGCCGGGGCGGGGGCCCACCGGGTCGTAGCCGCCGGGGCCTTCGGGGCGCTCGGGGCGCTCGGGGCGCTCGGGGCGCTCGGGCTCAGGCATAACGGATCCTCGGGTCCAGGACCGCGTAGAGCAGGTCGACGAGCAGGTTCGCCACCAGGAAGACGATGACGAGGATGGTGACGAAGCCGACCACCGTGGGCGAGTTGTTGCGCAGGATGCCCTGGTAGAGCTGGTAGCCGACGCCGTGGATGTTGAAGATCCGCTCGGTGATGATGGCGCCGCCCATCAGGGCGCCGATGTCGGTGCCGATGAAGGTGACCACCGGGATCAGGGAGTTGCGCAGCAGGTGGCGGGTGATGATCCTGCGCCGGGGCAGGCCCTTGGCGACGGCGGTGCGGACGTAGTCGGCCTTGACGTTCTCGGCGATGGAGGTCCGGCAGAGCCGGGTGACGTACGCGAGGGAGACCAGGGCGAGGACGAGGCCGGGCAGGATCAGCTCGTCGAAGGAGGCGTTCGAGGAGACGGTGGGGCGTACCCAGCCCCATTTGACGCCGAGGACGAACTGGATCACGTATCCGGTGACGAAGGTGGGCACCGAGATGACGACGAGGGTGAGGACCAGCAGGCTGGTGTCGATGGCCTTGCCCCGGCGCAGCCCGCTGACCACGCCGAGGGTGATGCCGATGACGACCTCGAAGAAGATCGCGACGAGGGTCAGGCGCAGGGTGACGGGGAAGGCCGTGGCCATCAGCTCGGTGACCGGCTGGCCGTTGAAGGCGGTGCCGAAGTCGCCCTTGAAGATCTGCCCCATGTAGTGGACGTACTGCTCCCACAAGGGCCGGTCGAGGTAGAGGTCCTTGCGGATCCGGGCGGCCGTGGCGGGGTCGGGGGCCTTGTCGCCGAAGAGGGCGGCGACCGGGTCGCCGAGCGCGTAGACCATGATGAAGATCAGGAAGGTGCTGCCGATGAACACGGGGATCATCTGGAGCAGCCGCCGGATCACATAACGTCCCATGGACTGCTCCAGGATCGATCCGTCGGAGGGGTCAGCTGACCTTGATCTCGTTGTAGACCGGGACGCTGAACTGGTTCAGGGCGACGTCGGAGATCCGCTCGGAGTGGCCGGCGCTGCCGTTCTGGTACCAGAGGGGGATGGACGGCATCTGCTCGGCGAGGACCTTCTCCGCGTCCTGGAAGGAGGCGATGGCCTTGGCGGCGTCGGTCTCCTGGTTGGCCTGGTCGACGAGCTTGTCGAAGTCCGGGCTGCTGAACTTGCCGTAGTTGGAGGAGGCTCCGGTGTAGTACAGCGGCTGGAGGAAGTTCTGGATCAGCGGGTAGTCGGCCTGCCAGCCGGAGCGGAAGGGGCCGGTGAGCTTGTAGGCGCTCTGCTGGTTGCGGAAGTCCGCGAAGGTGCCGACCGGGTTGACGGTGCAGACCGGGCCCTCGCCGAGGGCGTTGTTGACGCTGTTGCAGACGGCGTCCATCCAGTCGCGGTGCGAGCCGGTGTCCACGTTCGAGGTGAGGGTCATCTTGCCGCCGGGCAGGCCGCCGCCCTCCTGGATGAGGGCCTTGGCCGCCTGCGGGTCGTACTTGCAGGCGTCGCCGCAGAGGGTGGACTTGAAGCCGCCCTTTTCGCCGAGGGCCGGGGAGGTCCAGTCCTTGGCGGGGGTGCGGGTCTCGCGGAAGATCTGCTGGGTGATCTCGTCGCGGTTGATGGCCATCGAGATGCCGCGGCGGACCTTCTCCATGCCCTCCTTGCCCCACTGGGGGTCGTACAGGGGGAAGGTGAGGGTCTGGATGATGAGGGCCGGCTGGTTGATGTAGCGGTCGCCGAGGTCGTTCTTGACGTTCTTCAGCTGCTGGGCGGGGACGTCGTCGACGAGGTCGAGGTTGCCGGCGATCAGGTCGGTGTAGGCGGTGTTGTTGTCGGTGTAGACCTTGAGGTCGACGCCGCCGTTCTGCGCCTTGTCCTCGCCGGGGTACCCCTCCCACTTGCGCAGCTTCATGCCGGTGCCCTTGGTGTACGAGTCCACCGTGTACGGGCCGTTGCCGACGGGCTTGTCGAGCCAGGCGGAGTGGTCGGTGAAGAAGGACTTGGGCAGGGGGGAGAAGGCCTGGTAGCCGAGGGTCTCGGGCCAGGTGGAGAACTTGGACTTGAGGGCGACGGTGAAGGTCTTCGGGTCCTTGACGACCAGGCCGGACATGGTCTTGGCCTTGGGGTCCCCGGAGGCCGGGTGCAGGTCGGCGTAGCCGACGATGTCGGCGAAGAAGGGCGCGTTGTTCTGCTTGTTGCGCACGTCCGCCGCGTAGTTCCAGGCGTCGACGAAGGACTGCGCGGTGACCGGCTCGTCGTTGCTGAACTTCCAGCCGTCCTTCAGGGTGACCGTGAAGTTCTGGCTGTCGGTGGTCTCGATCTTCTCGGCGACCATGTTCCTGGCCTCGCCGGTCTTGGCGTCGTAGCGCTTGAGGCCCCGGAAGAGCATGTCGAGGACCTTGCCGCCCTGCACCTCGTTGGTGTTGGCGGGCTCCAGCGGGTTCTGCGGGTCACCCCAGGAGGAGCTGACGATCCCTGCCGCACCGCCGCCTCCGCCGCTGTCGCTCCCGCCGCCGCAGGCCGTCGCCGCGAGGGCGACGGCCACCGCACATGCGGCCCACTTGGCGTGGGTGGCTCCGCGCATGGACTGCCTCCTAGAGGTACCAGGACTCACTTAGGGGCAATGTCACCTCATGTCGGGTCCTGCGCACTCCTGGTTGGCCCTTTTGCACCCTCGCGTCCCCCGCCTGTCACCCCTGGGGTTGAAACTGCTGTCTGTTGGCCGGGTGTGAGTGTGTTGTGGCATGCATGGGTGAGTGCCTGGTTCGTGATGGAGGGGTCGGCGCTGGGGGGAACGGGAGTTCTTGCATCGAATGGGTGACCTTTGGGGGTGGTGCTCGTTGACCGGGTGGCGGATTCATTCGATGTCGGGGTGGTGGGTGGGGTGCGGGTGTTGTCGGCGCCGTTTGTCGCGCCCGGGCCCACGGGTGTCGCGGTGCGGACCCGGCTGAAGGGCCTGACCGGGCGGGATGAGGAGGTGCTTGCCCTGGTCGGCGGGCATCTGGGCTCGCTCGCCTCGGGGGACTTGGCCGTGCGCTGCCGTGACGGCCTGGCCCACTCCACCGACACCTGGGCGGCCCGCAAGCGGGAGGTGACCGCGCGGTCGTCGTCGCGGTGGGCGGGCAGCATCACCAAGGCCACGCACGATCAGTGGGCGCCGGCCCGGCGTGGACAGACGGCGCACCTCCGGAACCTGGAGGCCGCCCGCTGGTTCCTTTCCGCTGATGGCGAGTCGGGGAAGCGGTTCGGGAACGAGACGATCCGTGTCGCCCCGGACGGCGAGGTGTCGGTCAAGCTGCCCGCCCCGCTCGCCCATCTGGCCAACGGGAAGCATGGCCGGTACGTCCTCTCCTGCCGTGTGACGTTCCCGCACGGGGGGACCGAGTGGGCCGATCGGGTCGAGGCGAACCGGGCGGTGGCTTACCGCATCCACCTGGACGTGGAGCGTGGCCGCTGGTATCTGACCGCTTCCTGGCAGTACCCGCCCGCCCCGGCCATCCCGATGGAGACGGCGCTTGCGCACGGTGTGATCGGGGTGGCCACCAACGCCGACCACCTCGCCGCCTGGCGCCTGGACCGGCACGGCAACCCCATCGGCAACCCCCGCCGCTTCGCCTACCAGCTCACCGGCAGCGCCGGCCACCGCGACGCCCAGGTCCGCCACGCCCTCACCCGCCTCCTCAACTGGGCCGAGACATGCGGCGTCAAGGCGATCGCGGTCGAGGACCTCGACTTCACGGCCGAGAAAACCCGCGAAAAGCACGGCGGCAAGCGCCGGTTCCGGCAGCTGATCTCCGGCATGCCCACCGGCCGCATGCGCGCCCGCGCCCAAGGGCACCCAATCCGGCGTCGGACGGCACCGCCCCCTGCTCGCCGGAGTGATGAGCAGGGGCATCGGACCGTCCAGGCCCGACCGGGGGCTCTTGGGCGTGAGGAAACCCGCCCCCGCGTTCCCGGACCGCGCACACGATGCGACGGGCCCGGACACGGAGTGAAAGCGGGAGACCAGTGTGCCCAGCACCGTTCGGGGCACACGGCTGAGCACGGGTTCTGGCAACAGGACTCGCTCCCGCTCAGTCTTCAAGAACGGTGCAATGCGAGCTCCCAGGTGTCGACCGCGTAGTGCAGGGCCATGCCGTGCGCCTCGTACAGGGCGAGGGCTCCGCTCTCGTTGAGGGTGTCCACGCCCAGGCCCAGCGTGTCGCGGCCGCGGGCCGCGTAGGCGGCGAAGGCGTGCCGCAGCAGGTGGGAGCCGAAGCCGTACCCGCGCAGGTCCTCGCGTACGCCGAGGTGGCTGATCCAGGCCATGCTGGTGCGGTCGTCGCGGGTGACGAGGACCGCGACGTCGCCCTTGCCGGGCAGGCTCGCGATCCACACGAGCGACCAGTCGAGGGAGCGGCCGTCGATGTGGTCGAGCCAAGCCTCGTACGGGCGGTGCGCGTGCCCGAAGTGGGCGGCGAAGGTCTCCTCCACCAGGGCGTGGGCGCGGCGGCGGTCGGCCTCGTCGGCGGCGCAGTCGCGCAGGGCGAGGCCGCCGAGCGGGGCGGGCGGCAGGTCGGCGGCGGGCGAGAGCCGGCGGGTCATCACCTGGTAGCGGCGCACGCTGCGGTAGCCGCGGCCGGTGAGGAGGGCGAGGTTCAGGGTGGGCCGGACGTTGAGCTGGATCCGCAGCCGGGCGTCGCGGCCGGTGCCGGAGGCCATCCGGCGGGCGCGCTCCTCCATCCGGTGCAGCAGGGCCGTCGCGGCCCGTTCGTGTCCGGGCAGGACGTAGTGGTCGCCGTCGACCCGGCCGGGGCCGGAGTCGGCCCAGACGAGGGCGTAGGCGACGAGCCGGCCGTCCTGGAAGGCGAGCCAGGAGTCGGTGGCGAGGTCCACGTCGGGGTGGTTGAGGTCGGCCTCGACGGTGCCCAGGTCGGTCTCGGGTCTGCCGATCTCGATGACGTCGACGGCGTTGAGCAGTGCGCAGATGTCCCGGGCGTCCCCGGGCCCGGCCGGGCGGACGGTCAGCGTCTCGGTGGTCATCCGTCCACTGTCTGCGGCGCCGGGGCGCGGCCGCAACGGACTTTGTGCCCCTGCTGCGGGAAACACCGAGGGCGCCCGGCCCGGAGCTGGTGCTCCGGGCTCGGGCGCCCTGGGACGCGTACGCCGTACGGGAGGTCAGCCGGCCAGGACGGCGCGGTCCTCCGCGAAGTGGCACGCCGACTCGTGCGCGGCCGGGGTGTCGACGCCCTGGAAACGCGTCGGGATCGCCAGCAGCGGCTCCTCCGTGGCGCACTTCTCCTCGGCCTTCCAGCAGCGGGTGCGGAAGCGGCAGCCCGACGGCGGGTTGGCCGGGGAGGGGACGTCACCGGTGAGGATGATCCGCTCGCGGCCCTCGCGGGCCTCCGGGTCCGGGACCGGCACGGCGGAGAGCAGGGCCTGGGTGTACGGGTGGGTGGGGTGGTCGTAGATCTCGGCGTCGCTGCCGATCTCGGCCATCTTGCCCAGGTACATGACGCCCACGCGGTCCGAGATGTGCCGGACGATGGACAGGTCGTGCGCGATGAAGACGTAGGAGAGGTTGAACTCGTCCTGGAGCTTCTCCATCAGGTTGATGACCTGTGCCTGCACCGACACGTCGAGCGCGGAGACCGGCTCGTCGCAGATGATGATCTCGGGCTGGAGCGCGAGGCCGCGGGCGATGCCGATGCGCTGGCGCTGGCCGCCGGAGAACTGGTGCGGGTACCGGTTGATGTACTCCGGGTTCAGACCCACGACGTCCAGGAGCTCCTGGACCTTGCGGCGCCGGTCGCCCTTGGGAGCCACCTCGGGGTGGATCTCGAAGGGCTCGCCGATGATGTCGCCGACCGTCATGCGCGGGTTCAGCGAGGTGTACGGGTCCTGGAACACCATCTGGATGTTGCGGCGGACGGCCTTGAGGGCCGCGCCGGACAGCTTGGTGATGTCCTGGCCCTTGTAGAAGACCTCGCCGGCGGTGGCCTTCTCCAGGCTCATGAGGAGCTTGGCGACGGTGGACTTGCCACAGCCGGACTCACCGACGATGCCGAGGGTCTCGCCCTGGTAGAGGTCGAAGGAGACCCCGTCGACGGCCTTGACCGCGCCGATCTGCTTCTTGAACAGGATGCCCTGGGTCAGCGGGAAGTGCTTGACCAGGTTGCGCACCTGAAGGATCGGCTCGCCCTTGGGCTTGGTGAGATCAGCCATGGATCTGCTCCTTCCAGAAGTGGCACGCGCTGCCGCGGCCCGGCAGCTCGGTGCCGTCCTGCTCGGTCACCTGGTGCAGGACGGGCACGTCGGTGCGGCAGATGTCCTGGGCCTTGGGGCAGCGCGGGTTGAAGGCGCAGCCCGTGGGGAGGTTGAGCAGGTTGGGCGGCAGGCCCTTGATCGCGTAGAGCTCCTGGCCCTTCTGGTCCAGGCGCGGGATCGAGTCGAGCAGGCCGCGGGTGTACGGGTGCGCCGGGCGGCTGTAGATCTCGTGGACCGGGGCGGTCTCGACAATCCGGCCGCCGTACATGACGGCGATCTTGTCCGCGACGTCGGCGACGACGCCGAGGTCGTGGGTGATCAGGATCAGGCCCATGTTCATCTCGCGCTGGAGCTCCGCGAGCAGGTCCATGACCTGGGCCTGGACCGTCACGTCGAGGGCCGTGGTCGGCTCGTCGGCGATGATCAGGTCGGGCTCCAGGGCCATCGCCATGGCGATCATGATGCGCTGGCGCATACCGCCGGAGAACTGGTGCGGGTAGTCGCCCACGCGCGCCTTGGCGGCGGGGATCTTCACCCGGTCCATGAGCTCGACGGCCTTGGCCAGCGAGTCCTTCTTGGACATGCCGCGGTGGACGCGGAACATCTCGCCGAGCTGGGCGCCGACGGTGTGCACCGGGTTCAGCGAGGACAGGGCGTCCTGGAAGATCATGGCGATCTTCGAACCGCGGATCTTGCGGTACTCCTCGGCCGGGAGCTTCAGCAGGTCCTGGCCCTGGAAGAGGATCTCACCGGAGGGGATCTTGCCGGGCGGCATGTCGAGGATGCCCATGATGGCCTGCGCCGTCACGGACTTGCCGGAGCCGGACTCGCCGAGGACGGCGAGGGTCTCGCCGGCGTTCACCGAGTACGAGACGCCGTTCACGGCCTTGGCGACACCGTCGCGGGTGTGGAACTCGACGTGCAGGTCGCGCACATCGAGCAGGGGGGTCCCCTCCGGCGCCGAGCGGGGCGCGGGGACGTTCGAGGTCTTGTCGATGGTGGTCAACGTACGCCCTTCCTCAGCGCAGCTTCGGGTCGAGGGCGTCGCGCACTGCGTCGCCGACCATGATGAACGCGAGCACGGTGACGCTCAGCGCGATGGACGGGAACAGGAGCACGTGCGGTGCCTGGAGCCAGCGGGCCGAGGCGTCGCTGACCATCAGGCCCCAGGAGATCTCCGGGGGCTGGACACCGATGCCGAGGTACGACAGGGCCGCCTCGGCGGAGATGTACACACCGAGGCTGATCGCGCCGACCACGATGACCGGGGCGACGGCGTTCGGCAGGATGTGGCGGATCGTGATGCGCATCGTGCCGGCGCCCAGGGCGCGGGCGGCCACGACGTAGTCGTTGTTCTTGTTCTGCAGCACCGAGGACCGCATGATGCGGAAGATCTGCGGCCAGCCGAGGACCGCGAGGACCAGCGAGACGGTCCAGGCGTTGCCGGGCATGGCGGACATGATCAGCATGCCGCCGAGCAGCAGCGGGATGGCGAAGAAGATCTCGGTGAAGCGGGACAGGATGCTGTCCACGATGCCGCCGACCCAGCCGGCGATCAGGCCGAGGGCGCCGCCGACGATCAGGACGAGCGTGGTGGTGACGACGCCGACGATCACGGAGTTGCGGGCGGCCCACACGGTACGCGTGTAGACGTCGCAGCCCTGGATGTCGTAGCCGAACCAGTGGGAGGCGCTCGGGGTCTTGAGCGAGTCCTCCAGCTTGCAGGCGCCGGCGTCGAACGGGCTGCCGTCGGTGAACAGCTGCGGCACGGCGGAGACGATCAGCAGGAACACCACGAGCACTGCGCCGATGATGAAGATCGGGTTGCGGCGCAGGTCGTCGATCGCGTCGGACCAGAGGCTGGCCTCGCGGTCCTTCTTCTTCTTGTCCTGGACCTTGCCGGCCTGCTTGCCCCCGGAGGTGGCGGCGGCCGTCTGGGTGTCGGTCATCGAGTCCTCCACCGTATTCGTGTCACGCATAGCGGATCCTCGGGTCGAGCACGGCGTACAGCAGGTCCACAAGGAGGTTGGCGACGAGGTAGATGAGGACCAGGAGGGTCACACCACCCACGACGACGGCACCCTGCTTGAGGTAGACGGACTGGGCGAGCAGGCCGCCGAGGCCGTGGATGTTGAAGATGCGCTCGGTGATGACCGCACCGCCCATGAGGGCGCCGAGGTCGGCGCCGAGGAAGGTGACGATCGGGATCAGCGCGTTGCGCAGCGCGTGGTTCACGACGACGCGGCGGCGGGGCAGGCCCTTGGCGGTCGCGGTGCGGACGTAGTCCGCGCGCATGGTCTCCATCAGGCTGGTGCGGGTGAGTCGGGCCACGTACGCGAGCGAGGTCGAGGCGAGCACCCAGGCCGGGAGGAGGTAGGCCTGGAGTCCGTCGTTCTCGTTGAAGGAGACGGAGAAGAGCTCGATGCCCCAGCTGTTCTTCAGCTGGACGCCGAGGGTCAGCTGGAGGACGAAGCCGGTCACGAAGACGGGGATCGAGATGACCATCAGGGTGGAGATGAGGACCAGCTGGTCGAGGAACTTGCCGCGGCGCAGGGCGGCCATGATGCCGGCCGCGACGCCCACGATCGCCTCGATCACGAAGGCGAAGATGGCGAGGTTCACCGTGTACGGGAACGCGTCGCCGATCAGGTCGGTGACCTTGCGCCCGGTGAGGGTCTCGCCGAGGTCACCCTGGAACACGCCGGTGATGTAGTTCCAGTACTGCAGCAGGAACGGGTCGTCCAGGTGGTACTTCTCGCGCAGCATGGCGGCGACGAGCGGGTCTGCCTTCTTCTCGCCGGCGAGGAGCTGAATCGGGTCAGCGCCGGGCATCGCGAAGGTGAGCAGGTAGATCAGGAACGTGGCGCCGATCAGCACAGGGATCGCCTGTATGAGTCGGCGGATGAGGTAGCGGCCCATCAGACCTCCAGCAAAGAACAGGGGGAAAGGGCGGGCAGACGGAAACCTGATTCCGTCTGCCCGCCCCCCTTAACTCCCCTTAGTGACGAGGGGTGTTAGTTGCGCTCGACGTTGGCCAGGTCCATCTGACCCTGGGCGTCGACCTCGACGTTCTTCACGGACTTGGAGTAGGCCGCGGAGGACATGTACGTGAAGACCGGGATGTACGGAAGGTCCTTGATGATGATGTCATCGGCCTTCTGGTACAGCTTCAGGCCCTCGGCGGCGTCGGTGGCCTTGTCGGCCTCCGCCATGACCTTCTCGAACTCGTCGTTGCGGTAGTGGCCGTAGTTGGAGCCCTGCTCGATCGCGACCTTCGAGAAGACCGGACGCAGGTAGTTCTCCGCCGCCGGGTAGTCCATCGACCACGCCATGCGGAAGGCACCCTTGTACTTCGCCGCACCGAGGTCGTCCAGCATGTCACCGAACTTGGCGTACGGCTTGGCGGTGACCTCGATGCCGAGGTTCGCCTTCAGCTGGTTGGCGACGGCCTCGATCCACTCCTTGTGGCCGCCGTCGGCGTTGTAGCCGAGCTCGATCTTGTTGCCGGGGACACCGCCGGCCTTCTCGAAGAGCTCCTTGGCCTTGGTCGGGTTGTACTGGCCGACCTCGCCGAGCGCGCCCTTGCGGTAGCCCGGGATGATGGGGCTGATGAAGTCGTCGGCCGGCTTGCGGGTGCCGTTGAAGATGGTCTTCGTCAGCGTGTCCCGGTCGATGGCCATGGAGATGGCCTGTCGGATCTCCAGCTTGCCGAACGCCTCGGGGTTCGTCTCCAGCGGGAGGCCGATGTAGCCGACGGCCGACTCGGGCTTGTAGATGTAGCGGTCGCCGAACTCCTGGGAGACGGTGGCCATCGCCGAGATCGGGAGCTTGTCGACGATCTGGATGTTGTCGGCGCGCAGGTCGTTGTACGCCGTGTCCATGTTGTCGTAGATCTTGAAGGTGACGCCCGCGAGCTTCGCACGGCCCTCGGCCGGGTACTTGTCGAAGCGCTTGACCTTGATCTGCTTGTTGTGCTCCCAGTCGCCGTCCATCTGGAAGGGACCGTTGCCGATCGGGTGCTCGCCGAACTTCTTCGAGTCCATGGTCTCGAAGGCCTTGGGCAGCGGGAAGAAGGCGTTGTAGCCCAGCATGGTCTTGAACTGGGAGAAGGGCTCCTTCAGCGTGACGGTGAAGGTCTTCTCGTCAACGACCTTGAGGCCCTTGAGCTCCTTGGCGGTGGGCTTCTTGTCCTTGCCCGGCGCGAGCTCGTCGGAGCCCTCGATCTTGGCGAAGAACGGCATGGCCTCGGCCACGTTCTCCTGGTTGGCGCCCCAGTTCCAGGCGCGGACGAACGACTGCGCGTCGACCTTCTCGCCGTTGTGGAAGGTGAAGCCGTCCTTGACCTTGATGGTCCAGGTCTTCGAGTCCGTGCTCTCGATGGACTCGGCGACGTCGAGCTTCGGCTCGTTGGTCTTGGTGTCGTACTTGACCAGACCGCTGAAGACCGCGTTCATCACCTCGGAGCCCTCGGACTCCGCGGTGTCCTGACCGATCAGGCGGTGCTGCGGCTCGCCGAGCACAACGGTGATGCTGCCGCCCTTGCCACCGGCGTCGTTGCTACCGGTGCTGCAGGCCGTCGCGGCCATGGCCACGATCACGGCACCCGCGACCCACTTGGCGCTCGTTGCTCCGCGCATGGGTATTTGCCTCCTCAGGAGTCACTGTCGATTCGTGAAGGACCCGGTTCCCGCTGACACCCCTGACAGCGAAATCCGGTCCCATCGTGTGTGCTCGTGAGTCGACGCTCCCCACAGCGTGTGACCCATTGACCCGAGCTCAATGGAGCCAATCCTCAGGGACCGCCAGGCCGTAAACCACACTTAAGTGGTCTCGTTTTCACAACATCACCGCATGGCGAAAACCCGAAATCCGGACAAACGGATAGGAGACAGACACGTGCGAAACGGACGGTTAGCTCATCATCCGGAGCGTCACGGTCGGTATGCGGACACCAGAACTCAACAATCCGTTTGACAAACGCGAACGGCCCCCCTTCGCACCGGAGAGGTGCGAGGAGGGGCCGTTGTCAGCCGTACGGCTTTCGGCCAGAGTCCGACTCGCGTACTACTTGGCGGACTTGGCGCGCGAAGCGGTGCGCGAACGCTCCTTCTGGTCCAGGACGACCTTGCGGATGCGGACGGCCTCCGGGGTCACCTCGACGCACTCGTCGTCGCGGCAGAACTCCAGGGACTGCTCCAGGGAGAGCTTGCGGGGCGGAATCACGTTCTCCGTGTTGTCCGCGGAAGCCGCACGCATGTTGGTGAGCTTCTTCTCCTTGGTGATGTTCACGTCCATGTCGTCGGAGCGCGAGTTCTCGCCGACGATCATGCCCTCGTACACCTCGGTGCCGGGCTCGGTGAACAGGACGCCGCGCTCCTGCAGGTTGATCATCGCGAACGGCGTGACCGCGCCCGCGCGGTCGGCGACCAGGGAGCCGTTGTTGCGGGTGACCAGCTGGCCGAACCACGGCTCGTGGCCCTCGTGGATCGAGTGGGCGATGCCCGTACCGCGGGTGTTGGTCAGGAACTCCGTGCGGAAGCCGATCAGGCCGCGGGACGGGACGACGAACTCCATGCGGACCCAGCCGGAGCCGTGGTTCGACATGTTGTCCATGCGGCCCTTGCGGACGCCCATGAGCTGCGTGACCGCACCCATGTGCTCCTCGGGCACGTCGATGGTCATGCGCTCGACCGGCTCGTGGGTCTTGCCGTCGATCTCCTGCGTGACGACCTGCGGCTTGCCGATGGTCAGCTCGAAGCCCTCGCGGCGCATCTGCTCGACCAGGATGGCGAGCGCGAGCTCACCACGGCCCTGGACCTCCCAGGCGTCCGGACGGTCGGTGTCCAGGACGCGCAGCGAGACGTTACCGATCAGCTCGCGGTCCAGACGGTCCTTGACCTGGCGGGCGGTGACCTTGCGGTCCTTGACCGCGGCCTTGGCGTCCGCGCCCTTGCCCGTGCCGCCGCGGCCGACCATCGGGGAGGTGTTCGTACCGATGGTCATGGAGATCGCCGGCTCGTCGACCGAGATCAGCGGCAGCGCGACCGGGTTCTCCGGGTCGGCCAGGGTCTCGCCGATCATGATCTCGGGGATACCGGCGACGGCGCAGATGTCACCGGGGCCGGCGACCTCGGCGGGCTTGCGGGTGAGCGCCTCGGTCATCATCAGCTCGGTGATGCGGACGTTGGAGATCGAACCGTCGCGCTTGATCCAGGCCACGGTCTGGCCCTTGCGCAGCTCGCCCTGCTCGACGCGGAGCAGCGCGATGCGGCCGAGGAAGTTGTCGGCGTCCAGGTTGGTGACGTGGGCCTGGAGCGGGGCCTCCTCGTCGTACACCGGGGCCGGGACGTGCTCCAGGATGGCCGAGAAGAACGGCTCCAGGTTGTCGCTGTCCGCGGGGACGGTGCCGTCCTCCGGCTTGGTCAGCGAGGCGACGCCGTCACGGCCGCAGGCGTAGACGATCGGGAACTCGATCTGGTCCTCGTCGGCGTCCAGGTCGAGGAAGAGGTCGTACGTCTCGTTGACGACCTCGTCGATCCGGGAGTCCGGGCGGTCCGTCTTGTTGATGCAGAGGATGACGGGCTTGCGCTGCTGGAGGGCCTTGCGCAGCACGAAGCGGGTCTGCGGCAGCGGACCCTCGGAGGCGTCCACCAGGAGGACGACGGCGTCCACCATCGACAGACCGCGCTCGACCTCGCCACCGAAGTCGGCGTGGCCGGGGGTGTCGATGATGTTGATCGTGATCGGGGCCCCGCCGTCCTTGGGGTGGTACTTCACCGCCGTGTTCTTGGCGAGGATCGTGATGCCCTTCTCACGCTCCAGGTCGTTCGAGTCCATCATGCGGTCGTCGAGCTGCTGGTGGGCGGCGAAGGCACCGGCCTGCTTGAGCATGGCATCGACGATGGTCGTCTTGCCATGGTCGACGTGGGCGACGATGGCGACGTTACGGATGTCGTGGCGCGTGGGCACTTCGGCGCTTCTCCCGGGATCGTGGATGGCGTCGCGTACGGCCTGGCACGCGAGCCTCTGCCGGGCGGAAACCTGCCACGGCCTTACCCCATCGTACGTCGAGTGGCGGGAACCGCCTGCCGGGGGGTCTGTCAAGAGGCCGGACGGCTGAGGAACGCCGGGGATCGGGTGGGGGGTCCCGGCGCGGGTCGCGGCCTGTGTTCATGCGGGTCAATGGGTACGCACGACCTTGCCCGCCGGGGATCCGGCGGGCAAGGAACTTGAGTCACTTCTGAGCTTGCTACCCGGGGGTCAACCTGACAGGCCCCGTTATTTCACCCGATGTCCTCGGCTACTTCTTCCCGGCGTCCTTGGTGTCCTTGGTGTCCTTGGTGTCCTTGGTGTCCTTGGTGTCCTTGGCGGCCGGCGGCTTCTTCCAGCCGATGTCCTGGTAGCGGGGCGCCCCGAGGCCGAAGGCCCCGGCGTTGGCCAGGCCCGGCTTCACCGCGACCAGCTCGGGGCGCTGGTAGAGCGGGATGGAACCGGCCGCCGCCCAGATCCGGGCGTCCGCCTTGCGCATCAGCTCGCGGGCCTGCGCCTCGTCCAGCTCGCCGGCCGCCTGGTCGAAGAGCTGGTCGATGTGGTCGGTGCCGACCCGGGTGTAGTTCTGTTCGACGAGGAGCGAGCCGTCGGCGGCCGGCTCCGGCTTGGCGAAGATCGGGCGGGCGTCGGTGGCCGGGAAGGCCGTCGCCGGCCACGAGTACAGGGCCAGGTCGTACTGCCCCGAGGCGACGTGGTCCTTGAAGAAGCTCTCGTCGGCCACCTTCTTGATCTCCGTGCTGATGCCGATCTTCTGGAGCATCTGGGAGATCCGCTCGCCGACCGAGCGCAGGGCCTCCGAGCCGGGCCCGGCCGGGAGGACGAAGCGCAGGCTGAGCGGCTTGCCGTCCTTGGCGAGCATCGCGCCGGACGTGCGGGCCTGCTTGGCGGGAGCGGGGACGGGGGCCGGGCTGGCGGCCGCGGGCTCCTTGGCGTCACCCTCCTCCTTGGCCTCCTCGCCCTCCGCCGGGGCCTTGGCGTCGCCGGCGGCCGCGGCCGCCCCCTTCGCGAGGGTCTCCGCCTGGGCCAGCAGGACGTGCTCCTGCTGCGCGGCGAGCGAGGCCGGGGCCAGCGCCGCCGAGGGCCCGTCGGTGCGGCCGAAGGAGGCGACGGCGTCGGCCGGGTCCGCCCCGAAGCCGCGCACCGGCGTCTGCGGGAGGACGCGCAGCCCGGCGGCGGGGGCGCCGGGCAGGCCCGGGCGGGTCCGGCGCAGGCCCAGGTCGGCCGTGGCCGAGCGCAGGTCGCCGTTGCGCCCGTCGTCGTCGCCCACGATGTACAGGCCGTCGTCGCCGGTGCCGTCGCCCGGGCCGGGCTTGGCGCCCGCCGGGGTCTTGGAGTCGTCCTGCGAGCTCTCGGCGCTCTCGGCCCCCGCCTTCGCCGGCTCGTTCAGCTTGCCGCCCTTGCGCCAGCCCGCGTCCGCGAGCAGGGCCTGCGCCGCCTGCGTGTCCTGGCCGCCGAGGGCGTCGCTGTTGTCGGCGTACGCCTGCTGCCCGGCCAGCGCCAGGTGGCTGCCGACCGGCTTCGCGGGCAGCCCGAGCGGCTTGAGGACGATCTCGGCCAGCGTCTTGCGGTCCAGGGCGCGGGCGACGGCCCGGCGCACGCGCTCGTCCGACAGCGGGCCGGAGGCCCCGTTCATCGCCAGCTGGGTGTAGGCCGGCTCCAGCGACTTGCGGACCGTGAAGCCGCGCAGCGCCGACTGCTCCTCCGCGTACTTCTTGACGGCGTCGGCGTTCTTCTGGCGGGTCTCCTGCTCCTCCTTCGCCTTCGCCTCGTCGGCGCCGTGGGCCAGCGCCCAGGAGAGGGTGGCCTGCGCCGGGGTGAGCGAGGCGCCCGGACCGTGCGTACCGTCGACCTGGCCGGCGTCCCGGTGGGCGAGGGCGATCCGGTCGGCGCCCGAGCGGTCGATCTCGGCCAGGTCGACCTTCCCCTCGGCCAGCGCCGCCGGGCGGCCCGCCCGGGGCACCGCCGTCAGCACGAGGGTGTCCAGCTTCGCGGGCCGGCCCCACCAGCGCGGGTTGCGGGTCAGCGCCGCGGTGCCGGTCTTCTTGTCGATGGCCCCGAGTCCGAAGGGCCCGGCGGTGACCTTGAGGGCGCCGCGGGCGCCCTCGTTGAAGGCCTCGGGGGTGCCCATGACCTGCTTGGGGTAGAGCGGGCTGAACAGGGAGCGCCAGTCGGCGTACGGGCGGACGAAGGTGACCTTGACCTCCAGGTCCGTCTTGCCGCGCTCGATCTTCTCGATCCGCTCGTAGCCGGCGTTGCGGGCGGTCCAGTACGCCGAGTCCTTGCCGTTCAGGGCCCGCCACTGGGCGACGAAGTCGGCGGCGCCGATCTCGCGCCCGTCGCTCCACACCGCCTGCTGGTTCAGCTTGTACAGGACGACCTGCTTGGGCTCGCGCTCGACGACCTCGGCCTTCTCCAGGTAGTCCGGATTGGCCACCGGCCGGCCCTTGGCGTCCAGGGTGAACAGCTGGGGCAGGACCGCGCCGGCGATCCGGCCGGTGGTGGCGTCCGCGTCGGCCTGGAAGGCGTTCAGGGTCTCCGGCAGGGAGTCCACGGCCCAGCGCAGCACGCCGCCGTCGGCGACCTGCTCGCGGACGGTCGTCGCGATGTCCGGTCCCGCTGCGGCCGGGCCGCCCTCGTCCTCGCCCGCGCCGCAGCCCGCGAGGAGCGGCAGTGCGAGGACTCCCGAGGTGAGGAGCGCCAAGGACCTGCGCCTTCTCTGGGTCATGGGTGGTACCTCCGGGGCGGGGCACGAGGGCCGTGAAAACAGGGTCTTGATCACGTTCGGCGGTATATGGAGCTGATCACACCGGTGTGGAAACCCACTGAAATCGACCACCGCCCGCGTCCTCCGCAGCGGCCCCGCGCCACGCCGCGAACCCCACCCGTGCGGACCAATCCCGCTTGCGCCCCCGGACGCGCCCCCCGCCCCGGGCCGCCGCCGGACCGGGCGCCCAGGCGCGCGTTCCCTCGTTCGAGGGATGAAAATGGGGGCAGGGAGGGGCGCACGGTTTGCGCCTGCGCGCCCGGAATCGCTGCACGTCCCTTCACAACCGGGGACGGGAGGCGCGACACTCGCAGGCGCCCGTGAGCGTTGCCACCGCACCCTGCGGAAGTGAGGGCAAGTCATGTCCCTGCAAGACGATCTGACCGCCGTACGGCGCAGTCTCGACGAGCTGGTCCGCTCGGTGGAGCAGCTGGAGAAGGACGTCGCCCGGCAGGCGCCGGCCGCCGGCCCCAGGCCGCCGGAGAAATCCAGGATGGTGACCATCCCGGACACCCCGTACGACAACGCGCTGTGGACGGACACCGACGACGAGGGCCTCGGCGCCCGCGACCGCCGCGCCCCCTAGAGCCCGCCGCCCGTCCGCGCGCAGCACCCCCATCTGGCCCGGCCGCTCCGGCGGCCGGGCCTCCTGGGCCACCCCTCGACCACTCCACCCGGAGTTCCCTTTGGCCACAGGCACGGAACCACCCCAGCAGCGGCCCGGCGGGGTCCACGGCCCCTCCCGGGCCGCGATCACGGCCCGGCACCTGCGGACCGACCGGTGGTGGCTGTCGCCCGCCGGCACCGCGGCCGGGCTGCTCGCCTTCATCGCGTACTCGACCTGGCGGGCCTTCGCCAACGACCACTACTACGCGGCCCCGTACGTCTCGCCGTTCTACTCCCCCTGCCTGGCGGAGAACTGCCAGGAGATGCGGGGCGGCCCCAACCTCGACCTGTTCGGCAGCTGGTGGGGCCTGTCCCCCGCCCTGCTGATCCTGGTCTTCCCGCTCGGCTTCCGGCTGACCTGCTACTACTACCGCAAGGCCTACTACCGGGGCTTCTGGGCCTCGCCGCCCGCCTGCGCCGTCGCCGAGCCGCACGCCTCGTACACGGGCGAGACCCGCTTCCCGCTGATCCTGCAGAACCTGCACCGGTACTTCTTCTACGCGGCGGTGCCGGTCGCCGGCATCCTCACGTACGACACCGTGCTGACCTTCCGCGACGAGCACTACGCCTGGGGCCACATGGGGCTGGGCACCCTCGTCTTCCTGGCCAACATCGTGCTGATCTGGGCCTACACGCTGTCCTGCCACTCCTGCCGGCACATCATGGGCGGCCGCCTCAAGCACTTCTCCCGCCACCCGGTGCGCTACCGCCTGTGGGGCTGGGTCAGCCGCCTCAACGCCCGCCACATGCAGCTCGCGTGGGCCTCCCTGATCAGCGTCGCCCTGTGCGACTTCTACGTGTACCTGCTGGCCAGCGGCACCATCACCGACCCGAGGATCTTCTGAGATGGCTCAAGTGGAACGGCAGCAGTGGGACGTGGTCGTGGTCGGCGCGGGCGGTGCCGGGCTGCGGGCCGCGATCGAGGCCCGGGAGCGGGGCGCCCGGACGGCCGTGATCTGCAAGTCGCTCTTCGGCAAGGCCCACACGGTGATGGCCGAGGGCGGGATCGCCGCCTCCATGGGCAACGTCAACGAGGGCGACAACTGGCAGGTCCACTTCCGCGACACCATGCGCGGCGGCAAGTTCCTCAACCAGTGGCGGATGGCCGAGCTGCACGCCAAGGAGGCCCCCGACCGGGTCTGGGAGCTGGAGACCTGGGGCGCCCTCTTCGACCGCACCCCCGACGGGCGGATCTCCCAGCGCAACTTCGGCGGGCACGAGTACCCGCGCCTCGCGCACGTCGGCGACCGGACGGGCCTGGAGCTGATCCGCACCCTCCAGCAGAAGATCGTCCAGCTCCAGCAGGAGGACTTCAAGGAGTACGGGGACCACGAGGCCCGGCTCAAGGTCTTCCAGGAGTGCACCGTCACGCGGGTCCTGAAGGATCGCGGTCCCAGGGAGGAGGAGAGGGTCTCGGGGACCTTCTGCTACGAGCGCGAGACCGGCCGCTTCTTCGTCCTGGAGGCCCCCGCGGTGGTGCTCGCCACCGGCGGGATCGGCAAGTCCTTCAAGACCACCTCCAACTCCTGGGAGTACACCGGCGACGGACACGCGCTGGCCCTGCTCGCCGGCGCCCCGCTGCTGAACATGGAGTTCGTCCAGTTCCACCCGACGGGCATGGTCTGGCCGCCCTCGGTGAAGGGCATCCTCGTCACCGAATCCGTGCGCGGCGACGGCGGCGTGCTGCGCAACTCCGAGGGCAAGCGGTTCATGTTCGACTACGTCCCTGACGTCTTCAAGGAGAAGTACGCCGAGTCGGAGGAGGAGGGCGACC
Source organism: Streptomyces sp. NPDC004126 (assembly GCF_050275515.1). Classification (NCBI taxonomy): domain Bacteria; kingdom Bacillati; phylum Actinomycetota; class Actinomycetes; order Kitasatosporales; family Streptomycetaceae; genus Streptomyces; species Streptomyces sp. NPDC004126. The sequence goes on along the minus strand of NZ_JBNNPF010000006.1, from coordinate 177,675 downwards.
GCTGGTACGAGGACCCGGACCACAACCGGCGCCCGCCCGAGCTGCTCCCCCGCGACGAGGTGGCCCGCGCCATCAACTCCGAGGTGAAGGCCGGCCGCGGCTCCCCGCACGGCGGGGTGTTCCTCGACGTGTCCACCCGGATGCCGGCCGAGAGGATCAAACGCCGGCTGCCGTCCATGTACCACCAGTTCAAGGAGCTGGCGGACGTGGACATCACCGCCGAGCCCATGGAGGTCGGCCCGACCTGCCACTACGTGATGGGCGGCATCGCGGTCGACTCCGACACCGCCGCCACCGTCGGCGTACCGGGCCTGTTCGCCGCCGGCGAGGTGGCCGGCGGCATGCACGGCTCGAACCGGCTCGGCGGCAACTCCCTCTCCGACCTGCTGGTCTTCGGCCGGCGGGCAGGACTGCACGCGGCGGAGCACGCGACGCTCCCCGGCCCGCGTCCCGCCGTCTCCCAGGAGCAGATCGACGCGGCGGCCGCCGAGGCCCTCGCCCCGTTCCACGCCGCCGAGGGCGCGGAGAACCCGTACACCCTCCACCAGGAGCTCCAGACGGCGATGAACGACCTGGTCGGCATCATCCGCCGCGAGGGCGAGATGGCCGAGGCCCTGGAGCGGCTGGCGGCCCTGCGCGTACGGGCGGCCCGCGCCGGGGTCGAGGGGCACCGGCAGTTCAACCCGGGCTGGCACCTGGCACTGGACCTGCGGAACATGCTGCTGGTCAGCGAGTGCGTGGCCCGCGCCGCCCTGGAGCGCACCGAGAGCCGGGGCGGGCACACCCGCGAGGACTGCCCGGCGATGGAACGGCAGTGGCGGCCGGTGAACCTGCTGTGCCGCCCGGTGAGGGCCGACGACGGAGAGCGGGCCCCCGCCGATCCCGCCGCGGCGCGGATCGCGCTGGAGCGGGTCCGCACCGAGCCGATCCGCCCCGACCTGCTCGCGCTCTTCGAGAAGGAAGAACTGGCCAAGTACCTCGCCGAAGAGGAGCTGTACGGGTGACGACATACGACGCACGCTTCCGGGTCTGGCGGGGCGACGCGGAGGGCGGCGGGCTGCGGGACTTCACCGTCGAGGTGCACGACGGCGAAGTGGTCCTGGACATCGTGCACCGGCTCCAGGCGACCCAGGCGTCCGACCTCGCGGTCCGCTGGAACTGCAAGGCGGGCAAGTGCGGCTCGTGCAGCGCGGAGATCAACGGCCGGCCGCGGCTGATGTGCATGACGCGGATGTCCGTCTTCGCGCGGGACGAGACCGTCACGATCACCCCGCTGCGCGCCTTCCCGGTGATCCGGGACCTGGTCACGGACGTGTCCTTCAACTACGCCAAGGCCCGAGAGGTCCCGGCCTTCGTGCCCCCGCCGGGGGTCGCGGCGGGCGAGTACCGGATGCAGCAGGTGGACGTGGAACGCTCGCAGGAGTTCCGCAAGTGCATCGAGTGCTTCCTGTGCCAGGACACCTGCCACGTGGTGCGCGACCACGAGGAGAACAAGGCCGCCTTCGCCGGCCCCCGCTTCCTGATGCGGGTCGCGGAGCTGGACATGCACCCGCTGGACGCGGCCGCGGACGCCGGCCTGGACCGCAAGCGCACCGCCCAGGAGGAACACGGGCTGGGCTACTGCAACATCACCAAGTGCTGCACGGAGGTCTGCCCCGAGGGCATCAAGATCACCGACAACGCCCTGATCCCGCTGAAGGAGCGGGCCGTGGACCGCAAGTACGACCCCCTGGTGTGGCTGGGGAACAAGATCCGGCGGCGTTCGGCTTCCGACCCCCGTTAGTTCACTTGGCGGTGGACAATGCCCCCTGGATGACCGTCGGACGACGTGATCTCAGGGGGCTTCGCGGTGCGGGTGGGGGAAGTACTGGCGGACCGTTACCGGCTGGACCGCCGGCTCGGCGCCGGAGGCATGGGCGAGGTGTGGCGGGGGCACGACCAGGCCCTGCACCGGGCCGTGGCGGTCAAGGTGCTGCTGGACGCGGCGACCAACGAGGAGCTGATCGCCCGGTTCCGGCGGGAGGCCACCATCGGGGCGCGCCTGCAGCACCCGGGCATCACCGTCGTGCACGACGTCGGGCAGCACGAGGGGCGGCTGTTCATCGTGATGGAGCTGCTCTCCGGGGAGGACCTGGGGGCGCGGCTGGCCCGCTCACCCGGCGGACTGCCGGCGGCCGAGGCGGTGGAGCTGGCCGCGCAGACGGCGGAGGCGCTGGCCGCCGCGCACGAACAGGCCGTGGTGCACCGGGACCTGAAGCCGCAGAACCTCTTCCTGCTGCCCGGCGGCCGCCTCAAGATCTGCGACTTCGGCATAGCCCACTCCGCCGACGCGACGGCCGGCTGGACGGTGACCGGGCGGATGTTCGGCACCCCGCCCTACATGGCGCCCGAACAGTGGCGCGGCGAGCACGTGGACGCCCGCTGCGACCTGTACGCGCTGGGGTGCGTGCTGTACGCCCTGCTGAGCGGGGAGCCGCCCTTCGGGTCGGCGGAGCCGATGTACGTCCTGATGCGGCGCCACGTGGAGGACGCGCCGGAGCCGCTGGAGGTGCCGGGGGTGTCCGCGGAGCTGGGCCGGCTGGTGCTGGCGCTGCTGGCGAAGGACCCGCGGGACCGGCCGGAGTCCGCCGAGTGGGTGGCGGGGGCGCTGCGGGGGCTGGGGCGGATCGTGGACGGTGGCTCCGTCCCGGGCGGGGGGACCGGGGAGGAGCCGGCGGCCCTGCCGGATCCCCGGCCGGGGGCGGGGCGGGAGCCTGAGGCAGACCAGTCGCCCGAGCCGGAGCCGGAGCCGGGAGCCGGGCCGGATTCCGGGCCGGGGCCGGACGGCTTCGTGCCCGCCCCGGTACGGGAGTTCGTACGGGAGCTGCTGCTGGAGGCCGAGGCGACGCTGACCTCCCTGCCGCCCGGGGCCGGCGAGGCGCGCACCGAGGGGCTCGCCCTCGCGGCCGAGGCGGCGGCGCGCTTCGACGCGGGGCTCGCGGGCCGGCTGCTGGCGGACGCCGAGCTCTGGGCCTGGACCGACGGGGACGGCGACGGCGCCCGGGTGGCCGCGCTGCTGACCGGGCTGGCCCGGCGGATCTCACGGGACGCCCCCGCCCGCACCGAACGGGTGCTGACCGACGCGCAGCAGGCCCTGTTCACGGTGCCCGACCCGAAGCGGACGGCCCGGCTGCGCAAGGTCGCCGAGGAGCTCGCGGCGGTCGCCCCCGAACGCGGGCTCCGGCTGGCCCGGCGGTACTTCGCCGGCGACCCGGCGGAGGAGGCCGTGCTGGCGCGGGCCGCGCTGGCGAGTGCCCCGGCCGACCTGCCCCGGGCCGAGGGGTACCTGTCCCTGATCCAGAGCCCGGTGGTCCGGGCGGCCACCGAGTCCAGGGCCATCACCGCCGTCGCCCGGCGGGACCTGCCCGCCGCGCTCCGGCTGGCCGCGCGGATCCCGGGCGGCGGGGCCCGGGTGCGGGCGCTGTGCCGGGTGGCGGGCGAACGCTCCGCCGTCGGGGACCGGGCGGGCGCGGCGGAGGCCCTGGCCCTCGCGGAGCAGTCGCTGACCGACACGGCGGACGGGGAACTGGACGCGGCCCGCGCGGCCCTGGACGCCGCCCGGGACCTGAGCGCGCGGGGCCGGCCCTCCGTGCTGGACCCGGCCGTCGCGCAGGAGCGGGCCGCCGCCGCCCGGCGGCTGGCCGAACCCGCCGAGCGGGGCCGGGAACTGGCCTGGATCGCGCGGGACTGCACGGCGGGAGCGCCCTGGCTGGCGGCCGCCGCGGCCGACCCGGGCACGCCGCCCCCGCGCGGGACGGCGCCGCGCCCCGACCCGGCCGGGCCCCGGCCGGCGGCGGGGTGGCGGGCCGGGGACCGGCCGGACGCGCTGTACGCCGCCGGGGAGCGGGTGGTGTGGACGGCCGGCGCCGACGCGGGGTGCGCGGCCGCCTCGACGGGGGCCGGGCGCTGGACGGCGTACGCCGACGAGGGGGTGCGGGCGCGGCCGCTGCCGGAGCCGGAGCGGGTGTGGTGCGCGGCCGACGCGGACACCGTGTGCGTGGTCGTGGGGTCGGGCGGCGGGGCGCGCGGGCGGCTGGTGGTCCGGGATCCGGCGGACGGGCGGGTGCGGTGGTGGCGGGAGCTGGCGGAGCCGGCGTCTCTGGTCCCGGTGCCGGGGCTGGTGCTGCACGCGGCGGAGGGTGAACTGACCGCCCTGGACAAGGCCGCCGGGGAACCGGTGTGGCGGCATCCGCTGCCGGGCGGGGCGTCGCTGACCGTCGCCGGCGAGTGCCTGGTCCTCGGGGGCGGCGGCCGGCTGCGGGCGCTGCACCTGCCGACCGGGACCCCGCTGTGGTCGTGGCCGCGCGGCTACGACGCCGGCGCGTCGGCGGCCCCCGACCAGCTGGCGGGCGGGCCGGTGCACGTGCTGGACGGCGGGGTCCTGCGCGCCCTGGACCGGCGCAAGGGCTACGAGCTGTGGCGCTTCGAGCCGGGGGTGCCGGCGGCGGGGCTGCTCGTCGAGGACGGGGTGGTGTACGCGGCCGCGTACCGCGCGGAGCAGGGCTGGGACGTGGTGTTCGCGCTCGACGCGGAGAGCGGGGCGGTGCGCTGGCAGCGGCCGGTGACGCGGCGCGAGGGCACGGCGTGCGTGCTGGAGCTGCTGGGGGTGCGGCGGGGGGTGCTGTACGTACGCTCCTCCCACGGCGGGCGCCGGGGTCTGCTGGGCCGGACGGCCCTCCCGTTCGTCACGGGGCTGGACGTCACCACGGGCAAGCCCCGCGGGCACTGGGACCACCCGGCGGACGGTCCCGCCCCCGTCGTCACCGCCGCCACCCTGATCCAGGCCCATCCGACCCTGACGGCCGTCCCGCTGCCCTCCTGACGCGCCGCGCCCGATTCCGATGCGGGGCGGGGCCGGTTTGGGTGGCGGGGGCCGGTGGGTCGGGTGCGGGTGCGTTGCCCGCTGCGCGGGGCGAGGTCCCCTACCCTCCCCCAGACTCCGTCCGGGGGGACCCCCACTTCGCCCGTTCCCCCGGGCTGCGCCCCGGACCCCCGCGCCTCGAACGCCGGCGGGGCTGTTCATAGCCCCGCCGGCCTTCGAGGCGAGAACGGTTGATGGGCGGGGAGGGGCCGGGCCCGCGCAGCGGGACGCCACCCGCGCACGGCCGACAACCTCCGGGTGCGGGGGGACGGAGCGGGCCATAGCCTCCCAGATGTGTACTCGCTGAGACGCGCCGCCGCCCACGCGGTCCTCATCGCCGCAGCGCTCCTCGTCCTGCCGGCGGCGCCGGCCCGGGCCGAGGATCCCGTCGCGCTGTCGCGGCAGGGGCAGGTCACCGACCGCGTCGGTGCCCTCGGGGACCGGGGGCCCGCCGTGGCCGCCGCGCTGGAGCGGCTGTACGCCGACCGGAAGGTCCAGCTCTTCGTGGCGTACGTGCGCGACTTCTCCGGGCGGGCCCCGCAGAGCTGGGCGGACGCCACCGCGCAGAAGAACGGCCTCGGCCGGGACGACCTCCTGCTCGCGGTGGCGACCGGTGACCGGCAGTACGCCTATTCGGCCGACGTCGACTCCGGATTCACCGAGGCGCAGCTCGCGGACGTCGCCCGTACCGCCATCGAGCCCGCCCTGCGCCAGAACGACTGGGCGGGCGCCGCCATCGGCGCGGCGAACGGCTACGACGCCGTGCTCGGCGGGAAGCCGGTGCCCGTGCCCGCCGTCACCCCCGGCGTCGCCGACCCCGGTGGGGCGGCCGAAGGGGAGGGCGGGGCCGGGGACTTCGTGCTGCCGGTGGTGGTCGTGGGCGGGGCCGGGGCGCTGGCGGCCTACGCGTACCGGCGCCGCCGGAAGCGGGGCGGGACGGGCCGGGGTGCCACGACCTCCCATGCCGGCTGGGACGGGGCGCGGGCCGGGCCGGCGCCGCTGCCCGAGCTCGACGCCACGGCGAAGGCCCTGCTCGTGGAGACCGACGACGCCGTCCGCACCAGCACCGAGGAGCTCGGCTTCGCCGCCGCGCAGTTCGGCGACGAAGCGGTCGGTACGTTCACCGCGGCGGTGGCGTACGCCAAGGACGAGCTGACGCACGCCTTCCGGCTGCGCCAGCAGCTGGACGACGCCTACCCGGAGGACGACGCGACCCGCCGGCGGATGCTGGAGGAGATCGTGGCCCGCTGCACGGAGGCCAACCGCAGGCTCGACGCCGAGTCGGCGGACTTCGACCGGCTGCGGGACCTGGAGAAGAACGCCCCGCAGGCCCTGGCCGCGGTGGAGGCGCGCTTCCGGGCGCTGGCGGGCCGTACGACGACGGCCGGGGCGACCCTGGTCGCGCTGACGGGCCGCTACGCGGACTCCGCGGCCGCGCCGGTGGCCTCCAACGCGGAGCAGGCCGAGGACCGGCTGCTGTTCGCGACGACCAGCCTCGGTGAGGCGCGGGCCGCGCTCGGCGCCGGGGACAACGGCCGGGCCGCCGTGCACGTACGGGCCGCCGAGGGCGCGGTGGACCAGGCGGCGACCCTGGTGGACGCGGTGGAGCGGCGGGCGCAGGAGCTGGCGGAGGCGGCCGGGAAGCTGCCGGGCGCCCTCACCGAGACGGAGACGGACCTGGCCGACGCGCGCGGCCTGCTCACCGGTACCCAGGCGGGCTCCGGCACGGGCGACCTGCGGGGCCGGATCGGCCGGGCGGAGTCCGTCCTGGCCGACGTGCGGCGGGAGCAGGCGGCCGGCCGGTACGACCCGATCGACGCGCTGCGCCGGGTCGAGGAGGCGGACGCGGTGCTGGACGAGGCCCTGGCGGGGGCGCGTGAGCAGGAGTCGGGGCGGCGGCGGGCGGCCGCGCTGCTGGACCAGGCCCAGTTGTCGGCCCGCAGCGCGATCGGCGCGGCGACGGACTACGTGACCACCAGCCGGGGTGCGGTCGGCAGCCAGGCCCGTACCCGGCTGGCGGAGGCGCAGCGGCACCTGGAGCGGTCGGTGGCGCTGGCCGGCCAGGACCCGGCGGGGGCGCTGGCGGAGGCTCAGCAGGCGGACTCGCTGGCCCGGCAGGCGCAGCAGCTGGCGGAGGAGGACGTACGGGCGTACCGGAACCCGTACGCGGGCCGGCGCGGGGGCGGCGGCCGGGGCGGTGCCGTGCTGGGCGGGATCATCCTCGGCGAGATCCTCCGGGGCGGCGGCCGCGGAGGCGGCGGCGGGGGCGGGGGCTTCGGCGGAGGCTTCGGGGGCGGCGGCGGGGGCGGGTTCGGGGGCGGGCCCGGCTCCTACGGGGGCGGCGGCACCCGCGGCCGCATGGGCGGCGGCGGCCGCTTCTGAACGACGCGCAGGCACCACACCCCACCCCGGAAGGACCCCGATGAGCAAGCAGACCATCCTCGGCCGTGTCACCCAGCTCGCGAAGGCCAACATCAACGCGTTGCTGGACCAGGCCGAGGACCCGCAGAAGATGCTCGACCAGCTGATCCGCGACTACTCGAACAACATCTCGGAGGCCGAGCAGGCGGTGGCCACGACCATCGGCAACCTGCGGATGCTGGAGGCCGACCACAAGGAGGACGTGGACGCGGCCGCGGAGTGGGGCGGCAAGGCCCTCGCCGCCAGTCGCAAGGCGGACGAACTGCGCGCGTCCGGCGCGGCGGCGGACGCGGACCGCTTCGACAACCTGGCGAAGGTGGCCCTGGGCCGGCAGTTGCAGGCGGAGAAGGAGGCGGCGACGGCTGAGCCGGTGATCGCCGCTCAGACGGAGGTCGTGGACAAGCTCAGGGCGGGCCTGGACTCGATGAAGGACAAGCTGACGGAGCTGGAGGCCAAGCGGGACGAGCTGGTGGCACGGGCGAAGACGGCGCGGGCGCAGAACACCATGCTGGACGCGGTGAAGAGCATCGACGTGCTGGACCCGACCAGCGAACTGCACCGCTTCGAGGAGAAGGTGCGGCGGGAGGAGGCGATGGCCATGGGCAAGTCGGAGCTGGCGGCCTCCTCCCTGGACGCCCAGTTCGAGGCTCTGGACGACCTCGGCAGGACCTCGGAGGTCGAGGCCCGGCTGGCCGCCCTCAAAGCCCGCGCGGCCTGAGGACGGCACGGCACGGGCCCCTCAGCCGTACATGTCCAGCAGCTGTTCCGCCGACAGTTCGGTGACCGCCTCTCCCGGTGCGCCGCCCGGCATCGGGAGCGGGAGTTCGAACCAGACGGTCTTGCCCCGGTGGGTGCGGCGGGTGCCCCAGCCGGCCGAGAGCAGGCCGACGAGCTGGAGGCCGCGGCCGCCCTCGTCGGTGTCGCGGGCGCGGCGGCGCCTGGGCTGGACGAGGTTGCCGTCCCAGACCTCGCACACCAGGGTCCGGTCCAGCAGCAGCCGGAGCCGGATCTCGCCCTCCCCGTACCGCAGGGCGTTGGTGACGAGTTCGCTGACGAGCAGTTCCGTGGTGTCGAGGAGCCCCTCCAGGCCCCAGGCGGGCAGTTTGGCGCGGGCGAGTTCCCGGGCCCGGCCCACCGAGCGGGCCTCGCGGGGCAGCTGCCAGTCGCCGACGGCGCCGACGGGCAGTCCCTGGACCCGCGCCATGAGCAGGGCGATGTCGTCCTCGCCGTGCCGGGTGTGGAGGGTGTTCAGGACGTGGTCGCAGACCTCCTCCAGGGGGCGGGACGGATCGGCGACCGCCCCGCGCAGCCCGCGCAGGCCCTCCTCCAGGGGGTGGTCGCGGGATTCGACCAGCCCGTCGGTGTAGAGGGCGAGCAGGGCGCCCTCGGGGAGTTCGACCTCGACCTCCTCGAAGGGTTCGCCGCCCACGCCGAGCGGCATTCCGGTGGGGATCTCCAGCAGCAGCCCGGGGGGCGGTTCGGCGCCGTCCTCGGCGGGTTCGACGAGTACGGGCGGCATGTGGCCGGCGTTGGCGATGGTGCAGCGCCGGGTGACGGGGTCGTAGACGGCGTAGACGCAGGTGGCGAGGTAGACCTCGGAGCGGTCCGCGTCGCGGGAGTGCAGGGCGGCGCGCGAGGCCTGCTGGGCGCCGCCGGGGGCGCCGAGGCCGCGGGCGACCTCGTCGAGGGCGGTGAGCACCTCGGCCGGTTCCAGGTCCAGCAGGGCGAGGGTGCGTACGGCGGTGCGGAGTTCGCCCATGGCGACGGCGGCGCGCAGGCCGCGGCCCATGACGTCGCCGACGACGAGGGCGGTGCGGTGCCCGGGCAGTTCGATGACGTCGAACCAGTCGCCGCCGACCTCGGTGGCGGCGTTGCCCGGCAGGTAGCGGCAGGCGATGTCGAGGCCGGCGGCCTCGGGGTCGCCGGGCGGGAGGAGGCTGCGCTGGAGGATCAGGGCGCGTTCGTGCTCGCGCCGGTAGAGGCGGGCGTTGTCGATGCAGACGGCGGCCCGTGCGGCGAGTTCCACGGCGACGGCCCGGTCGCGTTCGCCGAAGGGTTCGCTGCCCTTCGTACGGGAGAACTGGGCGAGGCCGACCACGGTGTCGTGGGCGACCATCGGGACGATCAGCGTGGACTGGACGAGGTCGTCGGGGCCCGCGGCGTCGACCAGCCGGGGGCGTGCGGTGCGCAGGACCCGCGCTCCGGGGGAGGCGGCGGGGTAGCGGTGGGTCTCGCCCACGGCGACCAGTGCGCCGGGCCCCGACAGGGGGGCGTCGGATACGGCGGAGGCGAAGGCGACCCGGCGCAGTTTCGCGGAGGGGGCGCGGCGGGCGCCCTGGTCGGGCAGGGAGGGCACGCCGGGTCCCTGGGGGCGGGCGGGGCGGTCGTCGTCGCCGAGGAGCAGGCCCTGGTAGAGGTCGACGGCGGCCAGGTCGCAGAAGCCGGGGACGGTGACGTCGAGGAGTTCGCGGGCGGTGGTCTCCAGGTCGAGGGAGTTGCCGATGCGGTGTCCGGCCTCGTTGAGGAGGGCGAGGTTGCGCCGGACTCCGGCGGCCTCGCGGGCGGCGAGGTGGCGGCGGGTGACGTCGGTGCCGAGGCCGGCGACGCCGATGGGGCGGCCGGTGCCGTCGTGCACCCGGTAGAGGTTGATCGACCAGTGGCGGTCGTCGCGGCTGCGGGGGGTGGCGCCGGTGATCCGCAGGTCGGTGACGGATTCGCCGGTCTCCAGGACCCGGCGCAGGGCTTCGGCCATCCGGTCGGCCTCGTGGGGCGGCAGGTAGTCGTGGACGGTGCGGCCGCGGTGCTCCGCGGCGGTGCCGCCGAAGACGGTCGCGAAGCGCCGGTTGGCGCGCTGCACGGTGAGGTCGGTGCCGAAGAGCAGGAAACCGAAGGGGGATTGGCCGAATATGGCCTGTGATGCGGCGAGGTCGGATTCGATGCGGCGCAGCGCGCGCACGTCGACGACGACGCAGAGTGCGGCCCGCTCGGCGCTCTCGGTCCGGGTGGGCATCACATAGATCTCGGCCACGCCGTGGGCGCCCCTGCCGCCGGGGATCCGGAAGGGGATCAGGCCGGTCCACTCCTTGCCGTCGAGGATCTCGCCGACCTTGCGGTGGCCGCCCTCGCGCAGCTCGGGGGGCATGAAGGCCTCGACGGGGTCGCGGCCGACCGCCTGGGCCGCGCTGAGCCCGAAGAGTTCCTCGGCGCGCAGGCTCCACTGGTCGATGAGCCCGTCAGGGCCGATCGAGAAGGAGGCGACCTTTATGTAGTCGTATATCGAGCCAGGCGGACTGCTGTGCCACAGGGAGTCGTGCAAAGGCTCCCCGGGCACATGGGCCTGATGTGTCTGCGCAGGTATCTCGCTCACGCGACCGTCCCCTCCAGCTCACCGCAACCGGACCGGCCATGACCGAAGTATTCAGCACCACGGCCCCGTACGGCACGGCGTTCACGATCACAAAAGGGTCCCGTTGTTTTCCGGCCATGTCCGGTGGTCTCCCCAGACGCCGTCCGGGAGACCCACTGCCGCCCTTCTCCTTGTTACTCACCAGGAAGAGCCAACTCGAACCACACGGTTTTCCCCGTCTTCCCGTGCCTGGTCCCCCAGCGGCGCGCGGAGACGGCGACGAGGTGCAGGCCGCGGCCGCCCTCGTCGTCCGGCTTGGCGACCCGCTCGCGGGGCGGATCCGGAAGCGGATCGGAGACCTCCACGAGCAGGGCCGGGCCGCCGGCCAGGTCCGGCGCGGCCGGATTGCGCCGTACCAGGCGGACTCCGATGGGGCCGGAGGCGTACCGCAGGGAGTTGGTGACCAGCTCGCTGACCAGCAGGACGGTCACGTCGCCGACGGAGTCGAGGCCCCAGGAGCGGAGGGTGCCGCGCACGGCGTGGCGTGCGGTGCGGACGGCACCGGGCTCGGCGGGGAAGGCCCACTCGGCGCACTCACCGTCTGTGTCGATCACGCCGATCACTTCCCGGGCCACCAGCGACCCCTGTCCGGTTCGTCGGTGACGAAAGGGGGGCGAGATAGGGACTAATAGCGACATACCCGATATTCGGGGCGCCGTACCACCCGATCCCCCACGCACCGGCGCACTGTGGCGCAGACGGCCTAGAACGGGAGCGTCACGCGCCCCGGTGCGCCCCGCCGTGCGACGCGGCGCCCGCCCCGCCCCCTCACCGGTCCCGCTCCGCCGCCCGGCCCGCGCCCGCTCCGGCGCGCAGCCGGCGGCCGGCCTCCTCGACGAAGGGCCGGTCCTGGTCGAGCCAGTCCACCGAGTCCAGCTCGTGCGGGGACAGCCAGCGCAGCTCGTCGTGGTCCTCCAGGGGCTCGGGCTCGCCCGAGACCAGCCGGGCGGTCCACACGTGCAGGACCAGGTCGGGCCGCAGCTGCCACTCCCCCGGGATCCGCTCCAGCGCCTCGGTCTCCACGCCGAGCTCCTCGCGCAGTTCGCGCACCAGCGCCTCGGGCACGGTCTCGCCCGGCTCGGCCTTGCCGCCGGGGAGCTCCCACCGGCCGGCCAGCTCGGGCGGCGCGCTGCGCCGGGCGGCCAGCAGGCGCCCGTCATGACAAAGGGCTCCGCCCACGACCACTCGTACAGTCATGGGCGGAGCCTATGCCAGCGCCTTCAGCCGATTCAGTTGGTGGTGGCGGTCTGGCTTTCCTGTCCGATCCGCTCGACCCAGTAGAGCTGCTTGTGTCCCCGGTCGTCGAGGCTGTCGACGACCTTCTGGGCCTCGGCCCGGGTGGGATAGCGACCCACCCGGTAGCGGTTGCCGTTGTCGTCCTGACGTATGACCAGCCATGGAAGCAGGGCACCGCTGTCGGTCATCGCGCTTCACCCTCCGCCGCTGTACCTGCCCAGGAAACCGCATTGCGCATATGCCCGAGCTTACGCCCGACCTTTACTGAGCGGATACGGTTTTTCACGAAGAGGTACCCAGGGGGCGTACGCATCCGGCCAGGGGTACGAGCGGGGCGTGCGCGCCGGTCCGGACCCGGCGCAGGGAGCGCACCGGCGGGTGGGCGACGTGGGAGGGCCCGCCGCTGCGCGCGGGCCGAACTCGAACAAGGGTCCGGGGCGCACCCCGGACCCTGGTGAAACGACCGAAAACCCCGCACGGGCGCTGTTACCGGACAGGCAGGTGGTACGAGAGGCGGTAGCGGTCCGCCGGAACGACGACGTCCGCCGTCTCCACGGCGCGGCCCGACGCGAAGTACGTACGGCTCACCACCAGCACCACGTGCCCGGGGACCCCGCCCAGCGTCATGATCTCCTCGGCCAGGCCCGGCCGGGCCCCGACCTCCTCGACCACGTTGTCCACGACCACGTCGATCGCGGCCATCCGGTCCACCACCCCCGAGCCGCCCAGCGGCCCCTCCTCCGGCAGCATCACCGGGGTCCGGCCGGTCACCGCCAGGGGCTCCCAGGAGGTGGAGAGCATCATGGCCTCCCCCGCGTCGCGGAAGACGTACCGGGTGCGCATGACCCGGTCCCCCGGCTCGATGCCGAGGCGCTCCGCGATCCGGTCCGGCGCGGCCGTCTGCTCGCTGCTGGACTCCCACGTGCCGCGCGCGCCCGCCTCGGCCTGCTCCTGGCGGAACGGCGTCGACGCACCGGCCGAGCGGTAGCCGGAGCGGGCGACCCTGCGGGGCACGGGCTGCTCGCGCACGTACGTACCGGACCCGGAGCGGCCCTCCACCAGCCCCTCGGCCATGAGGACCTTGCGCGCCTCCAGCGCCACGGTGTCGGAGACCCCGTACTCCTCGCGGATCCGGGCCTGGGAAGGGAGCCGGGCGTGCGGGGGCAGGGAGCCGTCGACGATCTTCCGTCGCAGATCCCCGGCGACGCGGAGATAGGCCGGCTGCTCACCGAAAGTCACGAGCCACTCCCATCAGGTTGACAGACAGCTACACCCTGGCAACCGACGGTTGAGCAGCGCAAGCACGGGCCAGAGTTTCACCCGATGTGATGAACCCAGGTCACTCAAACCCGTTACCGCGCGTTACCCACAGGACCTCAGACGGATTCCGACGAGGGCCCCCGCCCGGACCCCGCCCCCGAACTGTCCGGACCCGGCAGCAGCCACTCCGGAACCTGCGTCGAGAGCCCGTACGACCCTCGCAGCGCCTTCTCCGTGTCCACGGACAGCGCCGCGAGCGCCGCGTCCCAGGCCCGCTGGAAGTCGCCCGGCCGGGCCGCCCGCGCCGCCCGCTGCCACTCCTTGCGCGCCGCGGCGACCTCCCGGAGCCGCGCCCCCGCCGCCGGGCCCGTGCCCTGGCGCGAGGTGACGCCCTGGAGCATCCGCTCCTGTGCCGCCAGCGCCTCGTCCACGCCCCGCGCCCACTTCTGGTGCTCGGGCAGCGCCTCGTCGAGCTCCCGGTCGGGGACGCGTCCCAGCGCCTGGTCCACGGTGTTCAGCGCGCCCAGCAGGGTCACCTGGTCCGGCGTCAGCATGCCCGCATCCTTGCGCAGACTGCCCTTGTGCTCCTGCGTCGACGTGCCGATGAGGCACAGGAGCCGCCGGTCGCCGTTCTGCCAGCTGTCCGGCGAGGGGGTGAAGTAGAACATCTCCGCGTACCCGGGCAGCGCCCACGAGTCCATCGCGTACGCGTCCTGCGCCTTCCAGCAGGCGTCCGTGGCGTTCTCCTTCAGCCACCCCTTGCTGGGGTAGGAGCTCTGCCCGATCACCGTCGCGGCCGTCACCTCGGCGTCGTGCACCCGGTCGCAGCCGATCCGGTAGGTGAAGCGGGCCTCGTCCAGGAGGTCGCCACCGGGGACGTTGAAGCAGTCGCCCGCGCGCAGCTCGTCCATCCCCGTCAGCTGGCCCTCGACCTGCTCCGCGTACCGCCCGCCGCCCAGCGCGCCGGCGAAGTGCTCCGCGTACCGGGTCACGCCGGTGACCAGGACGGCCGTCATCAGCAGCGAGACCACCAGGCCCGCGACGGCCAGGGCCCGGCCCCGCTCCCCCTTGCGCGCGATCTGCACCAGCGCCACGACGGCGAAGACGATCCCGAGCGGCGGGAAGCACAGCAGCCCGACCAGCAGGGAGGCCAGGGCGAACCCGTTGAGCGCGGGCGGGTGCCCGTACGCGGGCGGCGGCCCCCACACCGGCGGCGGCGGTGGCCAGGAGTGGCCCGGGCCGGCGGGGGGATGTTGCGGGGGCGGGGTGGTCACCGGGCGAGTGCTCCATCAGGGGCGGCGCGAACGAATGCGCGAAATAGTACGCAGCGGGGGCGACCGACTACTCGGTCGCCCCCGCGTTCATCGCGCGATCCAGCCTGTTATCGCGCCCCTCGCCACCCGGTCGCCCGGGCGGAGGAGTTCAGTGCCCCGGTCAGAACTGCAGCGCCCAGGAGTCGATCTTGCCGGTGTCGACGTTGGCGTTGTCGTTCACCCGCAGCTTCCACACCCCGTTGGCCACCTCGGACGAGGCGTTGACCGTGTAGGAGCGGATGATGTTGTCGGCGCTGCCGCCGCTGCGGTTGTGCAGGTTGTAGACCGAGCCGTCGGGGGCGACGAGGTCGACCTTCAGGTCACCGATGTAGGTGTGCTTGATGTCGACCGAGACGCTCAGCGCGGCCGGGGCGTTGCCGGAGATGCCGCTGACGGTGACCGGCGACTCGACGGTGGCGTTGTCGTTGACCGCGTAGTCGGCGGTGTTCTCGAACTTGGTGCCCGGGTTCGGCGGGGTGGTGCTCGCGCCCACGTTCAGCAGGCGGTTGGGGGACCCGGTGCCGGGGCCGGTCACCACGTTCGGGGTGGCCGCCGCGACGAGGCCGTCGCGGACCTGGGCGGGGGTGCTCGCCGGGTTCTGCGAGAGGTAGAGGGCCGCCGCGCCGACGACGTGCGGGGTGGCCATCGAGGTGCCCGAGATGGTGTTCGTCGCGGTGTCCCTGGTGCCCCAGGCGGAGGTGATGGAGGAGCCCGGCGCGAAGATGTCCAGGATGGAGCCGTAGTTGGAGAAGCTGGACTTCGCGTCGGTGTTGGTGGTCGAACCGACGGTGATGGCCTCGGCCACGCGCGCCGGGGACTTGGTGGAGGCGTCGGTGGACTCGTTGCCGGCCGCGACGCCGTAGGTGATGCCGGCGGCTATGGAGTTGCGCACGGCGGTGTCGAGCGCGGAGTCCGCGCCGCCGCCGAGCGACATGTTCGCCACGGCCGGCTTGACGGCGTTGCGGGTGACCCAGTCGATGCCGGCGACCACCTGGGCCGTCGTGCCGGAGCCGTTGTTGTCGAGGACGCGGACGCCGACGATCTTCGCCTTCTTGGCCACGCCGTACGCGCCTCCGGCGACGGTGCCGGCGACGTGCGTGCCGTGGCCGTGGCCGTCCTGGGCGGTGTTGTCGTTGTCGACGGCGTCGTAGCCGTAGGAGGCGCGGCCGCCGAAGTCCTGGTGGGTGATGCGGACGCCGGTGTCGATGATGTACGCGGTGACGCCCTCGCCGGCCTTGTCGGGGTAGGTGTAGCTCTGGTCGAGCGGGAGGGCCCGCTGGTCGATGCGGTCCAGGCCCCAGGACGGCGGGTTGGGCTGGGTGGCGTCGACCGTGAAGGTGCGGTTCTGCACGACCGACTGCACCGCCGGGTCGGCCGCGAGCTTTCTGGCCTGCGCCTCGGAGACCTCGACGGAGTAGCCGTTGAGGGCCGCGCTGTAGGTCCGGTCGATCTTCGCGCCGTACCGCTTCGCGACGGCCTTGCCGCTGTCCGCGGTGGAGCGGGCGGCGGAGTCCTTCAGGGTCACGATGTAGCTGCCGGGGACGGCCCCGGCGGCGCCTGCGTTCTCGATGACGCCCTGCGGGGCGCCGTCGGCCGCGGCGGCGGGTAAGGCGGCGGCCGCGCCGAGCGCGAGGGCCACGACGGCGGTCGCGCTGACGCCGGCGATCCTCCGGCGGGTGTGACGCATCACGGACATGTGGGGGGTCCTCCTCGTAGGGGGTGGTCTGCGGGTGCCGGGCGGCGGTGCGAGGACACGCGGAAGAACTCTTTTCAGGCATGTCCATGACAACGAATCCGCCCCAACGGGCCGTCGTCCCCGAAAGGTTGACCCACCCCGCCGCCATCCCACAAGAGCACAACGGACGCACCACGGACGCGTAACATCCGTGCCATACAACGGCCATGAACGAGCAAAGGTGCTCCGCACATGACGCACGCACTTCCTGGTTACGTCTGCCCCGAGGACGGCACGCACGCGGACGTGCGGACCGCGCCGTGGTGCTGCCCCCTGTGCGGCGGCCCCTGGGACCTCGACTTCACACCCGATCCGGCCACCCCCCTCGAACCGGCGGCCGGACCCCACTCGCTGTGGCGGTACGCGCCCGCACTGCCCCTGCCGGGGGCGTTCTCGGTCTCGCTGTCGGAGGGGCACACCCCGCTGGTGCCGCTGTCGGAGCGGATTCACGCCAAGCTCGACTTCCTCATGCCGACGCTGTCCTTCAAGGACCGGGGCGCCGTCATGCTCGCCGAACTGGCGCGCCGGCTGGCCCCCGAGCGGGTCGTCGCCGACAGCAGCGGCAACGCGGGCACGTCCGTGGCGGCGTACTGCGCGCGGGCCGGGCTGAGTTGTGAAGTTTTCGTGCCGGAGGGCACTTCGGAGAAGAAGACGGAGCAGATGCGGGCCCACGGGGCCGCCGTACGCGTCGTCGCGGGCGGCCGCGAGGCCACGGCGCGGGCCGCGCGGGCGGAGGCGGACGAGCCGGGGGTGTTCTACGCCAGCCACGTCTTCAACCCGTACTTCCTGCACGGCACCAAGACGTACGTCTACGAGATCTGGGAGGCCCTCGGCGGCCGGCTCCCGGAGGCGCTGGTCGTGCCGGTGGGCAACGGCACCCTGCTGCTCGGCGCGGCCCTGGCGGTGGAGGAGCTGGCCGCCCGGCACGGCGTACGGCCGCCCGCGCTGATCGGGGTCCAGGCGGAGGCCGTGTCCCCGCTGGCGGCCGCCTTCGCGGCGGGCGCGGAGGACGCCGCCCCGGTGCCGCAGCTGCCGACGGCGGCGGAAGGCATCGCGATCCCGGCCCCGCCGCGGGCCCGGCAGATCCTGGCGGCGGTCCGCAAGTCCGGCGGCACCTTCGTGACGGTCCCGGACGACCGGCTCCGCGAGGCGCAGCGGGACCTGGCGCGGCGCGGCCTCTTCGTGGAACCCACGGCGGCCGCCTGCTGGGCGGCGGTCGCCCCCGGCGCCCCCGGCGACCCGCTCCGCGGACGCCGGGCGGTCGTCCCGCTGTGCGGGGCGGGCGCCAAGACCGGCCTGGCCGGGGGAGCCCCTTCCTGACGGGCCGCACTCCTTCTCGACGCGCCGCTCGCGCGGCTCGGCCGCGGGCGGCCTCCCCGGCTTCGCGCCGCTGCGCCGGACTCCGCCCGTCGGGTGCGGGGCGGGGCCGGTTCGGGTGGCTGATGCCGGTGGGTCGGGTGCGGGTGGTTGCCCGCTGCGCGGGGCTGGTCCCCTACCCGCCCTTCCACCGTTCCCCGGGCGCTGCCCGGACCCTTACGGGCGCTCCGCGCCCGTCGCCTCAAACGCCGGCGGGGCTATTTATAGCCTCGCCGGCGTTTGAGGCGCGGGGGTCCGGGGGCGGAGCCTCCGGGGAACGGGCGAAGGGCGGGTAGGGGACAGCCCCGCAGGGCCGAGGCCCCCGCCCGGCCAGGGCTACCGCAGGCCCGCCGCCGAGAGGAGGTAGGCCACCATCGGGTCGTAGAAGCGCGGGTCGCGGACGTGGTCGTCCAGGGGGACCGCGACCTGGAGGGTGCCCTCCGCCTCGCCGAGGAACAGCGCCGGGTCGTTGCAGTCCGCGTACCCCACCGCGTCCAGCCCGCGCTGCGCCGCGCAGCCCGCCCAGCCGTGGTCGGCGACGACCAGGTCCGGCTGCGGGCGGCCCTCCGCCGCGAGGCCGTCCAGGATCGCGGCCATCGGGGCCGGGGAGTGGGTGTGCCACAGGGTCGCGCCCCGCTCCAGCACGGCCACGTCGGCGAACTGCCACACCGAGCCCTCGTCGGCGACCAGGCCGGCCGGGATCCGGACGATCTCGCAGCCCGCGGCGCGCAGCGCGTCGGCGGTGGCGCGGTGGACGTCGAGCAGGCCGCCGGGGTGGCCGGTGGCCAGCAGCACGCTGTGCCGGTCGAGGGCGGCCTTGTGCAGCCGGGCCGCCATCCGGTCCAGGCCGGCGACGGTCAGTTCCGGGTCGATGGTGTCCTGGCCGGCCCGGTGGGCCGGGTCGTCGACGACGCCGACGCGCTCGGCCATCACGGCCAGTACGTCCTGCTCGTCGGCCCAGCGGTCGCCGAGCTCCAGGCCGAGCCAGTAGTGCCGGTCGCCGTTGGCGAGTTTGCGGTAGTGGGAGAGGTTGTTCTCGCGCGGGGTGGCGACCTGCCCCGCGATCCGCGTGCGGACCAGGTGGTCGATGAGTTCGGCGCGGCTGGGTACGGGCGTCTCTATCGGCTTCGGCATGCGGCCCATTCTGCCGCCGCCGACCCGGAGGCGTCCGTTCCGCCAAGCACCCCTTGAGCCGGGCCTCACCCCGACAGCGCCCCGAAGGCCCCGTTGGCCAGCCTGCGCAGCAGGGACTCGGTGGCCTCGCGGCCCGGCGCGGCCAGGTGGGGGGTGGAGTTCAGCAGGCCGAAGACGGCGTGCACGGCCACCCGCACCTCCGCCTCGCCGACCTCGGGGTGCAGTTCCCGTACGACCTCCACCCACAGCTCGACGTACTGCCGCTGGAGCTGGCGCACGAGCTTGCGGTCGGCCTCGCGCAGCCGGTCGAGCTCGCGGTCGTGCAGGGTGATCAGCGCCCGGTCGTCCAGGGCGAAGTCGATGTGCCCCTCGACGAGGGAGGCGAGGATCGCCTCCGGGTCCCCGGCGGCCTCCTCGACGCGCCGCCGGCCGCCGGTCAGCAGCCGCTCGCTGATCCCGACGAGCAGCTCGGCGAGCATGGCGTCCTTGCCGGCGAAGTGCCGGTAGAGGCCGGGGCCGCTGATGCCGACCGCCGCCCCTATCTCGTCCACGCCGACGCCGTGGAAGCCGCGCTCCGCGAAGAGACGAGCGGCCTCACTGAGGATCTGCTCGCGACGGGTCGGGGTGGCCGCTCTGGTGCTCATGGAAATCCATTCTAGACAGGGCGGTTAGCGCTCGTTAACCTGAAACCCAAACGCGTTAACGGTCATTAACAAAGCGTGCACGAGCAAGGGAGCTCGACCGATGCAGCAGGCACCAGTGCTGACGAGCGCCGCGGACCCGGCGTCCGAGGCCTGGCGGACCAATGAGGCCGCCCACCGCGAACTGGCCGAAGGCCTGCGCGCCCGGCTCGACGCGGCCCGCCTCGGCGGCGGCGAGAAGGCCCGCGCCCGCCACACCGCGCGCGGGAAGCTGCTCCCCCGCGACCGCGTGGACACCCTCCTCGACCCCGGTTCCCCCTTCCTGGAGCTGGCCCCGCTGGCCGCCGAGGGCATGTACGGGGGCGCCGCCCCCGCCGCCGGGGTGATCGCGGGCATCGGCCGGGTCAGCGGGCGCGAGTGCGTGATCGTCGCGAACGACGCCACCGTCAAGGGCGGCACGTACTACCCGATGACCGTCAAGAAGCACCTGCGCGCCCAGGAAGTGGCCCTGGAGAACCGTCTCCCCTGCCTCTACCTGGTCGACTCCGGCGGCGCCTTCCTCCCCATGCAGGACGAGGTCTTCCCCGACCGGGAGCACTTCGGCCGGATCTTCTACAACCAGGCCCGCATGTCCGGGGCCGGCATCCCGCAGATCGCCGCCGTCCTCGGCTCCTGCACGGCCGGCGGAGCGTACGTGCCGGCGATGAGCGACGAGGCCGTCATCGTCCGCAACCAGGGCACGATCTTCCTCGGCGGCCCGCCGCTGGTGAAGGCCGCCACCGGCGAGGTGGTCACGGCCGAGGAGCTCGGCGGCGGCGAGGTCCACTCCCGGGTCTCCGGCGTCACCGACCACCTCGCGGAGGACGACGCGCACGCACTGCGGATCGTCCGGAACATCGTGGCGACCCTGCCCGCGCGCGGGGCCCTGCCCTGGTCGGTCGAGGCTCCCGAGGAGCCCAAGGTGGACCCGAACGGCCTCTACGGCGCGGTCCCCGTCGACTCCCGCACCCCCTACGACGCCCGCGAGATCATCGCCCGCGTCGTGGACGGCTCCCGCTTCCAGGAGTTCAAGTCGGAGTTCGGGCAGACCCTGGTCACCGGCTTCGCCCGGATCCACGGCCACCCGGTCGGCATCATCGCGAACAACGGCATCCTGTTCGCCGAGTCCGCCCAGAAGGGCGCCCACTTCATCGAGCTGTGCGACCAGCGCGGCATCCCGCTGCTCTTCCTCCAGAACATCTCCGGCTTCATGGTCGGCCGCGACTACGAGGCGGGCGGCATCGCCAAGCACGGCGCGAAGATGGTCACCGCGGTGGCCTGCGCCCGGGTCCCGAAGCTGACCGTGGTCGTCGGCGGCAGCTACGGCGCGGGCAACTACTCGATGTGCGGCCGGGCGTACTCGCCGCGCTTCCTGTGGATGTGGCCCAACGCCAAGATCTCGGTGATGGGCGGCGAGCAGGCCGCCTCGGTGCTGGCCACCGTCAAGCGGGACCAGATCGAGGGCGCCGGCCAGGAGTGGCCCGCCGAGGACGAGGAGGCCTTCAAGGCCCCGGTCCGCGCGCAGTACGAGGAGCAGGGCAACGCCTACTACGCGACGGCGCGGCTGTGGGACGACGGGGTCATCGACCCGCTGGAGACCCGGCAGGTGCTGGGGCTGGCCCTGACCGCGTGCGCGAACGCCCCCCTGGGCGACTCCGGCTTCGGCATCTTCCGTATGTGACGTGAGTGACGTGAGGACCCCTTCGATGTTCAGCACTGTTCTGGTCGCCAACCGCGGCGAGATCGCGGTACGCGTCATCCGCACCCTGCGGCAGCTCGGCATCCGCTCCGTCGCCGTCTTCAGCGACGCCGACGCCGACGCCCGCCACGTACGGGAGGCCGACACGGCCGTCCGGATCGGCCCGGCGGCCGCCGCCGAGAGCTACCTGTCGGTGGAGCGGCTCCTCGACGCCGCGAAGCGCACCGGCGCCGAGGCCGTCCACCCCGGCTACGGCTTCCTCGCCGAGAACGCGGCCTTCGCGGCGGCCTGCACGGAGGCCGGGCTGGCCTTCATCGGGCCGCCCGCCTCCGCCATCTCCCTCATGGGAGACAAGATCACGGCCAAGGAGACGGTCCGCGCGGCCGGCGTCCCGGTGGTCCCGGGCTCCTCCGGCAGCGGCCTGACGGACGCCGAACTGGCCGCGGCCGCCGCGGAGATCGGCATGCCGGTCCTGCTCAAGCCCTCCGCGGGCGGCGGCGGCAAGGGCATGCGCCTGGTGCGCGACGAGGCGGTGCTCGCCGAGGAGATCGCGGCCGCCCGCCGCGAGGCGAAGTCCTCCTTCGGCGACGACACCCTGCTCGTGGAGCGGTGGATCGACCGGCCCCGGCACATCGAGATCCAGGTGCTGGCCGACGCGCACGGGAACGTGGTGCACCTGGGCGAGCGCGAGTGCTCCCTGCAGCGGCGCCACCAGAAGGTCATCGAGGAGGCCCCCTCGGTCCTGCTGGACGAGAAGACGCGCGCGGCGATGGGCGCGGCGGCCGTGGAGGCGGCGCGCTCCTGCGGGTACGTCGGCGCGGGCACGGTGGAGTTCATCGTCCCGGGCGGGGACCCGTCCTCGTACTACTTCATGGAGATGAACACCCGCCTCCAGGTGGAGCACCCGGTGACCGAGCTGGTCACCGGCCTGGACCTGGTGGAGCAGCAGCTGCGGGTCGCCTCCGGCGAGCCGCTGCCCGTCACCCAGGACGGGATCCGGCTGACCGGGCACGCGATCGAGGCCCGCGTCTGCGCGGAGGACCCGGCACGCGGGTTCCTGCCGTCCGGCGGCACGGTGCTGGCGCTGTCGGAGCCGGACGGCGGGGCGGTGCGGACGGACTCAGGCCTGACGGCTGGGGTGCCGGTCGGCTCCACGTACGACCCGATGCTGTCGAAGGTCATCGCGTACGGGCCGGACCGGGCCAGTGCCCTGCGGGTGCTGCGGGGTGCCTTGGCCGACACCGTGATCCTGGGCGTCCAGACCAACGCCGGGTTCCTTCGGCGCCTGCTCGCGCACCCCGACGTGGTGTCGGGCGACATGGACACCGGCCTGGTGGAGCGGGACCTCGGCGGGCTCCTGCCCGAAGGGGTGCCGGCCGAGGTGTACGCGGCGGCCGCCCTGCTGGCTTCTTCCCCCCACCCCGCCCCTTCCCGAAACCGGGCTCTGCCCGGACCCGCGCCTCAAACGCCCGCGGGGCTGGATGGCGGCGGTTGGGTCGACCCCTTCTCCTCCGGCAACGGCTGGCGCCTGGGCGGCACCCCCGCCTGGGCAGTGCACCACTTCCGCCTGCCCGGGCAGGACCCGGTCGCGATCCGCACCCGGCAGCGGGGCAGGGCGCAGGAGCTCCTGCTGCCCGCACCCGACGGCGGCGCCGCAGCAGATCAAGCCCCGCCGGCGCTTGAGGCGCGGGGTCTGGGGCAGAGCCCCAGCGGCCCGGCCCTGGGCCGGATCGTGGCCCTGACCCCCGACACCCTCACCATCGAACTGGACGGCATCACCCACCGGTTCGCCCACGCCACCTCCCCGGAGGGGACCTGGCTCGGACGCGACGGCGACAGCTGGCACGTCCAGCACCACGACCCGGTGGCAGCCGCCCTGAGCGGGAGTGGACACTCCGGCGCGGACACATTGGCCGCCCCCATGCCCGGCACCGTCACCGTCGTCAAGGTGGCCGTCGGCGACAAGGTCACGGCCGGGCAGAGCCTGCTGGTCGTCGAGGCGATGAAGATGGAGCACGTCATCTCCGCCCCGCACGCCGGCACCGTCACCGAACTCGACGTCACCCCGGGCACCACCGTCGCCATGGACCAGGTCCTGGCCGTGGTGACCGCCGACGAAGAGGAGGAGGCCTCGTGAACGGGCTGCCCATGACCGTCCCGGCCCCCGCCGGGCTCCCGCCCCGCGTCCGCATCCACGAGGTCGGCGCGCGCGACGGGCTGCAGAACGAGAAGACGGCCGTGCCGACCGGGGTGAAGGCCGAGTTCGTCCACCGGCTCGCCGCCGCCGGCCTGACCACCATCGAGGCCACCAGCTTCGTCCACCCCAAGTGGGTCCCCCAACTCGCCGACGCCGAGCAGCTCTTCCCCCTCCTCTCCGACGTGGACGCGGCACTCCCGGTCCTGGTCCCCAACGAACGCGGCCTGGACCGGGCGCTCGCCCTGGGGGCGACCCGCATCGCCGTGTTCGGTTCGGCCACGGAGACCTTCGCCGCCCGCAACCTGAACCGGACGGTCGCCGAGTCCCTCGCCATGTTCGAGCCCGTGGTGGCCCGCGCCAAGGCCGGGAAGGCGCACGTGCGGGGCTACCTCTCGATGTGCTTCGGGGACCCGTGGGAGGGGGCCGTCCCGGTCCACCAGGTGGTCCGCGTCGCGAAGGCCCTGCTCGACCTCGGCTGTGACGAGCTGAGCCTCGGCGACACCATCGGCGTCGCCACGCCCGGCCACGTGCAGGCCCTGCTGTCCGAGCTGAACGCCGCGGGCGTGGGGACCGACCGGATCGGCGTGCACTTCCACGACACCTACGGCCAGGCGCTCTCCAACACCCTCGCCGCGCTCCAGCACGGCGTGACCACGGTCGACGCGTCCGCCGGCGGCCTCGGCGGCTGCCCGTACGCCAAGAGCGCCACCGGCAACCTCGCCACCGAGGACCTGGTGTGGATGCTCGACGGCCTCGGCATCGAGACCGGGGTCGACCTGGCCGCCCTCACCGCCACGAGCGTGTGGATGGCCGAACAGCTGGGTCGTCCCAGCCCCTCCCGCACCGTCCGCGCCCTCTCCCACAAGGAGTAGTCACACCATGTCCCTCGACCACCGGCTCACCCCCGAGCACGAGGAACTCCGCCGCACCGTCGAGGCGTTCGCGCACGACGTGGTCGCGCCGAAGATCGGCGACCTGTACGAGCGGCACGAGTTCCCCTACGAGATCGTCCGCGAGATGGGCCGCATGGGCCTGTTCGGCCTGCCGTTCCCGGAGGAGTACGGCGGCATGGGCGGCGACTACCTCGCCCTCGGCATCGCCCTGGAGGAGCTGGCCCGCGTCGACTCCTCGGTCGCGATCACCCTGGAGGCGGGCGTCTCCCTGGGCGCCATGCCCCTGTACCTGTTCGGCACGGAGGAGCAGAAGCAGCAGTGGCTGCCGAAGCTCTGCTCGGGCGAGGTGCTCGGCGCGTTCGGCCTGACCGAGCCCGGCGCGGGCAGTGACGCGGGCGGCACCCGCACCACGGCCGTGCGCGACGGCGACGAGTGGGTGATCAACGGCTCGAAGTGCTTCATCACCAACTCCGGCACGGACATCACCGGCCTGGTCACCGTCACGGCCGTGACGGGCCGCAAGGCGGACGGCCGCCCGGAGATCTCCTCGATCATCGTCCCGTCCGGCACCCCGGGCTTCACGGTGGCCGCGCCCTACTCCAAGGTCGGCTGGAACTCCTCCGACACCCGCGAGCTGTCCTTCGACGACGTACGGGTGCCGCTCGCCAACCTGGTGGGCCAGGAGGGCCGCGGCTACGCCCAGTTCCTGCGGATCCTCGACGAGGGCCGGATCGCCATCGCGGCCCTGGCCACGGGCCTCGCGCAGGGCTGCGTCGACGAGTCGGTGAAGTACGCCAAGGAGCGGCAGGCCTTCGGCAGGCCGATCGGCGACAACCAGGCCATCCAGTTCAAGCTGGCCGACATGGAGACGCGCGCCCACATGGCCCGTATCGGCTGGCGCGACGCGGCCTCCCGACTGGTGCACGGGGAGCCGTTCAAGAAGGAGGCGGCGATCGCCAAGCTGTACTCCTCGACGGTCGCCGTCGACAACGCCCGGGACGCCACGCAGATCCACGGCGGCTACGGCTTCATGAACGAGTACCCGGTGGCCCGCATGTGGCGCGACTCCAAGATCCTGGAGATCGGCGAGGGCACGAGCGAGGTGCAGCGCATGCTGATCGCCCGCGAACTGGGCTTCGCCGGCTGACGCAACACCCGCCCCGCGTGCGGGGAACGACGAGGGGACCCGAAAAAAATTAGGGTCCCCTTACCGTTTTCGGCCAAGGTTAGGCTAACCTTCCCACCGAACGGCCTCGGGTCCCCCGGCCGCCCCTGCACGTACGAAAGCGGACTTCCCCATGCCCAAGCCCAGCTCCACGTTCCTCTCCCGCCGCGGTCTCGTCGCCGCCGGCGGCGCCCTCGGCCTCGTCGCGGCACTCACCGCGTGCGGCGGCAACGACAAGGCGAAGGACGCTGAGGGCGGCAAGGGCGGCACGGCCGCCGCCTCGGGCGCATGGAGCTTCAAGGACGACCTGGACAAGACCGCCTCCGCCAAGTCCACGCCGAAGAACATCGTGGCCTACACCGGCACCGCCGCCGCGCTGTACGACTACGGCGTGCAGGTCAAGGGCGTCTTCGGCCCGACCAAGCTGGCCGACGGCAAGCCCGACCCGATGGCCGGCTCGATGGACATCTCCAAGGTCGAGATCCTCGGCAACGTCTACGACGAGTTCAACGTCGAGAAGTACGCGGCCCTCAAGCCCGAGCTGCTCGCCACCAACACCTGGGACGGCACGTACTGGTACGTCCCCGAGGCCTCCAAGGACAAGATCCTGAAGCTGGCCCCGGCCGCCGCGATCGGCGTGGGCGACAAGGCCTCCATGGACAAGGCCCTGGAGCGCACCGCGGACCTCGCCAAGTCCCTCGGCGCCGACCTGAACTCGAAGAAGGCCGCCGACGCCAAGGCCCGCTTCGACGCCGCCTCCGCCAAGGTCCGCGAGGCCGTCAAGGCCAACCCGGGCATCAAGGTGCTCGTCGGCTCCGGCGCCGACCAGCTCTTCTACGTCTCCACCCCGAAGACCTCGGCCGACCTGAAGTACTTCGAGTCCCTGGGCGTCGAGTTCGTCTCCCCCGAGCAGGACAAGCTGGACCCGCAGGGCTTCTACGAGAGCCTGAGCTGGGAGAACGCCGGCAAGTACAAGGCCGACGTCGTCCTCCTCGACAACCGCACCCAGGCCCTGCAGCCCGAGGCCCTGAAGGCCAAGCCGACCTGGAACGAGCTGCCCGCCGTCAAGGCCGGCCAGGTCGCCCCGCGCGTGACCGAGCCGATCTACTCGTACGAGAAGTGCGCGCAGCTCCTCGAGGACCTCGCCAAGACCATCCAGAACGCCAAGAAGGTCTCCTGACCCTCTTCCGCCGGTCCTGAAGGCCGGGCCGCGGGCCACCGCCCGCGGCCCGGCCTCCGGCACTGACCGCCCGGCACCACACCCGCCGCCGGCGCCCATTCGAATCCCAGGGGGGACTCGCGCATGACCGCCACCGCATCCGAGGCCGAACAGGCCGTGGCGCACTTCCGCTTCTTCACGATGGAAGTGCTGCGCACGCGCCGCCTCGGCCACTCGTTCCTGCGCGTCACCTTCGGCGGTGAATCCCTGGCGGACTTCAGATCCGGCGGGTACGACCAGAGCCTCTCGCTCTTCCTGCCGGTCGGGAACGCCGAGCACACCGAACTGCCGTCCACCGACGAGGACACCTGGTTCGGGGCCTGGCGCGCGATGCCGGACGAGGACCGCCCGGTGATGCGCTCGTACACCGTGCGCGAGCAGCGGCGTACGGACGAGGGCGTGGACGAGGTCGACATCGACTTCGTCCTGCACGGGGACGCCTCGCCCGCCTCCCGCTGGGCGGGCAGGGCCGTCACCGGCCGCCGGATCATGGCGATCGGGCCGGCCGTCGCGGAGAACAAGTCCGTGCGCTTCCAGCCCCCGGCCGCCACCGACGCCTTCCTGATGTACGCGGACGAGACGGCCCTGCCCGCCGCCGCCTCGATCCTGGACCGGCTCCCGGCCGGCGCGAAGGTCAGGGCCTGGTTCGAGGTCCCGCACGCGGACGACCGGCTGGCCCTGCGCACCGCCGCCGACGCGGACATCACCTGGATCGTGCGCGAGAAGGGCGCGTCCGGCCCCGGCCGGGCGGGCCGCGTGGTGGAGGAGATGCGGGAGGCCGGACTGCCCGCGGCCGAGGCCCCGTACGCCTGGCTGGCGGGCGAGGCCGGCACGATCCGAGTCGTACGCCGCCACCTGGTGCAGGAACGTTCCCTCGACCGGCGCGCGGTGCGCTTCACCGGTTACTGGCGACTCGGCGCGAGCGAGGAGCAGCTGCTCGCCGAGGCGTACGCGGGCAAGGCCCCGAGCGAGGACCCGGCGTCCGAGCTCTAGGCACAACGCCCGTGCCGTGCACGGAATTTCACACGGGAGGCCCCGGCATTCGCCGGGGCCTCCCGCATTTGTGATCGAATTAAGGTTAGGCTAACCTAACTCTCGCACCCCAAGCCTCACCCGTCCCCCCGCTTCCCCTGCCCGGAGGAAAGTTGATGCGCTCGCATCTGCTCAACGAGACGACCGCGGACCTCTACCGGCGCTCCGTCACCGAGGGCGTCGACCGCGTCGCCGCCAAACTCGCCACGACCGAGCGGCCCCACACCGGCATATCCGTCGACGAACTCGCCCCGGTCATCAACGGGATCGACCTCGACAAGCCGCTCGGCGACGCCACCGCCGCCCTGGACGAGCTGGAGGACGTCTACCTCCGCGACGCCGTCTACTTCCACCACCCGCGCTACCTGGGCCACCTCAACTGCCCGGTGGTCATCCCCGCGGTGGTCGGCGAAGCGGTCCTGTCGGCCGTCAACTCCTCCCTCGACACCTGGGACCAGTCCATCGGCGGCACGCTCATCGAGCGCCGCCTGATCGAGTGGACCGCCCGCCGCATCGGCCTCGGCGAGGGCGCGGACGGCATCTTCACCTCCGGCGGCAGCCAGTCGAACTTCCACGCCCTGCTCCTGGCCCGCGACGAGGCCTGCCGGACCGTGATGAAGCGCGCCCTCGACGCCGGCACCGAGCTCACCAAGGCCGAACTGCTGCCGAAGCTGCGCATCCTCACCTCCGAGGCCAGCCACTTCAGCGTCCAGAAGTCCGCCGCCATGCTGGGCCTCGGCTACGAGGCCGTCATCTCCGTGCCCGTCGACCGCAACCGCCGCATGGACACCTCGGTCCTGGCCCTGGAGCTGGAGAGCTGCGCCGCCGAGGGCCTCTTCCCGATGGCCGTCGTCGCCACCGCCGGCACCACCGACTTCGGGTCCATCGACCCGCTCCCCGAGATCGCCCGCCTGGCCGACGAGCACTCCGCGTGGATGCACGTGGACGCCGCCTACGGCTGCGGACTGCTGGTCTCCCCCACCCGCCGGCACCTCCTCGACGGCATCGAGAAGGCCGACTCGGTCACCGTCGACTACCACAAGTCGTTCTTCCAGCCCGTGAGCTCCAGCGCGATGCTGGTCCGCGACCGCGACACCCTCAAGCACGCCACGTACCACGCGGACTACCTCAACCCGCGCCGGATGGCCGAGGAGCGGATCCCGAACCAGGTCGACAAGTCCATCCAGACCACGCGCCGGTTCGACGCCCTCAAGCTCTGGATGACCCTGCGGATCATGGGCGCCGACGGTGTCGGCTCCCTCTTCGACCAGGTCGTCGACCTCGCCGCCGCCGGCTACGACGTCATCGCGGCCGACCCGCGCTTCGAGGTCGTCGTCGAGCCCCAGATCTCCACGCTCGTCTTCCGCTACCTGCCCGCCGGCGAGACGCGCGCCGACCTCGTCGACGAGGCCCAGCTGCACGCCCGCAAGGCCCTGTTCGCCTCCGGTGAGGCCGTCGTCGCCGGCACCAAGGTGGACGGGAAGCAGTACCTGAAGTTCACCCTCCTCAACCCGCAGACCACGACGGCCGACATCGCGGCCGTCCTCGACCTCCTCGCCGCACACGCCGAGCAGTTCCTGGGAGAATCCCTTGCCGTCCACCGCTAAGCCCCACGACTTCATCGGCATCGGCCTGGGTCCCTTCAACCTGGGACTCGCCTGCCTGACCGCGCCGATCGACGAGCTCGACGGGCTGTTCATCGAGTCGAAGCCGCACTTCGAGTGGCACGCCGGGATGTTCCTGGACGGCGCACACCTGCAGACGCCGTTCATGTCGGACCTGGTCACCCTCGCCGACCCGACCTCGCCCTTCTCCTTCCTGAACTACCTGAAGGACAAGGACCGGCTGTACTCCTTCTACATCCGGGAGAACTTCTACCCGCTGCGCGCCGAGTACAACGACTACTGCCGCTGGGCCGCCGACCGGCTCGACAACGTCCTGTACTCCACCTCCGTCACCGAGGTGACCTACGACGAGGCCGCCGGCGTGTACGAGGTCCGCACGGACCGCGGCGAGACCCACCGGGCCCGCCGCCTGGTCCTGGGCACCGGCACCCCGCCGCACGTCCCGGCGTCCTGCGAGAACCTCGGCGGGGACTTCCTGCACAACTCCTCGTACATGCAGCACAAGGAGTCCCTCCAGAAGAAGAAGTCGATCACCCTGATCGGCTCGGGCCAGAGCGCCGCCGAGATCTACTACGACCTCCTCGCCGAGATCGACGTACACGGCTACCAGCTCAACTGGGTCACCCGCTCCCCGCGCTTCTTCCCGCTGGAGTACACCAAGCTCACGCTGGAGATGACCTCCCCGGAGTACGTGGACTACTTCCACGCCCTCCCCGAGGAGACCCGCTACCGGCTGGAGAGCCAGCAGAAGAACCTCTTCAAGGGCATCGACGGCGACCTCATCAACGCCATCTTCGACCTGCTCTACCAGAAGAAGGTCACCATGCCGGGCACGGTCCCCACGACCCTGCTCACCAACACCTCCCTGAACAGCACGGCGTACGACACCACCACGGGCACGTACACGCTGGGCCTGCGCCAGGAGGAGCAGGAGCGGGACTTCGCCCTCACCACCGAAGGCCTGGTCCTGGCCACGGGCTACAAGTACGTGGCGCCGGAGTTCCTCGCCCCCGTCCACGACCGGCTGAACTTCGACGGCCACGGGCGCCTCGACGCCGGCCGGAACTACGCCGTCGACGTCACCGGCCGCGGGGTGTACCTCCAGAACGGCACCACCCACAACCACTCCCTCACCTCGCCCGACCTGGGCATGGCCGCGTACCGCAACGCGTACATCGTCGGTGAGCTCCTCGGCCGCGAGTACTACAAGGTCGAGAAGTCCATCGCGTTCCAGCAGTTCGCGGCCCCGGAAGGCATGCACGCATGAGCACCACCCCTGAACTCCTCTTCGCCCGCACCGACGCGGCCCTCGGGACCTTCTCCATCCGTCCCCTGGACCCCTTCGGGGACGCGGAACTCCTGCACGGCTGGGTGACCCACCCGAAAGCCTCGTTCTGGATGATGCAGGAAGCCTCCCTCACCGAGGTCGAGCGCGAGTACGTGCGCATCACCGCGCACGAGGACCACCACGCCTTCATCGGCCTCCACGAGGGCCGCCCGGCCTTCCTGATGGAGAGCTACGACCCCTCGAAGCTGGAGCTGGTCGGCCTGTACGACGCGCAGCCCGGCGACGTCGGCATGCACTTCCTGGTGGCCCCCTCGGACACCCCCATATCCGGCTTCACCCGCGCGGTGATCACCACCGTCATGGCCTCCCTCTTCGCCGACCCGGCGACGGAGCGCGTCGTCGTCGAGCCGGACGTCCGCAACAAGGCCGTCCACGCCCTCAACGAGGCCGTCGGCTTCGTCCCCGAAGGCCCGGTCCAGAAGCCGGAGAAGGAAGCCCTGCTCAGCTTCTGCACCCGCGCCCAGTTCGAGGCGGCCACCGCCCTCACGACGGGAGTCCCGGCATGAGCCTCGCCGACGCCGTCTCCCACCTCTCCCCCGAGCTGTGGGCCCGCGCCAACCGCGCCCTGGTCCGCAAGGCCCTCGCCGAGTTCTCCCACGAGCGCCTGCTGACGCCCGAGCCGCTGGGCGGGGACCTCTACCGCGTCCGCAGCGACGACGGCACGGTCGAGTACCGCTTCCGCTCGGCCCTGCACGCCCTGGACCACTGGGCGGTGGACGAGGAGTCCGTCACCCGCCACGGCAACGGCACCGAGCTCCCGCTCGACGCCCTGGACTTCCACATCGAACTCCAGCAGACCCTGGGCCTGAGCGCGGAGGTCCTGCCGGTCTACCTGGAGGAGATCTCCTCCACCCTGGCCGGCACGGGCTTCAAATACACCAAGCCCCAGCTCTCCTCCGCCACCCTCGCGAAGTCCACCTTCCAGGACATCGAGACGGGCATGACGGAGGGCCACCCCTGCTTCGTCGCCAACAACGGCCGGCTGGGCTTCGGCGTGCACGAGTACCTCGCGTACGCCCCGGAGACGGCGAGCCCGGTCCACCTGGTGTGGGTCGCCGCCCGCAAGGACGTCTCCACCTTCACGGCGGGCGCCGGCCTGGACCACGACGCCTTCATGCGCGAGGAGCTGGGCGAGGACGCCCTCACCCTCTTCGCGGCGAAGATGGCCTCCCTGGGCCTGGACCTGGCGGACTACCACCTCCTGCCCGTCCACCCCTGGCAGTGGTGGAACAAGACCACGGTCACCTTCGCGGCCGAGATCGCCAACCGCCGCCTGGTCCTGCTGGGCGAAGGCTCCGACGCCTACCTCGCGCAGCAGTCGATCCGCACCTTCTTCAACACCACCACCCCGACGAAGCACTACGTCAAGACGGCCATCTCCGTCCTCAACATGGGCTTCATGCGCGGCCTGTCCGCCGCCTACATGGAGGCCACGCCGGCCATCAACGACTGGCTGCACCAGCTGATCGAGTCGGACGAGGTCCTGCAGTCGGTCGACTTCTCGATCATCCGCGAGCGCGCGGCTATCGGCTACCACCACCGCCAGTACGAGCGCGCGACGAACCGCTACTCGCCGTACCGCAAGATGCTGGCCGCCCTGTGGCGCGAGTCCCCGGTGAACTCCCTGCGCGACGGCGAGCGCCTGGCCACGATGGCCTCGCTCCTCCACGTCGACGCGGACGGCAAGTCCTTCGTCGGCGCCCTGATCGCCGAATCGGGCCTCACCCCGGCGGAATGGCTGAAGCCCTACCTCCGCGCCTACCTGCTCCCCCTGCTGCACTGCTTCTACCAGTACGACCTCGCGTACATGCCGCACGGCGAGAACACGATCCTGGTGATCAAGGACGGCGTCGTCCAGCGGGCGATCTTCAAGGACATCGCCGAGGAGATCGTGGTCATGGACCCGGACGCGGTCCTCCCGCCGGCGGTGGAGCGCGTCCGCGCGGACATCCCGGAGGACATGAAGCTGCTGTCGGTCTTCACGGACGTCTTCGACTGCTTCTTCCGCTTCCTCGGCTCGATCCTCGTGTCCGAGGGCATCTGCACGGAGGAGGTGTTCTGGAAGGCGGTGGCGGACTGCGCCCACGACTACCAGGACTCGGCGCCCGCCCTGGCGGACCGCTTCGCGCAGTACGACCTGTTCGCGGAGGAGTTCCAGCTGTCCTGCCTGAACCGCCTCCAGCTGCGCAACAACAAGCAGATGGTCGACCTCGCCGACCCGGCGGCGGCCCTCCAGCTGATCGGCACCCTCAAGAACCCCGTCGCGCCCTTCGCGCGGCGGTGATCAAAGGAGGCGGGTGCGGCTTCGATACGGTCCCTCGAAGCCGCACCCGCCCCCCAGCCCCGACGCCGGGGCCGCGAAGCCCAAGGCCCTCTTCGCGGCCCCGGCGTCAGGCCGTCCCGGGCCTCCTTCAGCGGTAGCGGACGACCCGGACCCCGGACTCCCGGAGCCCGTCGAGGCTCCTGAACTCCTCCGCCGAACCGTCCACGAGCCCCACGAAGCCGGCCTCGGAACGCAGACCGGTGAGCAGCAGACCGGTGGACTCCCGCCCCCGCCCGTCCAGCCGGCGCACCCACACCAGGGCGCGGCCCCCGGCAGGCAGGGCCGCGAGCGCCTGGACGGAGGCGGCGACCGTCGGGAACTCGGACACCTGCATGACCGGCCCCAGCTGCCCCATCGTCGAGGCGAACCAGTCGGCCTTCCCCGGCTCGGGCGTGGGCCCGGCCGCCTCGCCCCGGTCCCAGCGGGCGAAGAACCCCCACGGGTCGGAGTTGGGCAGCAGGAACGGCGCCCCCGGCCCCTTCGGCACCACCAGCGCGGCGTCGAGCATCGAGTGCCGCCAGTCCCCCGTCCGCAGCGCGGCGGTGGTCTGGCAGGCGAACAGCCAGCCCCGGACCGTCTCGTCCGCCGGATCAGGCGCCACCAGCTCGACGGGCACCTCGTACACCTGCCCCAACCACGCCTCGGCCTTCGCCCGCGCCGCCCCGAAGTCCTCGGCGGACTGCGGCGCCCCGGGCCGGAACCGCGCGAACACCAGCTCCAGCACGCTCGCGGTGTCGAGCCGGGCGAGCCCGCCGGTCATGCCGTCGAGAAACACCACACTGCCGTCGTTGTTGTGCACGTACAGCAGGTGCCCGCTGACCTCGGTGCCGCCGATCGCCCGGCGCACCCACACCACGCCCTGGGTGTCCGACCCGGTCTCCTGGGCCCGCCGGATCACCTCGTCCCAGCTCCCGCACCGCAGCTGCTCGGCGGTCGGGAAGTACCGCTTGAGCAGCAGCTCCCACCACCCGGGCGCCTCGTGCGAGGGACTCCAGGGCAGCGGACTCGACGGCGCCCCGGCGATGGCGGCGGCCACGGCGACGACACAGCCCCGCGAGTTCAGCCGCCGGGCCTGGGTCTCGCGGTCCGGCTCGACTCCGGTCCGGGTGTAGGCCGCCGCGTCCCCCCACGGGTCGTCCGAGGCCGGGTGGAAGGGCTCTCCGTCATCCTTGGGCACCACGACGGAGGCGGTCAGCATGGGTGTCCGCGGGTAGCCCGGCTGCTCGATCGTCCTGCAGGCGAACAGCCAGGTGCCCGCGTCCTCGGCCACCGGCTCGATCCCCACCAGCTCGACGAGCCCGCGATAGGTGTCCAGAAGCCACTCGAGCGCCTGCTGCCACGGCTCGGCCCTGACGGTCCTCCCCTTGCCCGCGGTCTCCCAGCCTCCGTGGCGCGCGAAGGCGAGGTAATCGTCGATCGGCATGTGGCTCGGCGGGAAGTGGACCGGCGCCCCGTCCTTGGGTACGAGCACCACCTTCGTCATGGGCCCCGCCCACGGGTCCCCCGTGTCGATGCTCTCCTGTGAATCGACCCTGATGATCCAGGCCAGCTCATGCTCTTCGCTGAGCTCCGGCTGCATGACGAGCGTCCACGGCCCGTCGGAGAACGCGTGCTCGGCAAGGGGCCTGGCCGCCTCGACGGCCTCGTTCAACGTGAGCGGCCGCGCGGCCGGCGCCGCCCGCAGTTGAGCCCACTCCTCGTCAGATCCCACCCGCAACTACCCCCTTGGCTCCCGCCGGCCGGCCTCGACCGCTTCCGCAGATCGTTGCACGGGCCGGCGACAGCCCCGTCGGCGGCGGCTACTCCCAGGGCACCTCCGGTGCCCGGTAGTACGCCGTGTCCTGGGCGGCCAGGCGGGGGGACTGGGCTGCCAGGCGGGAGCGGTACGCGGGCCAGTCCAGGGACGCGGCCGGGGACCAGCCGAGTTCCGCGATGCCGAGGAGGCGGGGGAAGGCCATCAGTTCCCAGTCGGCTCGGGTGGCGATGGTCTCCGTCCACAGGGGGGCCTCCACACCCAGGACCGCGGACTCGGGGACGTCCGGGAGGTGGGTGCCCGGGTTCCAGGAGTAGGAGCGCTGCACCGGGACGTAGCCGGCCCAGGCCAGGCCCGGCTTCGTCTCCTTGTCGTACTTCATGTCCAGGTAGGCGCGGTCCGCCGGGGAGAGGATCAGCGGGTGGCCCGCGCGGGCGGCCGCCGCGACCGCCGACTTCTCCGCCGCCGCCGTCTTGTCGGTCCCCCAGTACTGGAGGACCGCGCCCGGTGCCGGGCGGGCGTTCGCGAGCTGGTGCCAGGCCACCACCGTCTTGCCGTGCCTGGCCACCACCGCCTGGGCGCGGTCCATGAAGGCCGTGTAGTCCGCCGCCGGGGTGGAGTGGGCCTCGTCGCCGCCGATGTGGAGGTAGCGGCCGGGGGTGAGGGCGGCCAGTTCGCCGAGGACGTCGTCGATGAACTCGTACGTGCGCTCCTTGCCGACGCACAGCGAGCTGAAGCCGACCTTGATCCCGGTGTAGCGCTCGGGGGCCCTGCCGTCGCAGTTCAGCTCCGCGTAGGAGGCCAGGGCGGCGTTGACGTGGCCGGGCATGTCGATCTCCGGGACCACGTCGACGTAGCGGCGGGCCGCGTAGGCGACGAGGTCCCGGTACTCGTCCTTGGTCCAGTGGCCGCCCGGGCCGCCGCCGACCTCGCTGCCGCCGCCGTACGCCGCCAGGCGCGGCCAGGAGTCGACGGCGATGCGCCAGCCCTGGTCGTCGGTGAGGTGCACGTGCAGGGTGTTGATCTTGTACTGGGCGAGCTGGTCGACGTACCGCTTGACCTGTTCGAGGGGGAAGTGGTGGCGGGCGATGTCGACCATCGCGCCCCGGTACGCGAAGCGCGGCGCGTCCGTGACGTCGCCCCCCGGGACCTCGCCCGCGCCCCGCACCGGCAGCAGCTGCCGCAGCGTCTGCCCGCCGCGGAAGAGGCCCGCCGGGGCGTACGCGGTCAGGGTGACCCCGGAGGGGGTGGTCCGCAGCCGGTAGCCCTCCGCGCCCAGCTCCCGGGCCCGGGTGTCCAGCCGCAGCCGGATCCCGTCCCCCTCCTCCCCGTCGACCACCGGCAGCGGCAGCCCGCCTGCCGCGCGCAGCTGCTCCGCGAGGAGCTCGCCGACCTGCCGCACCTCCTCCGGGGAGCCCGGCCCGGTACGGATGACCGTGCCCGGCCCGAAGGCGTACCCGGCACCGCCCGAGGCCCGCGCGGAGACCGGCGCCGGCAGGAGCCGTTCGTAGGGGGTGAGGACGGCGGAAGCGTGCGGGGGCTTGGCGTCGTCGCCGCGGGCCGGCGTGCAGGAGACGGCGGTACCCAGGACGAGGAGGGCGGCGAGCGTGCGGCGCAGGGCTCTCATCCGCCCAGGTATAGGCCAAACGGCCCCCACTCGGGCCGCACATGGCGGTGGGAGAATCACCGGATGGCGGAAATCATCCAGAAGGACGGTACTTGGACCTTCGACGGGGACACGGTGCGCATCGTGCCGGGCCGCGACAAGGGGGTGGGGCTGCTCCGGCAGCACCTGGGCGAGGTGGTCGTGCCGCTGCGCGCGATCGGGGGGATCAGCTACGAGCCGGGGCGCAAGGCGGGCCGGCTGCGGCTGCGGCTGCGGGACGGGGCGGACCCGCTGGTACAGGTGACGGGCGGGCGGCTGCCGGAGGCCTCGGACCCGTACCGGCTGTCGGTGGAGTCGGACCGCAGCGGCGTCGCGGAGTACTTCGTGGACGAGGTCCGCAACGCCCTGCTGCTGGACCAGGTGGATCCGGGGCCGTGCGACGCGTACCTGATGCCGGGGCCGCCGGTGCCGCTGTCGTTCGGCGCGGGTGACGCCACGGCCTCCTTCGACGGCGACCGGGTGGTGCTGGACTGGAACTGGACCACGGAGGAGGCCAAGCGCTCGGGCGGCCCGTGCGAGTTCCGGGTCGCGGACGTGCGCACGGTGGACTGGTCCCCCTCGAAGGGCCTGGACAACGGGTGGCTGCGGTTCACCCTGGAGGGCGCCCCTCCCGCGTCCGCGCCCAAGTACGACCGCTGCACGGTGGAGCTCTTCGGCTTCAAGAAGGACCCGCTGATGGCGCTGGTCGCGGCGGCCGTGGCGGTACGGATGCCCCATCCGGCGGCTCCCGCTCCCGAGCCGGCGCGGCCGCTGCCTCTCGCGGACGCGGCCCCGGCGCTGGCGGGCGAGCCCGCGGACCACGACACCCTGCTGCGGCGGCTGCGCGAGGTGGGCGAGCTGCACCAGTCGGGGATCCTCACCGCCGACGAGTTCTCGGCGGCGAAGGCGGCGATTTTGGGTCGTTTCTGACCACGGAGTACCGGAATATCCCCTTCCCTGGTCCAGACCAGCTAGATCCTGCCCGATATCGGGCAGGATCTTTGCGTTTCACTCCTTGGACAGTCAATATCTACTGGTGCTCGATCGCCGCTCGTCGCATGACGACCTCGTCGACCACCTGGTGCGCAGCACCGCGCTGCAGCGCGGAGAAGCCGCCCGGGTGGTACTGGACGTGCTCGCCTACTTCAACGAGACGACGGAGGAGTTCGTCCGCCGCCGCCACCGCGAGCTGCAGTCGGGAGGCGCGGTCAACGCCGAGATCTTCGAGCGGATCGCGGCCGAACTGCCGCACCGCGCCGTGGCGCCACCGGAGCTCTCGCTCCGGCAGCTGCGCCGCATCGTCTACGGCTGACAGGGGCCGGGACGGCGCGCCCGGACGGGCCGCGCGGGGAAGAGCACGACCACCGAACCTCAGGAGGGGCAACACCGTATGTGCGGAATCGTCGGTTACATCGGCAAGCGCGACGTGGCGCCGCTGCTGCTCGAAGGCCTGGCACGACTGGAGTACCGCGGATACGACTCCGCCGGCATCGTCGTCAACAGCCCGAAGGCCGCCGCGCTGAAGATGGTCAAGGCGAAGGGCCGCGTCCGCGACCTGGAGGCCCGCGTCCCCAAGCGCTTCGCCGGCACCACCGGCATCGCCCACACCCGCTGGGCCACCCACGGCGCCCCGAGCGACACCAACTCGCACCCGCACCTGGACCCCGAGAACAAGGTCGCCGTCGTCCACAACGGCATCGTCGACAACGCCGCCGAGCTGCGCACCAAGCTGGAGGCCGAGGGCGTCGTCTTCGCGTCCGAGACCGACACCGAGGTGATCACCCACCTGATCGCCCGCTCCCAGGCCGACAGCCTGGAGGAGAAGGTCCGCGAGGCGCTCAAGGTCATCGAGGGCACCTACGGCATCGCCGTCATGCACGCCGACTTCGCCGACCGCATCGTCGTCGCCCGCAACGGCTCCCCGGTCATCCTCGGCATCGGCGAGAAGGAGATGCTCGTCGCCTCCGACGTGGCCGCCCTGATCGCGCACACCCGCCAGGTCGTGACCCTCAACGACGGCGAGATGGCCACCCTCAAGGCCGACGACTTCCGCACCTACACCACCAGCGGTACGACGACCACCGCCACCCCGGAGACCGTGGAGTGGGAGGCCGCCTCCTACGACATGGGCGGCCACGACACCTACATGCACAAGGAGATCTCCGAGCAGCCCGACGCGGTCGACCGCGTGCTGCGCGGCCGGATCGACGACCGCTTCAACACCGTCCACCTGGGCGGCCTGAACCTGGACCCGCGCGAGGCGCGCGGCATCCGCCGGGTCAAGATCCTGGGCTGCGGCACCTCGTACCACGCCGGTCTGATCGGCGCCGGCCTCATCGAGAGCATGGCCCGCATCCCCGCCGACGCCGAGCCGGCCTCCGAGTTCCGCTACCGCAACCCGGTCGTGGACCCCGACACCCTGTACATCGCCGTCTCCCAGTCGGGCGAGACGTACGACGTGCTCGCGGCCGTCCAGGAGCTCAAGCGCAAGGGCGCCCGCGTCCTCGGCGTGGTCAACGTGGTCGGCTCCGCGATCGCCCGCGAGGCCGACGGCGGCGTGTACGTGCACGCCGGCCCCGAGGTCTGCGTCGTCTCCACCAAGTGCTTCACCAACACGGTGGTGGCCTTCGCGCTGCTCGCCGTGCACCTCGGCCGGATCCGGGACCTGTCGGTCACCGACGGCAAGCGGATCATCGACGGCCTGCGCAAGCTGCCCGCGCAGATCGAGGAGATCCTCAAGGGCGAGGAGGACATCAAGCGCCTCGCCGCCGAGTACGCCGACGCCAAGTCGATGATGTTCATCGGCCGCGTCCGGGGCTACCCGGTCGCCCTGGAGGCCTCCCTCAAGCTGAAGGAGATCTCCTACATCCACGCCGAGGCCTACCCGGCCTCCGAGCTGAAGCACGGCCCGCTCGCCCTCATCGAGCCGGCCATGCCGACGGTCGCGATCGTCCCGGACGACGACCTGCTGGAGAAGAACCGCGCGGCGCTGGAGGAGATCAAGGCCCGCAGCGGCCGGATCCTGGCCGTCGCCCACCGCGAGCAGGAGAAGGCCGACCACACCATCCTCGTGCCCAAGAACGAGGACGAGCTGGACCCGATCCTGATGGGCATCCCGCTCCAGCTGCTGGCGTACCACACCGCCCTGGCCCTGGGCCGGGACATCGACAAGCCGCGCAACCTGGCGAAGTCCGTCACGGTCGAGTAGTCACCGCAGCGCACGTGCGACGGCCCCCGGGGAACCCCCCGGGGGCCGTCCCCCTTCCCCCGAAAGAGGAGCCCCATGACCACGCCCGGCCGCTTCGAGGAACTGATGGCCGAGGCCACGGCCGCCACCGGCCGGTTCGGCCACCGCGAGCACGTCCACCTGACCTGGCTGGCCGTACGCCGCCACGGGGCGGCGGCGACCGTGGACCTGGTCGGCGAGGGGATCCTGCGCACCGCG
Source organism: Streptomyces sp. NPDC004126 (assembly GCF_050275515.1). Classification (NCBI taxonomy): domain Bacteria; kingdom Bacillati; phylum Actinomycetota; class Actinomycetes; order Kitasatosporales; family Streptomycetaceae; genus Streptomyces; species Streptomyces sp. NPDC004126. The sequence goes on along the minus strand of NZ_JBNNPF010000006.1, from coordinate 137,890 downwards.
ACCCGGGCGGGCGTGCCGGGCAAGTTCCACGCGACCCTCACCCGCCTCTGGGTGGAGCTGGTGGGCCATCGCGCGGCGCAGCCGGGGCCGGCGGGGCGGGAACCCGCCCAGGACTTCGAGGAGTTCGCCGCCCTCTTCCCCGAACTGCTGGACAAGGAGCTGCCGAAGCGCTTCTACAGCTCCGAGCTGCTCGGCTCCGAGCAGGCGAGGACGGCCTGGACCGAGCCCGACCTGGCTCCGCTCCCGTGGCGGGCGGGCGCCTGACGGCGGGGACCCCGGGCACGTGGAAGGGGTGCCACCGGAACTCCGGTGGCACCCCTTCGCGCTCCCGCGCGGTCCGGGCCCGTCAGCCCGCGGCGACCGCCCGTCCGGAGCTCCTGCCCAGCGCCATCGGCCAGTTGGCCAGCGCGGCCGTGGCCCCGTACCAGGCCAGCAGCCCGGACACGGCCGCGACCCAGCCGCCCGCCTTGGCCAGACCGGCGCTGTCCGCGAACGCGGCTATCGCCAGCAGGAGGAGGGAGAGGGTCAGCAGGGCGTAGACGCCCTGGCCGAACAGCCCGCTCGACGCGGCGAGCGTCAGGGTCAGCGCGAGCATCGCGAAGAGGACCAGAAACGTTCCGGCCGCCTCGTCGGAGACCGAGGCACCCGCGCCCTTGGCCCAGGTGAACCAGAAGATGCCGAGGCCCGCGAAGGCGGTGCCGTTGAACCCGTTGCCGCCGCGGTACTCCAGGAGGCCGAGGAGGAAGAGGGCCGCGCCGCCGACGTACATGGCGAGCGACACGGAGTTGGCGGCGGTCACGCCCGAGAGGACACCCGTGTGGCCGATACCGAACGCGAGAAGGGTGAGACCCAGGGCGATGTTCCCCAGGGTCGAAGTCGAGGCCGTGCTTCCCGCAGAGACACCATTGTCCACGGCGGGCTCCCTTCGATCTGCAGTTGTTTGCTGCGTCCCAGCAGCATTTATCTACCCTTTACAAGGGGGTTCACAACCGCACAATCGGCATACAGTGGGTTACGGAATGACAACAACGGGTCGCTGCGCCCGCTTCGCCAGCCGCCCCGCGACCGAGCCGAAGATCCGGCCGACGATCCCGTGGGTGGAGCCCACCACGATGGCGTCCGCCGAGTACTCCCGGCCGACCTCCTCCAGCTCGTGGCAGATGTCACCCCCGCGCTCGACGAGGATCCACGGCACCTCGGACAGGTAGTCCGCGCAGGCCAGCTCCAGACCGAGCACCTCGGTGCGGTGGTCGGGGACGTCCACGAAGACGGGCGGCTCGCAGCCGGCCCACACCGTGGTGGGCAGCCGGTTCGCGACGTGCACGATGATCAGACCGGAACCGGAGCGCCGGGCCATGCCGATCGCGTAGGCCAGGGCGCGCTCACTGGACGTGGAGCCGTCGAAGCCCACCACCACGCCGTGCCGGAAGGCCGGGTCGCAGGGATGGCGCGTCTGTTCCACCGCGCGCAGGTCGCTCGATACGGAATCGGCGAGGTGCTTGCGCTTGCGGTCCGCGGGTTCGGGGAATTCGTGACCGGCCATGATGTCTCGGGGAGGAGTCCTCGGGGGAAGCGACAGGGACGGTTTCGGCGACTCGGATCTTCTGACGACGGAGGCCCGCACCACGAGCGTTTTTGACGACGCAGCGTGACCGGACTCCGTCCTGGAAGCATCTTTCCAAGCCCTTACCCACCAGGGTACGGCGACACTCCTGTCCTGCACAGGGCATGCCGCCCTTGGAGAGCGTCCCAGGGAGCATGCCGGAGCGCGGGCGCCTTGGCAATGGCAGCTGTCCCCTACAGCCAGTGACGAGAGGCCCTTGCGCCACCCGTGCGCGCAGTGACCGAGGCCCGTACCGGGGCGTTGGACAAGAGTCCGACCGTCCAGGAAGAGCCCGCAGGGAGTACGCCGTGCCCGGCCATCCGGTTCACCCCGTCCAGCCCGTCCAGCCCGCTCCGATGACGCGGTCCGCCCGGTCCGCCCGGTCCGCGCCGTCCTCCGCGCGCGCTCCGCTTCACCCGTCCGTGCAGTCCGCCGGACGGGTGCACGACGACCCGGCGGGTGACGTGGTGCGCTGGGCGGCCTTCAGCTGCCTGCTCGTGCCGGTCGTCCTGGTGGTCTACGGGACCTCGTACGGCGGGGCCGCCGTGGCGACCCTGGGGCTGACGGCCGTCACGGCCGCCTGCCGGGTGCTGCTGCGGCACTCGGAGAAGACCGAGCGGGCCGCGGCCCGCGTCCTGTCGGAGGATCCGCTTCCGTCCGGGCACCGCGGCCGGCACTCCCGCACCGGGGCCGGTTCGCACCGCGGTTGCCACGGTTCCGGCGGCACATCCCCTCACGACTGACCGATTCGCACGTACACACCCGGTTGTTTTCAGCCAACTTCCGGACCCTGTGCTTCCCTTGCCGGAATGTCCCCCCAACCCCCCTACCACCAGCGACTACGGGCGACAGGGGACGATTCGACCCCATGAGTACTGGCCACGGCCGGATCGCGGGCTTCCCCGTCGGGTAGCGGAGTGGAACGCTTCCTGATCGAATGCTTTTCGCCAAGTTGCCAAGTCGACATAGCGCTGCGTGCTGAACTTGTCACGCCGACACCACGGGACGCAGTAGATTCGATCATGTATTTACGGCGGGGGATCCACGTGCAAGGCCGAGGGGAAACGTGCAGGTGCGACCAGACCAAGGAGTCGCGACACCCAAGGGGGGCTTAGCGCCATGAGCCAGGATTCCACCGCCGCTGTCGTCGCAGACGCGGGCCGGAAGCTCGCGGGGCGTCGTCGCAGGGAGATCGTCGCCGTGCTGCTGTTCAGCGGCGGGCCGATCTTCGAGAGTTCCATTCCGCTGTCCGTGTTCGGGATCGACCGGCAGGACGCGGGAGTTCCACGCTACCGACTGCTCGTGTGCGCCGGGGAGGACGGTCCGCTGCGGACCACCGGCGGACTCGAACTGACCGCGCCGTACGGGTTGGAGGCGATCGCCCGGGCAGGCACGGTCGTCGTTCCGGCCTGGCGCTCCATCACCTCACCGCCGCCGCCGGAAGCGCTCGACGCGCTGCGGCTGGCGCACGAGGAAGGCGCCCGGATCGTCGGCCTGTGCACGGGAGCCTTCGTGCTCGCCGCCGCCGGGCTGCTGGACGGCCGGCCCGCGACGACGCACTGGATGTACGCGCCGACGCTGGCCAAGCGCTACCCGTCCGTCCACGTCGACCCGCGCGAGCTGTTCGTCGACGACGGCGACGTGCTGACGTCCGCGGGCACCGCGGCCGGAATCGACCTGTGCCTGCACATCGTGCGCACCGACCACGGCAGCGAGGCGGCCGGGGCCCTGGCCCGCAGGCTCGTCGTCCCGCCGCGCCGCACCGGCGGCCAGGAGCGCTACCTCGACCGGTCGCTGCCCGAGGAGATCGGCGCCGACCCGCTCGCCGAGGTCGTCGCCTGGGCACTGGAGCACCTCCACGAGCAGTTCGACGTGGAGACGCTGGCCGCCCGCGCCTACATGAGCAGGCGCACCTTCGACCGGCGGTTCCGCTCGCTCACCGGCAGCGCGCCGCTCCAGTGGCTGATCACCCAGCGGGTGCTCCAGGCACAGCGGCTCCTGGAGACCTCCGACTACTCGGTCGACGAGGTCGCCGGACGCTGCGGCTTCCGCTCGCCGGTAGCCCTGCGCGGCCACTTCCGGCGGCAGCTGGGCTCCTCCCCGGCCGCCTACCGCTCCGCCTACCGCGCCCGCCGGCCCCAGGCCGACGCGCCGGTGTCGGAGATGCAGGGCTCGCCGGTGCCGCACCAGCGCACCCCGCAGCCCCAGCGGGCCGCGGCGGCCCTGGCCGCCTCCGGCCCGAGCGTGACCGAGCTGTACGCCCCGAGCCGGGTGCTGCGCGAGCACGCGTAGCCGTCCGCGGACGAGCGAGGAGGTCCCCTGCACCGGTAGAGCACCGGTGCAGGGGACCTTCGGCATAAGGTGGGGCGCATGAACGATCGCATGGTGTGGATCGACTGCGAGATGACCGGGCTCTCGCTGACGGACGACGCACTTATCGAGGTGGCCGCACTGGTCACCGACTCGGAGCTCAACGTGCTCGGCGAAGGCGTGGACATCGTGATCCGCCCGCCGGACGCTGCCCTGGAGACCATGCCGGACGTGGTGCGCGAGATGCACACCGCCTCCGGCCTGCTCGACGAGCTGGCCGCCGGCACGACCCTCGCCGACGCCGAGGCCCAGGTCCTGGCGTACGTGCGGGAGCACGTGAAGGAACCGCGCAAGGCCCCGCTGTGCGGAAACTCGGTCGGCACCGACCGCGGGTTCCTCTCGCGCGACATGCCCGCGCTGGAGAGCCACCTGCACTACCGGATCGTGGACGTGTCCTCGGTGAAGGAACTGGCGCGCCGCTGGTACCCGCGCGCCTACTTCAACAGCCCGCCCAAGAACGGCAACCACCGGGCGCTCGCGGACATCAAGGAGTCCATCGCCGAGCTGCGCTACTACCGGGAGGCGGTCTTCGTGCCGCAGCCCGGACCCGACTCGGACACCGCCCGCACCATCGCCGCCAAGCACGTGGTGGCGGACGAGTAGTCCCTCCGGAGGGGGGCGCAGGGGAAAGGTGGAGCGAGCACCCTCCAACACCCTGTACCCTTTTCTTCGGCCGGTCGTTCTGCGACCGGACATGGTGGGTGTAGCTCAGCTGGTAGAGCACCTGGTTGTGGTCCAGGTGGCCGCGGGTTCAAGTCCCGTCACTCACCCTGCGGGAAGGCCCCGGTACGCGGAAGCGGACCGGGGCCTTCTGCGTTTCCGCCACACCCCACGGCCCCGGCCCCACGCTCCTGGCCCCACGGTCCTGGCTCCCCTGCCTACGTCGACCCGCGGACGATCAGCTCCGCCGGCAGGACGATCTCCTCCCGCTCCCGGGAGCCGCCGCCCGAGATCCGGGCCAGCAGCAGCCGGGCCATGGTCCGGCCCAGCTCCTCCGCGGGCGGCCGCACGCTGGTCAGCGGCGGGTCCAGGTGCCGGGCCAGCGCCGAGTCGCCGAAGCCCACCAGCGCCACGTCCTGCGGCACCCGCCGCCCGGCCGCGCGCAGCTCCCGCCGGGCACCCGCCGCCAGCAGGTCGGAAGCGGCGAAGACGGCGTCCAGGGCGGGCCGGCGCTCCAGCAGCTCCCGCATGGCCCGCCGGCCCCCGTCCTCGCCCGGGCCGCCGACCGCGACGAGCCGCTCGTCCGGCGGATGCCCGGCCGCGGCCAGGGCCCGCCGGTATCCCTCCAGGCGGCGCCCGGCCCCCTCGTCCCCGGGCGGGCCCGCGATGGCGGCTATCGTCCGCCGGCCCCGCCCCAGCAGGTGCCGCACCGCCTCGGCGGCGCCCCCCAGGTGGTCGCAGTCCACGCTCGGCAGCGTCCCGGCGCCCGACCCGCGGCCACCGACCACCGCCGGGATCCCCGGCGGCGGCTCCACCGCGCCCGACGCCGGCAGCAGCACCCCGTCGACCCGGTGCCCGGACAGCGCCGGCGCACCGCCCCCGAGGGCGAGGACCAGCTCCACCCCGGCCCCGGCCAGCGCCTCGGCGGCACCGCGCAGCACACCGGCGAAGCAGGGCTCCGTGAGCAGGGGCGACTGCGGCTCGGGCAGCACCAGGGCGACGGCCCCGGCCCGGTCGGCGGCCAGCGCCCGGGCCGCGCGGTCGGGGACGTACCCGAGCTCGGCGACGGCGGCCTCGACGGCCGCCCTGGCGCGCTCGCTGACCCCCGGCGAGCCGTTGACCACCCGGGAGGCGGTGCCGCGCCCGACGCCGGCCCGCAGGGCGACCTCCTCCAGGGTCGGCCGTCCCCGCCCGCGCCCGTGACCGTTCATGGCTGCCTCCCGCTGCGAATCTACCCCGTGGGCGGACCCCGACGGCCCGTGCGCGCGGGGGCTTCCGAAGCGGGCGTTCCGTGGCTACCGTCACGGCCGACGGGCAACGGTGCGCGCCGGAGAAACGGGAGGGTCGGCGTGCGGCTGGAGGCTGCCCCCATGTCCCGTTCCACCACGTCCCGGCCCCGGGCCGGGACCGCTCCCGCGGGGTTCCGCGGGGTGTTCGCCCTCGGCGGGCGCGCCCTGCCCGTCCACGCCTTCCTCGCCCGGCTGCCCGCCGCGCTCTGCCCCATCGGCACGCTGCTGCTCATCAACGACCGCGACGGCATCGGCGACGCCGGCGCGGTCGCGTCGGCGCTCTGGCTGGGGCAGGCCCTGGGCGGCCCGGTCATCGGGAGGCTGGCCGACCGGCGGGGCCACCGCCCGGTGCTGCTCGTCGCCTGCGCCGCGAACTCCGCCGTGCTGTGCGCCCTGGTCGCCGCCGTGCTGGCCGGGCTGCCGCTGGCGGCCCGCATGGCGCTGGCGGTGGCGGCCGGGCTGACCGTCCCGCAGGTGGGGCCGCTGGCGCGGGCCCGGTGGGCGCGGCTGGCCGGGGAGGACCGGGCCCTGCTGGGCTCCGCGCTGTCCTTCGACACCACCCTCGACGAGGTCGGCTTCGTGGTGGGGCCGGCGCTGGCGGGGATCCTCGCGGTGACCGTGCACCCGGCCTCGGCGCTGGTGCTGGCGGCGGTCCTGATCCTGGTGTCGGGGACGCTGTTCGCCCTGCACCCGAGCGCGCCCGGGCCGGTCGCGGCGGCGGGCGCGCGGGCCGGCGTACGGCTGTGGTCGCCGGGGCTGGCCCTGCTGTTCACGATGGCCGTGCTCCAGGGAGCCGCGTTCAGCGGGGCCAACACGGGCGTCAACGCGCTGGCCGGCTCGCTCGGCGAGGGCGGGGCGGCCGGGCTGATCTGGGCCGGGATGGCGGTGACCAGCTCCGTCGCCGGCCTGGTGACCGTGGCCCGGCCCGGGAGCGCGGACCTGCCGGTGCGGCTGCGGTGGACCGTCGGGATCCAGGCGCTGCTCACCCTGCCGCTGCTCGCGGTGTCCGGGCTGTGGGGTGCGGCGGCCGCCGTGGCGGGGATCGGGCTGGCCGTGGCCCCGCACCTGATCGCGCTGTTCGGGCTGGTCGAGCGGACCGGCCCGGCGGAGCGGATGGGCGAGGCCATGACCGTGCTGGGCAGCGGCCTGATCGTCGGTCAGGCCCTCGCCGCGGCGGCGGCCGGGCCGCTGGCCGCCGCGTACGGGTACCGGGCCGCGTTCGCCGTGTCCTGCGGGGCGGTGGCCGCGTCGGCGCTGCTGGGGCTGGCGGCCGCGGGGCGGGTCCGGTTCGGGCCGTCGGCGTCGTCGGCGACGGCGACGGCGACGGCCTCGGCGGGCGCGGGCCTTACGGGGACGTCTTCATCTCGGCCAGACCCTTCGCCAGGTCTTCCGCGTTCATGACCGGGGCGACCTCCAGCTCCGCGTTGAACTGGAGGAAGAGGTCCTCCAGGAGCGGCGGCAGCTTCGCGCTGTCCTGGAGGTCGAAGACGATCCAGCAGGAACGCACGCCCTCGTGGAGGCCGAAGTAGGCCGCCTCGGGCTTGACCTTGTCCATCAGGGTCCTGATGGCCTGCGGCAGGGCCCCGCTCCTGATGCCCTCGTTGGTGGCGGCCGTGTCCATGTGGGCCCTGAGCATGACTCTCATGCGTGGCTCCTTCCGTCACGGCCACCCTCGGCGCGGGGCGGGGGCGCGGCAACATTTGCGCCCCCGTCCGGCGGAGCGGGGCGGAGCGGGGCGGCGGTCAGGCGGAGGGGGCGCCGCCGGCCGTCTGGATGTGGAAGTTGAACTCCGAGTGCCCCAGGGCGCCCATCACGCGCAGCCACACCGGGAGCAGCATCTCGGTGCCGCGCGCGGTCTCGATGCCGCCGAGGTCGAGGATGGCGCGGTCCGGCCAGCCGAAGGAGCCCAGCAGGTCGTGGACGGTCTTCTTGGCGTCGGCGTCCTCGCCGGAGAGGAAGACGGTGTGCTCGCCCGGCACCCGGGCCGGGTCCACCATGATCTGGCAGTTCATGGTGTTGAGGGTCTTGACCACGCGCAGCCGCGGGAAGGTGCGCTGGATCAGCTCGCCGAGGCTGTCGTCGTTGGCCGGGTCCAGGACGGGCGGGAAGCCCTGGGAGAAGTCCAGCGGGTTCGCGATGTCGATGAGGACCTTGCCGTCCAGGTCGGCCGGGTCGGCCTCGCCCAGGGCGTCGACGCTGACCCGGCCGCCCGTGGCGTTGACCAGGACTTCGCCGTCCCGCGCGGCCTGCGGGAAGCCCGCGAGGCCGATCGCGGGGTGGGCGGCCTGCCAGTCGGCGTACTCGGCGCGGGCGAGGGTGGACTCCGGGTCGCGGGTGCCGATGACCACCTCGTGGCCCAGGGAGGCCAGCCGGGCGGCCACCGTACGGCCGACGACGCCGGTGCCGAGAACTGCGTAGCGCATGTGGATGTCCCATCAGGATCGGTTCTGCACGTGCCGGTCGCGGGATGCGGCCGCTAAGGGGACCGGCGCGTACCGGCCCCCAACTGGCGCGATCCGTACGGTATTCCACGGCTCGGCGGAACGTCTCCGTCCAAGATCCCGGATTCCGGGGACGCCGTCGGCGCCGCCCTGGCGGGGTCCGTCCGGGGCGGATCAGGCGCCGCGCCGCTTGCGGCGGGCGCGGCGGCCGCCCTCACCGCCGCGGGCCCGGCCGTCCAGTGCGATCCACACCCGCACCTCGTTCCCGCCGAGCACCGAGCGCCCGAGCCGCACGTCGCCGCCGGTGGACTCGGCGACCCTCCGCACGATGTCCAGGCCCAGCCCCGTCGAGCCGTCGCGGGCGCCGTCGTTGCCGCGGCGCAGGGCCGCGTCCGGGTCGGCGATGCCGGGGCCGCCGTCCGAGACGAGGACGATGACGGCGTCCCCGGCGTCGTGCACGTCCACCGCGAAGGGGGTGCCCTCCGGGGTGTGCCGGAAGACGTTGCCGAGCATCGCGTCGAGCGCGGCCGCCAGCTCGGGGCGGGCCACCGGGATGCGCACGGTGCGGTCCACGCCCGCGAGCCGGACCTCGCGGCCCTCGTCCTCCGCCAGCGCCGACCAGAAGGCCATCCGGTCGCGGATCACCTCGGAGGCGTCGCAGCCGGCGGTGGCGGTGCTGGCGGGCGGGCGCTGTTCCCGGGCGGTACGGATGATCGTGTCGACCTCCCGCTCCAGCTGCTCCACCGCCGCCCGGGTGTGCTCGGCGGCCGGGCCGTCCCCCAGGGAGGCCGCGTTGAGCCGCAGCACGGTCAGGGGCGTGCGCAGCCGGTGCGAGAGGTCGGCGGCGAGCTCCCGCTCGTTGGCGAGGAGCTCCACGACCTGGTCCGCCATCGAGTTGAACGCGACGGCCGCCGAGCGGAGTTCCTTCGGGCCGTCCTCCGGCACCCGCGCCCCGAGCCTGCCCTCCCCCAGCTGGTGGGCGGCGTCCGCGAGCCGTTCGGCGGGGCGCACCAGACGGGCGCCGAGCCGGTCCGCGACGGCCACCGAGCCGACGACGAGGGCGAGTCCGACGCTGCCGAGGACCAGCCAGGCGGTGGTGACCCCGTTGCTGACCTCGCTCTCCGGTACGTAGATCTCGATGACGGCGATGTCCCCGGAGCCGAGGGCGATGGGCTGGAGCAGGGCCGAACCCCCGCCGGGGACGCGGGCGGTGGTCGCCCGGCCCAGGGAGCGGGTCTGGGCGACCGCCTGCGCGCCGGCGCGGCCGTCGCCGATGTCCACGGCCGCCGCGCCGCCGATCGCGGGGACGTGCACGGCCATCCGTCCGGCGGCGCCCATCTCGGTGGACTCCACGGCCCGGCGCAGCTGTGCGGGGTCGGTGGTGATGGAGAGGGTCGGCCCCATGGTGGCGGCCTGCCGTTCGGCGTTGGAGAAGGCCCGGTCGCTGGCCATCTCCCGCACCACCATCGCCAGCGGCACGGCGAAGGCCAGCACCACCATGGTGGTGACCGCGAGGCACACCTTGACCAGCGCCCATCTCACTGCGTCCGCCCCGCTCTCACCTCGGCGGCTCCAGTTTCACGCCGACGCCGCGCAGGGTGTGCAGGTAGCGGGGCCGGGCGGCGGTCTCGCCGAGTTTGCGGCGCAGCCAGGACAGGTGCACGTCTATGGTCTGGTCGTCGCCGTAGGACTGCTGCCAGACCTCGGCGAGCAGCTCCCGCCGGGCCACGACCACGCCGGGCCGGCCGGCGAGGAAGGCCAGCAGGTCGAACTCCCGGCGGGTGAGGTCGAGTACGGCGCCGTCGAGCTCGGCCTGGCGGCGCAGCGGGTCGATGGCGAGACCGCCCACGCGCAGGACGCGGGAGGGCGGTTCGGCGCCGGCGGCGGCCCGGGCGCGGCGCAGGACGGCGGCCATGCGGGCGGAGAGGTGCTCGACGGAGAAGGGTTTGGTCAGGTAGTCGTCGGCGCCGTCGTTGAGGAGGCGGACGATCTCGGCCTCGTCGTCGCGGGCGGTGGCGATGATGACCGGCACGTCGGTGATGCCGCGCAGCATCTTCAGGGCCTCGGAGCCGTCGAGGTCGGGCAGTCCGAGGTCGAGGATGACCACGTCGAAGCGGTTGTGGGCGACTTCGCGCAGGGCCTCCAGGGCCGTGCCGACGCTCCGCACGGTGTGGGAGGCCTCGGTCAGGTGCCGGATGAGGGCGGAACGTACGAACTGGTCGTCCTCGACCACGAGCACACTAGCCATGGGCGCACCGTAGTCCATCCGGGGGACCCGGGGAGGCGCGGGGACGCCTCTGTGACGTGTGGTGCAGTATGTGCCCTGATGCGACGAGGACCTGTACATGCCATGGCCTGGGTGCTGGCGACCGCGGCCGCCGTGACCCTGTCGTGGTGGGGTGTGCACACGGTCATGTCCGGTACGGCCTACGATCCTCCGCGCGCGGTGCCGTTGACGGTCAGGGCGCCGGACGCCGCGCCGTCGTCCTCCGCCACCCCGGGGCCGGATCCGCTGCCCTCGCCCTCCGGTTCCCCGTCCGCGTCCCCCTCGGCGTCCGCGCCGGACCGGGCCGGGGCCGCTCCCTCGCCGCCCGCGCGGTCGAAGCAGTCGCCGGCGCCCGGCCGGAGCCCGTATCCGGAGGGCGGTCAGGGCGGCGGGTCCGGCACGGTGAAGAGCTACTCGGTGTCGGGCGGCCGGGTCGTCTTCGACCTCGGGGCCACCTCGGCCGGGCTGGTCTCGGCGACGCCGGAGGCGGGCTGGCGGATGCAGGTGTGGAAGCAGGACTTCTGGATCCGGGTCACCTTCACCCAGGGCGGCCGCGAGGTGTCGGTGTTCTGCACCTGGCACGACCACCCGCCGATGGTGGAGACCGTCGACCCGTAGGGACTCGGGGACCCTAGCGGAAGACCGAGGGCGGCGGCTGCGGGGAGGGGACGGCGGAGGCGTCCTTCACCGGGGTGGCCCCGCCCGTGAAGTCGGCCAGGGCGCGGCCGTGTTCGACCCGGCCCGGGTGCGGGTCGCTCGCCACGCGGCGGGTGAACTCCGCCAGGGGCAGCTCCCGGTCGGAGGCCACCAGCACCGCATTGCCGAAACGTTTCCCCCGCCAGACGACGGGATCCGCCGCCAGCGCCAGCTCCGCGAACCGCGAGGCGGCCGTCGCGACCTGGCCCCGCAGGTGCGCGAGCGGCGGGCCGTCCGCCAGGTTGGCCACGTACCAGCCGGTGGGCACCAGCGCCCGGCGCACCTCGTCCAGGAACTCCCCGCTGGTCAGGTGGGCCGGGGTGCGCGCCCCGCTGAACACGTCCGCGATGACCAGGTCCGCCCAGCCGTCCGGCACCTTCGCGAGCCCCGCCCGCGCGTCCACGGCCCGTACGCGGATCCGCGCCTGGGGGTCCAGCGGCAGGTGTTCCCGTACGAAGGCCACCAGGGCCCCGTCCACCTCCACCACCTGCTGCGTGGAGCGGGGGCGCGCGGCGGCGGTGTAGCGGGCCAGGGTGAAGGCGCCGCCGCCCAGGTGCACCACGTTCAGGGGCTGCCGGGCGGGCGCGATCAGGTCGATGAGGTGGCCGATCCGGCGCTGGTACGCGAAGTCCAGGTACCCGGGGTCGTCCAGGTCCACGTGGGACTGCGGGGCGCCGTCGATCAGCAGGGTCCAGGCGCGCGAGCGCTCGCGGTCCGGGGCCAGCTCGGCCAGACCGCCGCCCACCTGCCCGGCGACCGGTCCGGCGGCCGGTATCGCGCCGCCCCTGCTGCCCCTGCTGCCCTTGCCTTTACCTGCCACGCCCCCATTATCGCTGGCCAGGGCATCACCGACAGTTGTCGGCCGCCTCGATCAGCCGGGCCGCCTCGCCCAGCGCCGCGCGCAGCACCTCGGGGTCGGTGACCGGCCCCACTGCATCGGGGGGCAGCAGCCAGCCCGTACCGCCCGCCGTGGGCGCGGCGGCGAGGTCGCCGAAGCGCATGCCCCGCCCGTTGGTCTGCGTACAGGCACTGCCGGGCAGGTCCCAGGCGTCGGCGGTGCCGGGCGGGACGAGGAAGCCGAGGGTGTCGCCGGAGCCGTCGTGCAGGACCGGGCCGACGCCGGGGGCGGCCAGGCCGGCGCCGCGCCGGATGATGTCCACCGCCTCCAGGCCCTGGCGGGTGGGCACGGTCACCAGGTCCGGAGCCGGGGCCGGGGAGGTCGCGCCGGGTCCGGGCGCGGTGTTCGTTCCGATGCTGTCCATGCCGGCCTCCACCAAGGGGAACCCCTCCTCGATCCGTATCCGCATGGGTTCAACGCACGGAAGCGTCAACGGGTGCGGCGGCAAGACGCCGCAAAGGATGGCAGTTCATGGCGGATCGCGGGTGAGATATCCGTTTTGTAGCCAAACACCGCGTGAAGCACCCGTCGCTGGCGGTACGTTCATGCGCGCCGGAGCCCTGACTCCGGAGCGAGACCGACAGGGATCGACGGGGTCCTGCTTCCTGCGGGAAACCCGGGATCGTCCAGAGAGGCACACGTCGATGGCGGCGTCCCCCCACTCACCCAACTCCTCCTTCCGCCGACTGCGCGGACAGCACTCCCCCGCCGAGTTCGCGGCCATGGTCCGCCGCGCGGCCCGGGAGATCGGCGAAACGGTTTCCTGCGACGCCCGCTACATCGGCCGGGTCGAGTCGGGCGAGATCCGCTGCCCCAACTACGCCTACGAACGGGTCTTCCTCCAGATGTTCCCCGGCCGCACCCTGGCCGACCTCGGCTTCTCCCCGCGCGAGGCGGTGCGCGGCCGGGGGGCGCAGCGCGCGCTGCCGGCGCCGCCGGTCTTCACCCACCTCGTCCAGCGTTCCAAGGAGAACGACGTGCTGCGCCGCGCGTTCATGACGGGCGGCTCCGCGACCGTGGCGGCCGCGACGCTCAGCCTCACCCTGCTCGGCGACGCCCGCAGGATCCCCTCCCGCGCCGGGGAGGCCGAGGCCGCCGCCGTCGAGGACGCGGTGCGGCAGATCCGGCTGCTCGACGACCGGCACGGCGCCGACGCCCTCTACCGGCGGGCGGCCCAGCCCCTGAAGACCGCGTACGCGCTGCTCGACGCGGGGGCCACCCGGCAGTCCACCGAGGACCGGCTGCACGCGGGGGCCGGGGAGCTGGCCGTCTCGGTGGGCTGGCTGGCGCACGACTCGGGCCGCTTCGAGGACGCCCGCTCGCACTACGCGGAGGCCCTGGCCACCGCCCGGGTCTCGGGCAACGCGGCCCTGGAGGCGCACGCCTTCAGCAACATGGCCTTCCTGGCCCGGGACCGCGGCCGCCACCGCGAATCGGTACGGGCCGCCCAGGCGGGCCGGCGCGCGGCCCGCTCGCTGGGCTCACCGCGGCTGCTGGCGCTGCTGGCCCTGCGGGAGGCGGGCGGCTGGGCGGGCCTCGGGGACCGCAGGGCGTGCGAGGAGTCCCTGGCCCGGGCGCACGCGGACTTCGCGCGGGGCGAGTCGGCCGCCGACCCGGAGTGGATGTCCTTCTTCGGCGAGGCCGAGCTGGAGTCGCTGGAGTCCCGCTGCTGGGCCGCCCTCGGGGAACACGCCCGCGCGGCCCGGCACGCCCGGCGGGCGGCGGACCTCCAGGACCCGCACTTCGCGCGGAACGTCGCCCTCTACACGGCGGAGCTCGCCGACGACCTGGCCCGGGCGGGCGCGCCCGACGAGGCGGCCTGGGCGGGCGGGCGGGTCCTGGACCTGCTGGCCGAGGTCCGCTCGACCCGGATCCGGTCGATGCTGGCGGGCACGGCCCGCACCCTGGTCCCCCACCAGCGCTCCCCGCGCGTCGGCGCGTTCCTGACCCGGCACGCCCAGACCTGACGCTCCGCGGGTGGGCCGGGAGGGCCGGCTGCGGGCCCGGGTCACCGGCCGGCACGGCCGGGGCGCTCCCGGGGAGCCGTCGTCCCTCGACCGCGGGTCCGCTGTGGCCGGTCGCGCAGTTCCCCGCGCCCCCGCCGGGGCGCGCCCCGGTCAGGGTCCGGCGTACTCGAAGACCCCGCCGTCCGGGTGGCGCAGTACGGCACGGCGGCCGTTGGGGGTGTCGGCGGGCACGGCGATCACCTCGGCACCGGCCGCGGCGGCCTCGGCCACCGCGGCGTCGAGGTCGGCCACGGTCAGCGTGGCCGCCACGGCGGCGAACCGCCCGGCGACCTCGTCGGGTCCGCTGAACAGCAGGAACGGCCCGGTGCTCGCCAGCTCCAGGCCGGCGAAGGCGAACCGGGCGACCGGCTCGCCCGTGAGCTTCGCGTAGAAGCCCACGGCGTCTTCGAGGTCTGCCACGCGCCGCCGCAGCACCACAGATGAGATCGTCATACCGGAATCATCCCAACCCTGGCCGCCCGCAACGGAGTTGGGGTCAGCCTTCCAGATGGCCCGTGTCGTTCCAGCGTTCCAGCGCAGGGGCGCCGTAGGCCCAGCCCAGGACCGAGAGGGAGGTGGGGTCCAGGCGGATCCGCGCGCCGAAGGAGGCCTCGAAGCCGAGCCAGCGGGCGGCCAGGGTGCGCAGGATGTGGCCGTGGGCGAAGACGAGGACGTCGCGCTCCGCCGCGCGGGCCCAGGCCACGACCTCGTCGGCGCGCGCCGAGACGTCGGCGACGGACTCGCCGCCCGGGACCCCGTCGCGCCAGATCAGCCAGCCCGGCCGGACCGCCTGGATCTCGGCCGGGGTCATGCCCTCGTAATCGCCGTAGTCCCACTCCATCAGCGTGTCCCAGGGATCGGCCTGGGCCCCGAAGCCGGCCAGGTCGCAGCTCTCGCTCGCGCGGACCAGCGGGCTCGTGCGCACCTCCAGGCCGCGCAGGCCCGCCCAGGGTTCCCGGGCCAGGCGTTCGCCGAGCCGCTTCGCCCCCAGCCTGCCCTCCTCCAGCAGCGGCACGTCCGTGCGTCCCGTGTGCTTGCCGAGCAGGGACCATGCCGTCTGGCCGTGGCGGGCCAGCAGGATGCGGGGGGCCATCTGTGTTTCTCCCGGTCCGTGGGGGTTCACCGTCCGTCCATCATCCCCGACGCGGCCGCAACGGCGGGGACCGGACCGTTTCCGCCGTATGACCACGATTGTCAGTGGCGGATGGGACACTTCCGCCCGTGAGCTCCTACCCGCCCGACGGCCCGCCCCAGACGACACTGCGGCAGCGGCTCGCCGACCTGCGCGGCCCCGCCGTGCCGCCCCGCCCGCTCGACGCGCGGGCGCTCGCCGCCCTCGCCGCCAATCCCGGCTGCGGCAGACGGGCCCTGCTCGACGGCGCCGGGGTGGACAAGACCGCGCTCGCGGCCGCGCTGGGCTCTCCCGCCTCCTTCGGGCAGTCGCAGTTCGCGATCGTCCGCGGCAACTCCTTCGAGGCCCGGGTCAAGGGCGACGGCGGAGCGGAGCTGCTGCGGCTGACGCACGCCCGCCTCGGCGGCGGGGCCGAGCCGCCCGGGCCGGACTCCCGGGTGCCGGACCTGACCGCCGCGGGTCCCGAGGGGCGTGCCGCGCGGACGGCGCTGGCCCTGCGGGAGGCCACCGCCGCCGGGACGTGGACGCTGCTGGACCATCCGATGCTGGCCCTGGAGGTGGCGGGCACCCCCGCGTACCTGGAGCCCGACGCCGTCGTGGTGCACCCCGACGGCCGGTGGACCGTGGTGGAGATCAAGTCGTTCCCGATGATCGACGGGGCCGCCGACGCCGCGAAGGTGGGGGCCGCCGCGCGGCAGGCCGCCGTGTACGTGCTGGCCCTGGAGCAGACCGCCGGGAAGCTGGAGGGCGCCGAGGTCGGCCACCAGGTGCTGCTCGTCTGCCCGAAGGACTTCTCCAACCTGCCCACCGCCGCACTCGTGGACGTACGCCGGGAACGGGCGGTGACCCGCCGCCAGCTGGAGCGGCTGACCCGGGTGGAGGAGCTGGCCGAGGGGCTGCCGCAAGGGCTGTGCTTCGACCCCGCCCGGCCCGCCGCCGAGCTGACCGAGGCCGTCTCGGCGGTCTCCGCCGCCTACGCCCCCGAGTGCCTCGCCGCCTGCGAGCTGGCCTTCCACTGCCGGGAGCGGGCCCGCGACGCCGGGGAGCCGGCCGCGCTGGGCCGTTCCGTCCGGGGCGAGCTGGGCGGCCTGACCACCGTCGAGGCCGCCCTCGCCGCGGCCGCCGGAGCGGATTTCCGCCCCGGCCCCGGCCCCGGTGCCGGCCCCGGTGCCGGTCCCGACGCAGGTGCCGGTGCCGACGCCGGCACCGACCCCACCGCCGCCGCCCTGCGCGACGCGGCCCGGCTGCGCGCCGAGGCGCTCGCCTCGGCCGCCGCCCGACCCCCGTACCAGGCCCCGGAGACCCCCGAATGCCCCTGCTGAGCACCCTGGCCCGGCTGGAGGCGGTCCGCGCGGGCCGCGCCCAGCCGCTCGCGACCGTGCGGCACCGCCACCTGAGCGCCGAGCCGCTGGTCTTCGTACCGCTCACCACCGCCGGCGAGGCGGGCGCCCCGCTGGGCGCGATGCTGGGCACCGACCGGCACGAGCCGCGGATCTTCGTCATACCCCAGCCCCGCGACCGCGACCTGCGCTGGCGGTTCCTCGCCGACCTCGCCGTGCACGTCATGGCGTACGTGGACGGGTACACGGACGTCGTCGAGCCGGCCGAACGCACCGAGACCGACCCGGAGACCGGCAAGAAGGTCAAGGTCGAGGCCGAACTGTGCGTGGACGCCCCGCAGATCGTCGTGCCGAGCCGGGCGGGCATCGAGTACGTGCGCCTGCTGGGCCGCTCCATGCGGTTCCGCCGGACCGCCGAGGAGGACCCGGAGAACCCCTACCCGGCCCCCACCCAGGTGCCGCTGCTCGGCCGCTGGTTCACGCACCTCGCCGAACGCTCCCGCGTCCCCGGCTCCTCCATGCTGCTGTCCGCCACCGACCTGCTGGGCCGGCACTGGGCCACGGGCCAGAGCGACCTGGAGGACCAGCACCTCGGGGCGCTGCTCGGCTGGATCGACCCGCCGGAGGGCCTCTCCGGCGCCGAGTTCGCGCTGCGCGTGGAGCTCGCGCGGGACGCGGACGGCCAGTTGACGGTCCCGCCGGCCGGCCCGGCCACCGACCCGGCCTTCGACAACACGCTGCTCGCACCCGCGATCGCGAAGTTCGACGCGGCCCGGGCGGCCGACGCGGACGGCGGCGGGGACACCGCGCGCTTCGCCGAGCGGGCGGTCCGCCGGCTGGTCCTGAGCCAGATGGAGACCGCCTGGTGGCAGACCTGGGCGGCGGTCGACCTGATGCGCACCCTGCCGCCGGGCGAGCGGACCGAGGAGCGCTGGACCCGCGACCGCTGGTCCTTCACCGGCCACCGCGACCGGGTCCGGGCGGGCGAGCCGCCGCAGCCGCGCCGCGACGACGCGGTGACGGCCGCCCAGAAGCTGGCCACGCGGGAGACCGAGCAGGTGCGCCTCGACGCGCAGGAGGCGCTGGACGACCCGCTCGTCATGGCGGGCCGGCGGTTCGCGGGCGAGGCCTTCGCCGGCGAGGTCACCGAGGTGCTGATGGAGTGGTCGGAGGGCAAGCGCCCCCGGCCGCGCCCGCTGGTGACCGTGGCCACCGAGGACCGGCCGCAGCTCGCCGACGCGGGCGGCGGGAAGGTGTTCCGCTCGCTGGACGGACGGCAGCAGGCCTTCGAGTTCGTGCGGTACGAGGAGGACGGGCAGCTGGTGCTGCGCGTGCTCGACAAGATGGGCGCGGGCCGGGAGCCGGTGGCGGGCTCGGTGCCGGAGAAGGGCGACCGGGACTGCTGGACCCTGTTCGAGCACGACGCGCGCGGCGGCCCGAAGCTGCCGGACCCGGAGAACACCCCGTGGACGCACGGCGGCCCGCCGGGCTCCGCGACCGCCCCCGCCCTGGACGCCGTGACCGACGAGGACCTGCTGTGACCACCGCCTTCGACCCGGGCGCGGCCGCCGACCGGGCCACCGCCGCGATCCTCCACGACACCCTGCACGGCACCGACCGGGGCGTGGTGGTGGACTCCCCGCCGGGCGCCGGCAAGTCGACGCTCGTGGTGCGGGCGGCCCGGGAGCTGGCCGCCGCCGGGCGCCGGCTGATGGTGGTCGCGCAGACCAACGCGCAGGTCGACGACCTGGTGCTGCGGCTCGCCGAGAAGGACCCGGAGCTGAAGGTGGGCCGGCTGCACAGCAGCGACGGCGACGCCTACGACCCGGCGCTGCGCGGGCTCCCCTCGGTCACCCTGTCCGCCAAGCCGGCGGACCTGGCGGAGCTGCCGGTCACCATCTCCACGGCCGCCAAGTGGGCGTACGTGAAGGCCGACGCGCCGTGGGAGCACGCGATCGTCGACGAGGCGTACCAGATGCGCTCGGACGCCCTGCTGGCCGTGGCCGGGCTGTTCGAACGGGCCCTGTTCGTGGGCGACCCGGGGCAGCTGGACCCGTTCAGCGTGGTCGGCGCGGAGCAGTGGGCCGGGCTGTCGTACGACCCTTCGGCGTCGGCGGTCTCCACGCTCCTCGCGCACAACCCCGGGCTGCCGCAGCACCGGCTGCCGGTGTCGTGGCGGCTCCCGGCGACGGCGGCGCCGCTGGTCTCGCGCGCCTTCTACCCGTACTCGCAGTTCCGCAGCGGCACCGGCCCCGGCGAGCGGCGCCTCGCGTACGGGGTCGCGGGCGACGGTTCGGGCCCGGACCGGGTGCTGGACGAGGCCGCCGCGTCGGGCTGGGGGCTGCTGGAGCTGCCCGCCCGGCACACCCCGCGCACGGACCCGGAGGCGGTGGGGGCGGTCGCCCTGGTGGTGCGCCGGGCACTGGACCGGGGCGCGGTGACCTCGGACGAACGCTCCCCCGCCCCTGCGCCCCTGACCCCGGACCGCATCGCCGTCGGCACCGCCCACCGCGACCAGGCGGCGGCCGTCCGCACGGCGCTGGCGTCCCTCGGCGTCACCGGGGTCACGGTGGACACGGCGAACCGGCTCCAGGGCCGCGAGTACGACCTCACGGTGGTCCTGCACCCCCTGTCGGGCCGCCCCGACGCGACGGCGTTCCACCTGGAGACGGGCCGCCTGTGCGTCCTGGCCTCCCGGCACCGGCACGCCTGCGTGGTGGTGGCCCGGGCGGGGATAGCGGAGCTGCTGGACGACCACCCGTCGACGGAACCGGTCCAGCTGGGCGTGACGGTCAAGTTCCCCGACGGGTGGGAGGCGAACCACTCGGTCCTGGCCCACCTGGCCGAACACCGCGTCCGCTGGCGGCCGTAGGGGGCGCCGCAGGGCCGGAAATCAGGTGCTCCGCGTGGCCGGGACGTGCGAGCATCCGGGCCGGACTTCAAGGGGGTTGGGGCGCATGGGGCTCGACTACGGCTATCAGATCTACCTGCCCGCGCGGAACGTCGCCCGGGCGCTCGGCGAGCTCACCCGGCTGGCGCCGCCCACCGACCGGGTGCCGCCGCTGACGGTCACCCTGCCCGGCGGTGAGCGGGTCACCGTCCCGTTCACGTCCGGGTTCGGGAGCGAGCCGGTCGACTGCTCCGCGGGCGGCCGGCTCGACCTCGACACCTCGATCATGTTCGGTGCCGACGCCGCGGTGCGCGCGTACCTCGACGGCCGCGGCCTGGTGCCCGACGCACTCGGGAGGATGCAGGTCGGGTACGTCTACCTGACGGGGACGTTCGAATCGCCGCTCCACCCCCGCCACGCGCTGCTGGACTTCACCGCGGCCACTTCCGAGATGAGCCGGCTCTTCACGCGCTCGGCGAGCATCCGGGAGGCGTTCACCGGCCTCGCCGCCGCCTCCGGCGCCGTGTGCTGCCTGCTCGACACCGAGAGCGAGACCGCGCGGGCGACCTGGCTGAACGGCCGCCCCGTCGACGAAGCCGTTCCGGCCGTGTTCTCCGAGGGCTTCCACGACTTCGTGGCGACCTGGGACGACTGAGGGCCGGCCGGCCGGCCGACCGACCGGCCGGGGCGGTTACTGCTACTGCTCGCCGAACAGCATCCACTTCTCCACCGTCGCCAGCGGCGCGAAGCCGGCGCGGGCGTAGACCTCGTGCGCGTCGGCGGTGGCCAGCATGATGCGGCGCAGGCCGTACGGGGCCAGGTGGGCCTTCACCGCCTCGACGAGGGCGCCGCCGAGGCCCTTGCCGCGCGCGCCGGGGTCCACGTACACGTCGCAGAGCCAGGCGAAGGTGGCCAGGTCGGTGACGATCCGCGCGTAGCCGAGCTGGGCGCCCGAAGCGCTGTCGTACGCGCCGAAGTTGAGCGAGGAGCCGACGGCCCGGTCGTGGCTCTCGCGGCTGCGGCCGAGGGCCCAGTAGGCGTCCTCGGAGAGCCAGCGGTGGACCCGCTCGTTGTCGAGCCGGTCGGGGTCGGTGGAGATCTCGTAGCCGTCCATCGGGCCATCCAACAGCGTCCGCCCCGGCCGGGCCAGGGGGTTTCAGCTGGTGGGACCACCCCAGCCGGGCGGCAGCAGGTCCCAGGAGTCACGGCCGAGCCATTCCCCGAAGGTGGCCGGCCGGCCGCCGCCCGCGTGGTCGAGGGAGAGCGGGATGATGCGGTCGCAACTGGCGCGCCCGTCCCACCACATCGTGCCGGCCAGCGGCCCGGAGACCGCCAGCAGGGTGGAGAAGCCGCAGCCGTGCTCCTGGAGGCGCATCGCGCCCGCCGTCCGGCCGTCCTCGAACACTTCGCACTCCGCGTCCCAGGCGTTCCAGGCCGCCGTCATCTCGGCGGGGTCGTCGAAGTCCTCCTCCCGGGGCTCCGCCTCGCACAGCGCGATGTCGGCCGCCGCGTAGGAGTCGGGGTGCGGGAACGGCTCGGGCAGCAGGTCGCGGCGCAGGTGGTCGTCGCCCGGCCAGCGCCAGCCGTCCTCGGTGCGCACCACGCCGAACCCGTCGGGGTCGGGGCCCCGCAGGTAGGCGCGGTACTCGGCGGGGAAGCGGACGTGGAGCGCGCGCTCGGCGTCGGCCACCTCGTCCTCGGTCAACGGCGGCCGCAGGGTGGCGGGTCGGTGCATGTGGCGAGGGTACGGCCTAGCCGTCGTAGCCCTTGCGGGTGATGCCGAAGTGGCGGCGGAGGGTTTCGCCGGCGTCGGCGAGGGCGTCCAGCTGCTGCGGGGTGAGGACGTCGATCAGGTGCCGGCGTACGGATTCCACGTGCAGCGGGGCCGCCGCGGTGATGGTGTCGACCCCTTGGCCGGTGAGCACCACTTCGGCGCCGCGGCCGTCGCCCTCGACCTCCTCGCGGGTGACGAGGCCGCGCTGCTGCATCCGGCTGATCTGGTGCGAGAGGCGGCTGCGGGACCACTGCATCAGCACGGCGAGGGCGCTGATCCGCATGCGGTGGCCCTCGGTCGAGCCGAGGGCCGACAGGACGTCGTAGTCGGCTTCGGAGAGGGCGCTGTCCGTGGTGAGGTCCCGCGCGATCTCCGCGTCGACGAGGGGGAACATGCGGCGCCAGGCGTACCAGGCGTGCCGTTCGGACTCGGTGAGCCAGCGGGGGTGGGCCGGCTCGGGGGCGTCGGTCATGGGTGCAGACTACCCAGTTTGGTGACACATCAACCATGTAGTTGACATATCACGAGCTACCGATTTCCCTAGGTGACACGTCAACAACCAGACTGCGGACCGCACACCGCAACAGACCCAACGGGAGTTCAACACCATGACCCGACTGCTCGTCATCTCCGCCGCCACCCGCCCCACCTCCTCCGGGCGCCCCGTCGCCGAGTGGGTCGCCGGCCAGGCCCGCGACCACGGCGCCTTCGAGGTCGCCCCGGTGGACCTCGCGGAGCTCGCACTGCCCTTCCTGGACGAGCCGGAGTACGCCTCCACCGGCAACTACGCCCACCAGCACACCCGCGACTGGAGCGCGATCGTCGACTCCGCCGACGCGGTCCTGTTCGTCCTGCCGATGTACAACGGCGGCTTCACCGCCCCCTTCAAGAACGCCGTCGACTTCCTCTACCGCGAATGGCAGGGCAAGCCGGTCGGCCTGGTCAGCTACAGCGCCGGCGGCACCGGCGGCGCCCCGGCCGCCCGGATGCTCCTGCCGGTGCTCACCCAGCTCGGCATGCTCCCCGCCGAGCGCTCGGTGGCGATCGCCGGCATCAACGGCCTGGTGGGCGCCGAGGGCTTCAACGCGCCGGAGGGCCTGGCCGCCGAACTGGCGGGCGTCCTGGACGACGTCGCGGCGCTGGTGAAGGAGCCCGTGGCGGCCTGACTCCCGGCACCCTTGCGCGACGCTGGACAATGGAGGGTGGCCCAGGATCCGGAGCGCAGCAGGAGGACACGCATGGCAGAGCCCGAGCGGACCGAGCGGAGGCAGCGGCCGGCTCCGCTGCTCTTCGAGCCCTCGGAGGCCGCCACGGACCCGGAGCACTTCTTCGACCTGGAGTCCATCGAGGACCCGCGCGAGCTGTTGGCCCGGGCCACCGAGCTGACGATGGCGTTCCGGGCCGCGCAGGACCGGGCGGTGGAGTTCCAGGCCCTGGCGGCGGCCCAGCTGGCGGACCCCCGGCGCTTCGACCGGCTCCCGCCGGAGGCCATCGCCGCGATCGCGGAGTGGACCGAGGACTACGCCCGCAAGATGATCGAGTTCGGCGAGGACCTCCAGCGCGGCACCACCCCCGACACGGTCTAGCCGTACGGGATACGGGACACAGGGCGCGGGCGGCGGGGCCGGGAGGTCGCGGGGCCGTGTGGCATATGCGCGGCGCAACATACCCCAGGACCGCCCACCCTGTCCCGGTTTTCGGTAACTCCGCGAAATGGTCACACTACGCCGGGTACATCTGGCATATGACGACCCTGACGACGGCCGCCGGCTGCCCCGCCCTCGACGGCCCCGACGCACGCACCGCGCCCGCGACCCAGGTGACCGCGCAGGGCGCCGCCTGGCTGGCCTCCGCTTCGGCGCACCCGGGGGAGACCCTCGCGGCCTGGGAGGCGCGGCCCGCCTCGCCCGCGGCGCTGCCCTGCGGGACCGCGTTCGACGTCGTCAACGTTCCGCTCGTGCTCGGCCGCCGGATGCTCGACCTGCTCTGGGAGCGGGGGCCCGGATCGGGACCGGCCGCCGTCCACCGCGGCCGGATGCTGCTCTTCGCCGCCCCCGGCACCGCCCAGCGGCTCCCGGCACTGCTCGCCTGGGAGGAGTGGGGCCCGGCCGCCCCGGCCCCGCTGTGCCACGGCCACGGGGACGCCGTCACCGTGCCGCCGCTGGCCGCCGCCCCCGGGCCGTCGCGGTGGCTGGTGGCCCCGGACACCCGGCTGCCCTGGCTGCCGGGGCCGGACTCCCTGCTCTGGGCGTTCCTGCACGCCGTCCGCGGCCCGGTATCGATTTTTGGTTCGGCCGAAACGCCTGCTAATGTCTACGACGTCAGCAGGCGCCGCTAGCTCAGTTGGTTAGAGCAGCTGACTCTTAATCAGCGGGTCCGGGGTTCGAGTCCCTGGCGGCGCACAGACGGGAGAAGGCCCCCGCTCTTCGGAGCGGGGGCCTTCTTCGTGTGCGCGGCGTGCGCACGGCGTGCGCGCGGACGGCCCCTCAGGTCGTGATCTTCACCGTGTAGGCGCCCGACTGGGTCCGGTCCGCCACCTCGATGGTGATCCGCTCCCCCGGTACCGTGAAGGTCTCCCCGACCTCCAGCGGCGCGTCCGCCAGCGGCGGGTACACCGAGCGGTCCCAGCAGGCCTCCGTGCGGGGGTGGCCGTCGAGCACCTCGATCGGCCCGCCGCCCGAGGCCGCCTCGTTGCGGACCCGGTAGACCAGGACCCCCTCCGTGCAGGTGTCCCCGTCGTTGCCGGCGGAGCCCCGCGCCTCGACCGCGATCGCGCTGCCGGGACCCGTACGGATCACCGCGAGCCGGGTGCCGCCCGTGCCGCCGGGCGGCGGGGCCTGCGACAGCGGCTGGAGGGTGTGCAGCGAGGTGCCGGACCGTACGCAGTCCACCTGGGCGGGATCCAGCCAGCCCAGCTTCCACTTGTGCCAGGCGAACAGGTCCGGGGACATCCCGAACTGGCTTCCCATGACGTCCCAGTCGCCGACGTACGTGTCCCAGTCGCCCTTGCCGTCCGTCGGGCGGTGGTAGAGGTCGGGCAGGTCGAAGACGTGCCCGGTCTCGTGCGCCAGCACGTTGCGGTCCGGCGGGTGCCGCTCGAAGACGGTCACGATCCGCCGCAGCTCCGCGCCGTCCGCGACGATCGGGCGGTCGAAGTTGACGACCTTGGTGGCGTCGGAGTCCACGCCGGGGGCGCCCGGGTCGGCTACGAAGTACACGACGTCGTACGCGCTGAAGTCGACCAGCGGATCGGCGGCCGCGACCGCGTCCCGCAGGTAGGCGGCCCGGTCCTCGGGGGCCCAGTCGCGCTGTATCCCGTACGCGGTCGCCGGCCGGGGCATCCGGATCCACCGCTCCTGCGGGTGCGGGACCAGCCGGAACCGGCCGTAGGAGGCCCGCTCGAAGAAGTCGCTGGTCGCGGGGAAGTAGTCGGCCGTCAGCTCCCGGGGCGTCACGGCGGCGCGGTGGCCCGGGAAGGAGAGGAACACCATGACGGCGTTCAGGGTGCGCTCGGGCTTGGGGTAGGCGGCGTTCCAGGTGTCCACGCCGAGGGAGTGGTGGGCGGCCGTCCGCGTCAGCGCGCAGGGCCCCGCGGCCGTGCTGTCGGCCGCCACCGCCGGCCCCGCGACGAGCGACATGGCGGCGAGCGCCGTCAGAGAGGTGAGCGCGGCGGCCGTACTTCGCATGCGGGAGCGGTCCACTCCCCCGGGTGTCTGCTCTCGCCGCACATCGACCTCCCGGTGGTGGATTCGTCCCGTCCCATCCACCTTGAGGCGATTGTCTGACTAATGTCCTGTTCCGGTGCCCCACATGAGTGAGCGATGCGGCAAGCCGGTGACCCCCGCCTTTGACGCCCGTCGCTACAGAACGTCACGTTCGATCACGTGAGAACAGTCGCCGTCACCAGGCGTTCACAGGCGTGCGCAAACGGTCGCCCGACTGCTGTCCGACACCCCGTCAGCACCTCCCCCCGAAGGCGTCAGCACGGCGACGGACCCGGCCCCGCACGGCGACGCCGCTGGATAGGGCCTCCCGGCAGCCTCTATGATCGGCACACTTTCCTGCGCGGACACTCACGAACACAGCGGGAGCGAACGGTGAGCGGAACCTCAGACGAGACCGGTTCGGCGGCCGAGAGCATCCGTCCGACCCTTACGGAGCGTCACCCCGCGGTGCCTGTCGTGCCCGAACCCCGCGACTACCGCGCCGCCTTCGACGCGGCCCACCTCGCCATGGCCGTCGTCGGCCGCAGCGGCGAGGTGATCGCCGCCAACCGGGCCCTGGCCGCCCTCCTGGGTGCCGAGCCGCACGCCCTCGCCGGGCAGTGCGCCGCCGACCTGGTGGACCTGGCGGCGGAGGCGCGTACCTGGCAGGCCTACCAGGAGGTGCTGCGCGGACGGCAGGCCCGGCTGCGCTGCACCCGCCGCCTCAAGCACCCCGACGGGCACTCGCTGTGGACCGAGGTCACCCTCGGCCCGGTGACCGGCACCCCGGACGTCCTGCTGTCCGTCGCCGACATCAGCGACCGGCGCGACCTCCAGGCCCGGCTGCGGCACCTCCAGATGCACGACCCGGTCACCCGGCTCCCCAACCGGGCGCTGTTCTTCGAACGGCTCTCGGCCGCCCTGGAGGCCTCCGCCTACGGCACGGGCGGCACCGGCCGGATCGGCCTGTGCTACCTGGACCTCGACGGCTTCAAGGCGGTCAACGACACCCTGGGCCACCGCGTCGGCGACCGGCTGCTGACCGCCGTGGCGGCCCGGCTCACCCAGTGCGCCGACCAGTCCGGCTACGGCCGCTCGGGCGGGCACCTCGTCGCCCGGCTCGGCGGCGACGAGTTCGCCCTGCTGGTCGAGGACTCCACCGGCACCGAGCAGCTCGCGGACCTGGCGCGCAGCGTACTGGCCGCCGTGCAGGAGCCCTTCGACCTGGCCGGGCAGCGGCTGTCGGTGTCCGCGTCGATCGGCGTGGTCGAGCGGGACGCGGCCGGCACCTCGGCGACGGGGCTGATGCAGGCCGCGGACACCACGCTGTACTGGGCGAAGGCGGACGGCAAGGCCCGCTGGACCCTCTTCGACCCCGAGCGCAACGCGCACCGGATGACCCGGCAGGCGCTCTCGTCCAGCCTGCGCCCGGCCGTGGAGCGCGGGGAGTTCGAGCTGGAGTACCAGCCGCTGGTGGACCTGGAGAGCGGGGTGGTGCGCGGGGTGGAGGCCCTGGTCCGCTGGAACCACCCCCAGTTCGGCATGCTGACGCCGAATCGGTTCATCGGGATCGCCGAGGAGGACGGCTCGATCGTGCAGCTGGGGCAGTGGGTGCTGCGCACGGCGTGCCGGCAGGCGCGGCGCTGGCAGATCGAACAGCCCAGCGACTCGCCGGTGTTCGTCTCGGTGAACGTGGCGGTGCGCCAGGTGTGGGACTCGGACCTGGTGGGTGACGTGGCGGAGATCCTCGCCGAGACCGGTCTCGCCCCGCAGCTGCTGCAGCTGGAGCTGACGGAGTCCGCGGTGATGGGGTCGGCCGGCCGGCCGCTGCAGGCGCTCCAGGCGCTGAGCGACATGGGCGTGCGGATCGCCATCGACGACTTCGGGACCGGCTACTCGAACCTGGCCTACCTGAGCCGGCTCCCGGTGTCGGTGCTGAAGCTGGACGGCTCCTTCGTCCGCGGCTTCCGCTACGAGGAGGGCACCCACCCGAACCCGGCCGACGAGACCATCGTGGAGGCCCTGGTGCAGCTCGCACACCGGCTCGGCCTGACCGTCACCGCCGAGTGCGTGGAGACGGCCGGGCAGGCGGCCCGGCTGCGGCGGGTCGGCTGCGACACCGGCCAGGGCTGGCTGTACTCCCGGGCCGTGGCACCCGAGCGGATCGCGGAGATGATCGCGCCGCCGCCGGGGGCCCGGTTCGCGACGGGGACCACGCAGACGCCCTAGGAGACCGGAACCGGGACCGCCCCGCCCCTCGGGAGGAGGGGCGGGGCGGTTCGGCGCTCGGCGCGGGGTGGGGGGAGATCAGCAGGCGCCGAGGTCCTTCCAGACACCCCATTCACCGGTGGTGCCGGGCACCTCGTTCTGCGTCCACCACTGGGCCTTGTACTTGCGGCCGTTGTGCGACACCTCGTTGCCGGCGGTGTAGACGGTGCCCTGGACGTAGGCCGGGACGTTGCCGCAGCCGGTCGGGGGCGTCGTCGGCGGAGTCGTCGGCGGCGTGGTGGGCGGAGTGGTGGGAGGCGTCGTCGGCGGGGTGGTCGGCGGCACGGTGGTCCCGCCGAGGGCGTCCGAGATCTGGTTCAGCAGCGTGGTGTTGTTGTCCAGGCCGAGGAGGGAGTACATCATCGCGCCGGCCAGGCCGCGCTGCTTGCCGTAGTCGACCCGGGCCTGGATCGACTTCTGGTTCAGGCCGGTGAAGAACTCGCCGTCCTTGTAGAAGTAGGAGGCCTTCGCCTGGTCGTCCCAGTAGGTCGTCGCCGGGTTGTCGACGATCCCGCCGAGCTCCTTGTAGTTGGCGATGCCGGCCTGCTGGCTGGTGGGCCGGGCGCCGGAGGCGCCGGTGGCGGGCTGGGCGAGGCCGTTGTTCGCCCCGGCGGGAACGCCCTTCCAGCCGCGGTAGTAGAACTCGTAGCCCAGGGTCAGCTTGTTGGCGGGGAAGCCGCCGGTGATGCCGTAGGCCGGGTTGCCGTCGATCCAGGAGTCGATGGCGTTGTCGATGCTGTACTTCTGGGTGCCCGGGGCGATCGGGTCGGTCGGGTCGTTGGTGCCGGAGTACAGCGGGGACTGGTGGTACGTCGGCCCGTCGCCGTCCCAGGCGCCGTGCATGTCGTACGTCATGATGTTCGCGTAGTCGAGGTACGCGCCGATCTTGTCCGTCTCGATGTACTTGATCTTGTCCTGGCCGGCCGGGAGGGCCGAGGTCAGCAGGTACTTCTTGCCGCCGTTGGCCTGGCCGTAGGCGTCGAGCTGCTCGCGGAACTCCTTGAGCAGGAGGGTGAAGTTCTGCTTGTCCTCGGGGGCGTAGTGGTTGCCGAGGTGGCCGCCGGACGAGCCCGGGTACTCCCAGTCGATGTCGATGCCGTCGAAGATCCCGGCCGCGGTGCCGGGGCCGCCGTAGCCGTCGGCCTTGGGCAGGTTGCCCTTGATGTACTGGTCGATGCAGGAGGAGACCAGCTTCTTGCGGGAGGCGTCGGTCTTGGCCGCGTCGCTGAAGTACTTCGAGTACGTCCAGCCGCCCAGCGAGATGTTGATCTTCAGGTGGGGGTACTTGGCCTTCAGCTGCTTGAACTGGTTGAAGACGCCCACGATGGGCTGGTCCCACTTGTCGGCGACGCCGCTGACGCTGTCGGCCGCGCTGAAGGACTTCTGGTAGTCGGCGTACGAGTCGCCCGCGCCGTCACCGGCGTTGGGGTTGTTGTCGTCGCCCGCCGCCTTGTTCGCCTCGAAGCAGGTGAGGTCGGTGGGGTGGATGTTGCCGAACGAGTAGTTGATGACGTCCAGCTTCCCCGCTATGCCCCGGGTGTCGAGGTGCTTGGGGTAGAACGCGTTGCCGTACACGCTCCACTGGTCGTAGTAGGCGATCCGCACGCCGCCGGCCGCGGCGGTGGTGGAGGCGTCGGCGGCCTGGGCGGTGCCGAGTCCCGCGAAGGTGGCCAGCGCTCCGGCTGCCAGCGCGGCCGTGGCGGCGGCCGCGATGAGGGGTTTACGGATGTGCATGAACTGCCTCCGTGGGGGTGGGAGGGGAGGGCATCAGCTTTAGGTGAGAGAAGTGATAGCGATCACCCGCCGCCCCAGTCAATGGTTTGGACCAAAGAAGGACTAGACCACTCGGCGGCCAAATGCCCTAGTCAGAGACCTGAGGGCACAACAAAAACCGCCCGCCACCCCGGGTGACGAGCGGTTTAAGGTTCACTTAGGTCATGCTGCGGCAAGGTTTCGGCAACAAACCAGCCAAACGCCGTTCTTCGCGGATCCAGCCGCGCTCACCTCGCCGTCAAGGGCTCCGTCGGCATCCCGTACGCATTGGCAACGAGCCCGTAGGAGCGGATGCGGGCGGCGCCGCTGTGGGCGCTCGCGGTCAGCATCAGCTCGTCCGCGCCCGTCCGCTTCACCAGGGCGTCGAGCCCGGCGCGGACCTCGTCGGCGGTGCCGTGGACGATGTTGGAGAGCCAGGAGTCCACGAACTCCCGCTCCGCCGGCGAGAAGTCGTACGCCGCCGCCTCCTCGGGCGTCGGGACCAGCCCGGGCCGGCCGGTGCGCAGCCGGAGCATCGCCAGCGCGCCGGCGAGCGCCTGCGCGCGGGCCCCGGCCCCGGTGTCGGCGGCCAGCGCCGAGACGCCGATCATGGCGTACGGGGCGTCCAGCACCGCCGACGGGCGGAAGCTCTCGCGGTACAGCTCCAGCGCGGGCAGGGTGCCGGCGGCGGAGAAGTGGTGGGCGTACGCGAAGGGCAGGCCCAGCTCCCCGGCGAGGCGGGCGCTGAAGCCGGAGGAGCCCAGCAGCCACAGCGGCGGGCGGCCGGCGGGCCCCTGCACCGGTCCGGGCACGGCGTGCACGCGGGAGTACGGGTGCCCGTCGGGGAAGTCGTCGTCGAGGAAGCGGGTCAGCTCCGCGAGCCGCCGGGGGAACTCGTCCGCCGCCTCGTCCAGCCGCCCGGGCCCGCGCAGCGCGGCCGCCGTACGCGGGTCGGTGCCCGGCGCCCGGCCGAGCCCGAGGTCGATCCGGCCCGGGGCGAGCGCCTCCAGGGTGCCGAACTGCTCGGCCACGGCCAGCGGGGCGTGGTTGGGCAGCATGACCCCGCCCGAGCCGAGCCGGAGGCGGGAGGTGTACGCGGCGAGGTGGGCCAGGATCACGGCCGGGGAGGAACTGGCGACCCCGGGCATGGAGTGGTGCTCGGCGACCCAGTGGCGGTGGTACCCGCGGGACTCGGCCTGCCGGGCGATCTTGACGCTGGTGCGCAGGGACTCGTGGGCGGTGGAGCCGCTGCCGACGGTGACCAGGTCGAGCACCGACAGCGGTACGGGCGCCTCGCCGCGCGCGGTCCCGCGGACCGGGTCCTGGACGGGGTCCCGAACCGGGTCCTGTATCGGGTCCCGAACCGGGTCCCGAACCGGGTCCTGGACCGGTCCCCCTCGCGGATCCTCCGGCTGCCCGTCCGTGCGCCGGCCCGTGTCCCCGGTGTCGCTCATCGTCGCTCCCGTCCCGTCCCGCTCGTGCGCCCGCGGCGCCCCGTACGCCTCGTACGGCGTTCGTACGAAGAAGTCGAACGGGATGTGCTCGCCGGGCATTCCCGGCAGACCGGGGCATGCCCGTGCCAGTGGCATATGACATTCGAGTAGGCCCAGGCAGGGGGACTTGATTAAGCCATCAATCTCCTCAACACACGCTCCACGTGGGCCTCTTGATGGCTATCGTGGTAGAGCAAGCGGTAACAACCTGGTAGGGGGAAACCGTGGCGCTGAAGCCCGAGCCGACCGCGCCGTTCCACTCGGTGCAGTACGCCCTGCGCGTACTCGAAACGATCTCGCGGCACACCGGCGGTGTGACCGACGTGCAGATCGCGCGTGAGACCGGCCTGCCCGCGGTCCATCTCGCCCCGATGCTCCTCATGCTGCGGCGCGAAGGGTACGTGCTCCAGGTCTCGGACGGCGCCTACGCCATAGGGGACTCCCTCGTCCTGCTCGGCTCCGGCATGGACCGGCAGCAGGCCCTCCAGGAAAAGCTCCAGGACACGCTCGACAAGCTGCGGGACTCAGTCGGCGCGGCCGTCTACATCAGCCGCTACGTGGACGGCGAGGTCCGCATCACCCAGTTCGCGGACAGCCCCCGCACGCCCAAGGTGCACGAGTGGGTCGACTTCCGCTCGGCGGCCCACGCCAGCGCGGTCGGCAAGTGCCTGCTGACGCAGCTCGACCTGAACGGGCGGCGCGACCACCTCTCCCGGCACAAGATCGCCCGGCTGACGTCGAAGACGATCGTGAACGAGCGGATCCTGTTCTCCAAGCTGGACGCCCAGCCGGCCACCGTCCCCGTCCTGGACCTCCAGGAGTACGCCGTCGGCACCGTCTGCGCGGCCGTCCCGATCACGGCCGGCGCCGCCGTGGGCTGCCTCGCCCTGTCCATGCCCGTCGAGCACGCCCACCGGCTGCGCGCCGCGGCCGACACCCTGAACCGCAAGGCCGCGCCGCTGCTGCTGTCGCTCACGCTCTGAGGGATCCCGAGGCTCCCGAGGCTCCCGCAGGGTGGGCGGGACGGCCCGGAAAACACTTCGGGCGGTTCCCGGTGAACCGGAAACCGCCCGAAGGACAGGTGCGCCGCCAGGGACTCGAACCCCGGACCCGCTGATTAAGAGTCAGCTGCTCTAACCAACTGAGCTAGCGGCGCCTGCTGACAGAGAAAATACTACCTGCTCCCCGGGGGTGCTCCAAACCGGTATCGGGGGCACCGGACCGGCGACCCCTCAGCGGTCCAGCAGCTCCCGGCGGCCCTGGGCCTCGTACGCCGCCAGCAGCGCGGCCAGGTCCTCCCCGCCGAGCGGGCGGTAGGCGCCGCCGGCCCGATGCCAGACCGGGCCGGGGCCGAGGAAGCCGGCCCGGCGCAGGGCCACCCGGTGGATCTTGTTCGTGGCGGTGACGGGCAGCTCGTCGAGGATCCGGACGTAGCGCGGGGCCATCTTCGTGCCGAGGTCCGGCTGCGCGGCGAGGAAGGCGGTGAAGGCCTCCGGGTCGAAGGCCACGCCCTCCCGCAGGGCCACGGCGGCCATCACCTGGTCCCCCGCGACCTCGTCCGGGACCGCGTACACGGCGACAGCGGCCGCCGCCTCCCAGCGGGCCAGGACGTTCTCGATCACCGCGGCGGCCAGGTTCTCGCTGTCGACCCGCAGCCGGTCGTCGGTGCGGCCCGCGAAGTAGAGGAAGCCCTCGGGGTCCCGGAAGAAGAGGTCGCCGGTCCAGTACCAGCCTCCCCGGGTGCGGGCCGCCTCGGCGTCCGGATTGCGCCAGTAGCCCTCGAAGGGGCTCCGGCCCCGGTTGACGAGCTCGCCGATGGCCTCGTCGCCGTTGAGCAGCCGGCCCCGCGCGTCCAGCCGGGCCGGCGGGCACTCGCGGCCCGTGTCCGGGTCGACCACGGCCAGGTCGTCCCCGGGCGCGGCCCGGCCCAGCGCGCCCTCCGGGGTGCCGGGGCCGCGCTGGACGGAGGCGCCGCCCTCGGTGGCCCCGTACCCCTCGACCAGCCGGACCCCGAACCGTTCGGCGAAGCGGGCCGCGTCCACCGCGCCCGCCTCGGTGCCGAAGCCGAGGCGCAGCCGGTGCTCGCGGTCGTCGGGGCGGGGCGCGGTGGCCAGCAGGTACTGGACGGCCCGGCCGACGTAGGTGAAGTACGTCGCCCCGTAGGCCCGTACGTCGTCCAGGAACGCGGAGGCCGAGAAGCGGCGGCGCAGTGCGACCGGGGCTCCGGCGTGGAGGGCGGGCAGCCAGTCGGCGATCACGGCGTTGCCGTGGAAGAGCGGCATGCAGACGTAGTGCACGTCGTCCGGGGTGACCTGGAACTGCCGGACGAGCGATCCCCCGGCGGCGGCGAGGCGGCCCTGGCTGCAGACGGCCGCCTTGGGGGCGCCGGTGGAGCCGGAGGTGAAGTACAGCAGCAGCCTGGTGCCGGGGTCCGGGCCGCCCGGGCGCACGCGGGCCTCGCCGGGCTTCGCGGCGGCGTACGGGGCGAGCAGGGCCGCGTACTCCTCGGTGCCGGTCACCAGGAGGCGTACGCCGGGCAGGTCGAGGCCGCGCAGGAGGGGGAGGTGGGCGGGCTCGGTGACCAGAATCCGGCAGTCGGTGTGCAGGATGTCCCGGGCCAGCTCGGGGCCGCGCCGGGTGGGGTTGATCCCGGCGACGGCGGCCCCCGCGAGGGCCGCCGCGCCGAGCCAGGAGGGGAACTCGGGGGTGTTGTCGAGCAGCACCCCCACGTGCGGCTCCGCGCCCGCCGGCAGCAGGTCGGCGAGGAGTGCGGCGCGGGCGGCGGCCTCCTGGGCGGCCCGGTGGCGGCTGAGGACGACGGGTCCGGCGCTGTCGGCCGCGCCGGCCCCGTACATCAGTCCCGGCCGGTGGTCGCCCCACTGGCGCGCGACGAGTTCCGCGACGGTCTCGGCGGCATCGGGTGCTGTCGTGGTCCGCATGCCGCCGGAGGTTAGCTGACGTTCCGTCAGAATTGAACGTCGGAGCAGGAGTAGAAGGCCATCGGGGTGTCGTTGACCGTCCAGACGGCCAGGATCATGTGCCGCCCCGTCTTGCCGGCCGGCATGGAGCCGCGGTGGATGGTGGTCATGTCCGGGCGGCCGCCGTTGTAGGGGACGACCAGGAAGGGCTGCGGGTCGAGGGAGGCGCGGGTGAGGGGCTTGGTCGGGTCCCAGCCGTCCTTGGTGACGTAGTACTTGAAGTCGGTGGTGGAGTGGTTGGCGGTGAACTGCCAGCGGAAGTCGAAGGGCTGGCCGGAGTTCACGCGGGTCGCGGGCCAGTTGCCGCCGCGCGGGTCGTCGAGCTGGGCGAACTCGGCGTGGCCGCCGGCGCATATCTTCCCGTCGGCGGGGCCGGCCGCGGGGAAGCCCTTGTAGCCCTCGACGCTCTGCGGCTCCCACTGGATGGGCCCGCAGTCGGAGACCGTCCTGTTGGCACAGAGCTTCTGGCGGCTGATGGGGGTGTCGGTGTAGCCGTGACCGCTGGCGCTGGGCGCGCCGAACAGGGCGGCGCCTGCGAGGAGGCCGAGCCCGACCGTCGCGGCCGCGCCGACGCGCACGGGGCGCGAGGTGCGGGAGGGGCGCGCGGAGTGCGCGGGGCGCGAGGGCCATGAGGGCATGCGGAAGGAACGCATGGTGCTCCTTGGGCGTGGGGGGAGGGGATTCCGGCGGGGACGTGCGCGCGCGTGGGGATCGGCCCTGGCGGGCCGGTGGGGATTGCGGCTCGGAGCTGTCGGCACTAGGTCTAGACCAAGTCCCACAGTATTGACGGGAGTTGGCCATGTCTATACCAATGCGAAAACGGGTGGTCCGGTCATTACCGGCCACCCGTCCTCGCGCGGAACCCCCGTGACGTCCGCTACTGGTCGGACCTCCCGGTGTAGAAGGCGACGGTGAGGTCCTTCACCAGGGCCTTGCGCTCGTAGTCGTCCAGCTCCACGATCCCGCGCGAGGTCAGCCGGTGGACCGTGTCGTCCACGGCGTCGACCACCGAGGTCAGCACCGTGTCCCGGTGCTTGGCGTCGATCGCGGCGACCCGGCGGCGGCGCATCGCCTCCGCCACCTCCGGCGCGTACTCGATCCGGGTGGGCTGGGCCGAGAACACCTCGATCCCCACCGCCTCCGTCTCGGCCGCCACCATCCGGGTCAGGGCGTCGCCGACGGCCTCGGCGTCGCGCAGGGTCGGGGCGTCCTCGTGGAAGGCGTCGGCGGGCAGCTGGGACAGCACCCGGGCCATCGCCGACTCGACCTGCTCGGCCAGGTAGTCGATGTGGTCCTCGACGGCGAGGGTGGCCCTGGCCGTGTCCTTGACCTGCCAGACGACCTGCACGACCACCTGGAGGGCGAGCCCGCCGGAGTCCACGGCGGCCATCGGCTCGCTGCGCCAGTGGCGCAGCCGTACGTCGACCCGCTGGCGCAGCAGGAGCGGGCTGATCCAGGTCAGGCCGGTACGCCGGACCGTGCCGCGGTAGCGGCCGAAGAGGGTGAGCACCCAGGCGTGGCCCGCCTTGGCCCGGCCGAGGCCGCCGAGCGCGAGGAGGGTGACGATGCCGAGGAGGGCGAGCGGGGGCCAGTGCGCTGCGCGCAGCCCCTGGTAGGCGCGGGGCGTGGCCCCGAAGGCGGCGACCACGGTGGCGGGGACCGCCCCGGCCCGCCACAGCACGGCCGCGCAGCCGAGGAGGGCGAGGCCGCCGACGAGCACCGCGGTCCAGCCGGGCAGCACGGGCCCCCGGTGCTCCCGGAGCCGGTCGTCCCCCCGGGGTACGCGGCGGCCGGCGGGCGGCTTCTTCGGGGCGCGGGCGACGGGGGCGGGGGCGGGGGCCTGAGGCTGCGGCTGTGACTGCGGGCGGAACGGGAGGTGCAGCGGGACCTCCGTGACGGCGGTGCCGCTGCCGCTGCCGCTGCCGCGCGGGGGTCGCGGGAGGCCGTCGCGCGGGCCGGGCTCCTCGGTGCGCATCCCGCGCGCGACGGCCCGGGCGGCGATCTCGGCGGGCCCGGGCCCGGGCACGCCGGAGGGCGGCTCGGGGGTGGGGTGCGGGATCCCGGCCGGGGCCGCGTCGGCCCGCTCGGCGGCACGGGGTGCCGGGGCGCAGCCGGCGGCGGCCGCCGGCTCCGGGCGCGCCGGGTGTGCGGCGGCGACCCCGGACCCGAACCGGGTGGCCCCGAACGGCTGCGTCGCCGCCTCACCGCCACGCCCGTCCCGCACGGCGGTCTCCGGAACCACGGGGTGCGGCGCCGGTGCGGGGTGCCCGGCAGGCGCGGGCGCCGCCGGGGCCGGGTGCGGCGTACGCGCCCGGGCGGGCTCGGCCAGATGCGCCGGAGCGGCGGGAGCCGGGTGCGCCCCCGGCGCGGGGGTGGCCGGGCGGGCGGGCGCCGCCCAGACGGCGGCCTCCAGAACAGCCGGGTGCCCGGCGGTGGCCGGATACGCCCCCGGCGCGGCGGAGGCCGGGCGGGCGGGGGGCCGCGCCCAGGCGGCGGCCTCCGGAGCCGCCGGGTGCGGCGCACGCGCCCGGGCCGGCTCGGCCGTATGCGCCGGAGCGGCGGGGGCCGGGTGCGCCCCCGGCGCGGGGGCGGCCGGCCGGGCGGGGGCCGCCGGTGCGGGACGCGGGCCGGGCGTCCAGGCGGCGGGCTCCGGGTCCGCCGGATGCCCCGCCGGGGCCGGGTGCGGCGTCCGTACCCGGGCGGGCTCGGCCGGATGCGCCGGAGCGGCCGGCGCAGGGTGCCCGGCGGGGCCGGGCGCGGCTGCCCGGGCGGGCTCCGCCGGGGCGGGGGCCGGGGCCCAGGTGCCCCGGTACACCGCGACCGGTTCCGGAAGCGTCGCCGCAGGCGGAAGCGCGGGGAGCCGGCACGTGCCCGTGGTGAAGGTGGTGTGGGTGGGGTACATCGTTGCCTCCGTCATGCGAACAGCCGGCGCCAGGTTTCCGGGCCCGGGTAGCCGTCGGCCAAGGCGCCGCGCCAGCCCTGGGCGCGCTGGAAGGCCTCGACGTTGCGGCGGTCGGCCTCGCTCCAGCTGGGGCCCGGGCCGGACGTGTAGTACTTGCCGAAGCCCTTCTGCACCAGCCGGCGGCCGAGGGCGAGTACGGCCGGATGGGACTGCCCCGGGCGGAAGAACCGCAGCCCGGGATAGGCGGGCACCCCGGCGGAACCCGGCAGGGCCCCCGGCGGTGCCACAGGCGGTTTCACCGTGCCCGGAGCCGTCCCCGGAGCCTTGCCCGGGCCCGCGCCCGGTGCCTTGCCCGGCGCAGTGCCCGGGCCCTTGCCCGGTACCTTGCCCGGGGCCGTGCCCGGCGTCGTGCCCGGGGCCGTTCGGCCCGTCGGCGGGATGTCCTTGCCCTGGCGCTGCACCAGGAGCCGCCAGGTGTGCTCGCCGGGGATGCCGTCGGCGTCGGCGCCCGTCCAGCCCTGCGCCTGCTGGAAGGCCTGCGTGGCCTGCCGGTCGGCCTCGCTCCACTTCGAGCTCGGCCCCTTGGGGTAGAACCGCAGGGCGCCCCGCCCGATCAGCATCTTGGCCAGCTCGGTGACGTGCTCGTTGTCCGCGCCCGGGCCGAACTTCGCCGCGCCGGGGAAGACCGCCGTGCCCGCCGCCGGGGCGCCCGGCACCGGCACGTCCGGCAGGATCCCGGTGGTCACCCCGTTGTAGCGGTACGGGAGGTACTTCTCCGAGTTCTTCCAGTACCCGTACGGCGTGGCCAGCTTCCGCGTGTACGGGCGGGTCTGCTCGTACGCGATGTAGTGCGTCCGCGTCTCGTCGGCCCAGCCGCCGAAGATGACGACGTGCGAGCCGTTGTTGGGGTCCGCCGGGTTGTGGAAGAGCAGCATGTCCCCCGGCAGCAGTTCCTCCTTCGTGATCTTCGTGGCGAAGGTGTCGAGGCTGCCGGTCCACTCGTTCGTGCCGAGGTTCCAGACCATGGAGACGTACCCCGAGCAGTCCTGCCGGTAGCCGTCCGACCAGTACTCGGACATGCTGTAGGGGACCTGGGCGTCCAGCCAGATCTTCGCCCGGTTGATGATCGTGGCCCGGTCGATGGCCCGCACCGCGGGCGGCGCGCCCGGCCGGCCCGCCGCCGAGGACGGCGGGCGCGGCCCCGTGACCGGGGCCGGGCGTCCGTGCAGCGGGGCCCGGTCGCCCTGCGGGGTGCCCGGTCCGTCGGAGCCGTTCCGGTCGGCCGGCGCCACCGGCCCCGGGCCCGGCACCGGGTCGGCCGCGGCCAGCGCCGCCGAGCCTCCGCCGCCGAGCACCACACCGGCCGCGGTCGCCAGCACCAGGGCCCGGCGGGCCCCGTGCGCGGCCGGGTGGCCGCCGTCCCGGAGCGCTATGGCCCGCCCGCGCGCGAGGGTGCGGCGCCGCTGCGCGCACCCGAGGCACACGCAGTCGCCGGCGGGCTCGTACTCCTCGAAGACCGGCATCGTCATCGGCGTCGGCGGCGTCGGCATCTGCACATGCACCGGAGGCTGCATCGTCATGCGGTTCCGTCCACTCCCCTGCTCGTCCACTGGTCGGCCGGGCACGCATCTGTCGGGGCATCAGATTCGGCTCGACCAGACATATCGTGCACGATAAACCCCCCAAACATGGGTTAATCGGACAACGCGGGCGCGGCTGGTCACGAGCACCTCGGCAGGTGGGGTAGAGTTTTCCCTGTCAGCAAGCGCCGCTAGCTCAGTTGGTTAGAGCAGCTGACTCTTAATCAGCGGGTCCGGGGTTCGAGTCCCTGGCGGCGCACAGACGAGGAGAAGCCCCCCGCAGCGAAAGCTGCGGGGGGCTTCTTCGTTCCCGGGTCCGGACGGGCTGGACCGACAGGTCAGACCGACGCCGCGGCCGTCCCCGCCCCCGTCAGGTACGCCGAGACCACCACGTTCGCCGAGTACTGCCCGGCCGCCTTGTCGTAGTTCCCGCCGCAGGTCACGAGCCGCAGTTCGGCCCGGCCCCGCACCCGGGGCCCGTACGCCGCGTGCGGGTCGAAGCCCGCGCGCTCGTAGACGCGTACGTCCTCCACCGTGAACTCGGCGACCGTCGCGTCCGCCCGCGCCACGCGGATCTTCTGGCCCGGCTTGAGCGTGCTCAGGCCGTAGAAGACGGCCGGCTTGGACTTCGTGTCCACGTGCCCCACCATCAGCGCGGCCCCCGCCGCTCCGGGCGCGGGACCCGCCCCCCACCAGCCCACCGTGCCCGGGAGCTCGTACGGCGGCGGGTCGATCGCCCCCTGCGCGTCCAGGCCGCGCGCGATCACCGGCGCCCGGACGCCCAGGTCCGGTACGTCGACCCGTGCGGGCATCGCCCCGGACAGCGGGGCCCGCGCGGCCGGGAGGGCCGGCCCCGACGGCCCGGCGGCCTGCTGCCCGGCGGGCGGAGCGGGCGGAACCCCGGTGATCTCCTTGCCCCACAGCCACAGGCCCATCACCAGCACCGTCCAGGCGGCGAAGGTCAGCAGCCGGCCGCCGGCGGAGGCCCTGGGCTCGCTCATCCGCCGTTGCGGCGGCGGCGCAGGGTGATGGCCCGGCCGGCGACCGCCAGGGTGGCCGCGGCGGCGAGGACGGCGCCGATCACGGTGTGGGGCAGCCCGGGGCCGTCGCCGCCGTGGCTCTTCTTCGCGGCCGCCGCCAGCCGGGTCGTCTCCGCGACCTCGGCGGACATCCCGCCGCCGCCCGCGTGGACCGGCCAGACCGGCGAGTGGTGCGGGTCGGGGCGGTGGTGGTCGCGGCGGATCTCGATGGAGCCGCGCAGGCCGTCGGCACCCTCGCACTTGATCCGGATCTCGTGCCAGCCCGGGTCGGCGTGCGGGCGGATCTTCGCCTCGCCGTGGAGGGTCCGGCCGTCGCCGTGCCCCGAGGAGAGCCGGGCGTCGGAGACGAAGACGGGCGAACGGGCCACCCCCCAGTCACCGTCGCAGCCCCGGACGCGGATCTTGACGTGCGCTCCCGGTTCGGCCGGGTTCGGTTCCGCCGAGACGCCGCCGCGGTCCCACTCGTTCGCGAGGGCGGCGGGGGCGGTCACGGCGGTGGACGCCGTCAGGGCGACGGCGGCACCCGCGACACGGAGAGCGATCAGAGAACAGCGCATGGTGAACCTCCTCAACAAGGAGATTCACGCGCGGCGCGCCGCTCCGCATCCGGAGCGGCGCTCTCTTGGCCCGTACGTGTCAGCCGTACGCGCTAACGCGCGGCTAGACCACGTCGACCAGATCGGCGATGGAGTCGACGGTCTTGGTGGGCCGGTAGGGGAACTTCTCGGTGTCCTGGGCCGTGGTCAGACCCGTCAGCACGAGGAAGGTCTGCATGCCCGCCTCCAGGCCGGCCAGCACGTCGGTGTCCATGCGGTCGCCGATCATCGCGCTGGTCTCGGAGTGGGCGCCGATGGCGTTGAGGCCCGTACGCATCATCAGCGGGTTCGGCTTGCCGGCGAAGTACGGCTTCTTGCCGGTCGCCTTGGTGATCAGCGCGGCGACCGCGCCCGTCGCCGGGAGCGGGCCCTCGGTGGAGGGGCCGGTCTCGTCCGGGTTGGTGCAGATGAAGCGGGCGCCGCCGTTGATCAGCCGGACGGCCTTGGTCATGGCCTCGAACGAGTAGGTCCGCGTCTCGCCGAGGACCACGTAGTCGGGCTCGTGGTCGGTCAGGACGTAGCCGATGTCGTGCAGGGCGGTGGTCAGGCCCGCCTCGCCGATGACGTACGCGGTGCCGCCCGGGCGCTGGTCGTCGAGGAACTTCGCGGTGGCGAGCGCCGAGGTCCAGATGTTCTCGACGGGCACGTCCAGGCCCATCCGGCTCAGCCGGGCCTGCAGGTCGCGCGGGGTGTAGATGGAGTTGTTGGTCAGCACCAGGAAGGGCTTGCCGGACTCGCGCAGCCGCTTGATGAAGGCGTCCGCACCGGGGATCGGGGTGCCCTCGTGGATGAGGACCCCGTCCATGTCGGTGAGCCAGGATTCGATCGGCTTGCGCTCCGCCACTGACTTCTCTCCGCTCTGGTGGCCGCTGACCTGTGGGTCTGTGGTCTGTACCACCACCCTAGCGGGCGCGGGCCGTGGGCGCCGGGGGCGTCCACGGCCCGGACGGCCTAGCCGAGGCGGACGTTGTCCACGGTCCAGTACCAGTTGTTGCTGCCGCTGTAGCGGAAGCGGACCTGGACGTCGGTGGCACCCGCCGGGACCTGGAGGGTCAGGGACTCGGCCTTGGCGACGGCGTCGGCGGTGTACGTCTTCACCACTGTCGGGGTGCCGCCGTTGTACGAGACGAGGACCTGCGCGGTCTGGCCGGCCTCGTGGCGGTAGTGCGTCTGGAAGTCCAGGGTGCGCGTGGTGCCGCCGGTGACCGCCCACTTGGGGGTGATCAGGGTGGAGTCGAAGGTGCCGGTGTGGGTCTTGTCGTCCCACTCGTCGGAGTCGGCGACGGCGAACACGTCACGGGAGCGGACGTTCAGCTCGCGCCACTGGTCGCGCTGCGACTGGCTCCAGAACTCGTCGGTGGCGAAGGCCCAGCCGGCCCATTCGGCGACTCCGCCGGTGCCCATCTTCGAGTTGTCGACGGACCAGCCGGCGGGCGGGGTGTGCGTGAAGCCCTTGGTACCGGCGGGGATCCCGGTCTCGTCCACGCGGGCCTGGAGGTTCGGGCGCAGGGTGTCGAAGGGGTCGCTGTCGGGGTTCGCCAGCGGTACGCCGTCCAGGGCGGCCGTGCTGACGCCGACCTGGGCGAGCGCGGTGGCGGCGACGTCGACGAGGCGTACGTCCTCGCGTACGGAGCCGGCCGTGATGCCCGCGCCCTTGGCGATGACGAAGGTGCCGCGCTCCTGGATGGTGGAGCCG
This sequence comes from Streptomyces sp. NPDC004126, assembly GCF_050275515.1. Classification (NCBI taxonomy): domain Bacteria; kingdom Bacillati; phylum Actinomycetota; class Actinomycetes; order Kitasatosporales; family Streptomycetaceae; genus Streptomyces; species Streptomyces sp. NPDC004126. The sequence goes on along the minus strand of NZ_JBNNPF010000006.1, from coordinate 96,516 downwards.
CCGTGGCCGCCGCCGTCGGTGTGCCCGTGGTCGGTGGTGACCAGGATCTTCCAGTTCTCCTGGGCGTAGGCGGGCCGGTTCTGCACGGCCGTGAGTACCTGGCCGACGAGGACGTCGACGCGGGCGATGGCGTCGAGGTACTGCTGGCTGGCGGCGCCGTAGGAGTGTCCGGCACCGTCGATCTGGCCGAAGTAGACGAAGGAGGCGTCCGGGTTCTGGTCGCGCAGTTCGGCGGCGGCCGCGGTGGCGATCTTCGGGTCCTCGGTGCCGTAGCCGTCGCGGTCACCCTTGAGGGAGAGGCGCTTGTCGACCTTGGCGGAGAAGATCGGGCCGCCCGCGTCGGTGGAGGTGATGGGCTCCCAGTCGGCGGCCGCGTAGGTGTTGAGGGACGGCTTGGCGTTCTCGACGCGGGTCAGGAAGTCGGGGTAGGCGGCGTAGTTCTTGCCGGTGAAGGAGTTGTCCTTCACCCCGTGCTTGTCGGGCCAGACGCCGGTGGCGATGGTGGACCAGCCGGGGCCGGACGAGGTGGCGGCCATCGGGTTGGCGTAGAGGGTGCTGCGGGCGGTCAGGCCCTGGGCCATCAGGCCCTTGAGGTTCGGGGCGTTGGCGGCCTTGACGCGGTCGAGGACCGTGCCGTCGATGCCGATGACGAGGACCTTGTCGGTGTTCGCCCCGGCTGCCCCGGCCGCGGCGGCCGTGGCGGGGGCGGCGTTGGCGGCGGCCTTCGCGGCGGCCTCGGCCGCGGCCTTCGCCGGGTCGACGGGGGTGGCGGCGGCCGCGGTGCTCAGGCCGAGGGTGGTGGCGAGCAGGGCCGTGGCGGTGGCGGCCACGGCGAGGGTGCGTCCGGACAGGACAGTGGACACGTGCTCCTCCAGGAGCGTTGGGGAAGGCGCGGCGGATCGAGCGGGGCGTGCGGGGTTGTGCGGGCGCGCGGGGCGCGCAGGCGTGCGGGGTGCGCGGAGTGCACGCGGACGTGCGGCGGGCCCGGACCGAAGGGAGCGGCTTTCGGTCCAGACCCGTTATCCACTGGTGACTATTGCGGCCGTGGGTGACCGCCGGGTTACGGCTCAGCTGCCGGTCGCGGACTTCCACGCGTCGACGTGGGCGGTGAGGTTCTTGTCGATGTCGGCCCAGTCCGGCTGGAAGACCTCGACTCCGGCCATCAGCTTGGTGAGTTCGATGGCGTTGGCGTCGGTCGGCTTGACGTCGGCGCGCGCCGGGAAGCCGCCGCCGATCTCGCTGACCTGCTTCTGCGCCTCCTCGCCGAGCATGAAGTCGAGGAGCTTCCTGCCGTTCTCGGCGTGCGGGGCCTTGGCGACCAGGCCCGCGGCGTAGGGCAGGGCGAAGGTGGTGGGCTTGGCTCCGTCCTTGGCGGGGAACCAGATGCCCAGGTTGGGCATGGACTTGGACTGGGCGAAGTTCATCTGGACGTCGCCGTTGGCGACGAGCAGCTCGCCCTTGTCGGTCTTCGGCGCGAGCTTGCTGGTGGAGGAGGACGGGCCGACGTTGTTGGCCTGGAGCTTCTTCAGGTACTCCATCGCCGGCTCCTTGCCGCCGAAGTCGTGCATCGACTTGATGAGGACGGCCGTGCCGTCGCCCGCGACACCCGGGGTGGAGTACTGGAGCTTGCCCTTGTACTTGGCGTCGAGCAGTTCCTCCCACGTCCTGGGCGCCTGGGCCAGCTCCTTCTTGTTGTAGACGAAGCCGAAGTAGTTGTTCACGACGGAGGTCCACTTGCCGTCGGCGGCCTTGTCGGCCCCGTTGACCTTGTCGGAGCCCTGCGGGGCGTACGCCTGGAGCAGCCCCTTGCCGTCGGCCTGCTGGATGAAGGGGGGCAGCGTGATCAGCACGTCGGCCTGGGTGTTGGTCTTCTCGCGGACGGCGCGCTGCACCATCTCGCCGGAGCCGCCCTCGACGTACTTGACCTCGATGCCGGTCTTCTTGGTGAACTCGGCGAAGACCTTGTCGTACCAGCCGTCGCCCTTGTCGCTCTTGAGGCCGTCGGCGCTGTAGACGGTGACCACCTTCTCGCCGCCGCCGTCCTCGGCGTCGGCGGCGGCCGTGGTGGAGCCGCCGCCGCAGGCGGTGAGGGCGGCGGCGAGGGCGAGGCCGCCGGTGAGGGCGGCGGCGGTGCGGAGCGTGAACGTGCCGGTCATGGAACTTCCTTACGGGGAAAGGGAGTCTGCGGGGGACGGGGGAAACCGGAGTGCGGGGTCAGCGGTAGGAGGCGCGGGTGCGGACGCGGGAGACGGCCAGCAGCACCAGCAGGGTGGTGGCCATCAGGACCACGGCGACGGCGGAGCCGCCGAAGAGCGAACCGCGGTCGGTGGCGGTGAAGATCCGGACCGGGAGGGGCATCCAGTCCGGGGGGTAGAGCATCATCGTGGCGCTCAGCTCGCCCATGGAGAGGGCGAAGCAGAGCCCCGCGGCCGCGGTGAGGGACGGCAGCAGGAGCGGGAGGCGGACCCGCCACAGCACGTAGCCGGGACGGGCGCCGAGGGAGGCCGCGGCCTGCTCGTACGCGGGGTCGAGACGGACGATGGCGGCGGAAACCGACTGATAGGCGAACGCCGTGACAAGAACCGTGTGCGCCAGGATGACGATGGAGCTGGTGCCGTTGAGGAGGACGGGCGGCCGGCTGAAGGCGACGAGCACGGCGAGGCCGACGACCACGGACGGCACGGCGACCGGGAGCACGAACAGGGCGTCCAGGAACCGCTTCCCGCGCTTGCCGAGGGACGCGGCGGCCAGCGCGGCCCAGGTGCCGACGGTGAGCGCGAGCAGGCTCGCGGCCAGGGCGGTGACCAGGGAGGTGGTCAGGGCCTGGAGGGACTCCCCGCGGACGGCGGCGGCGTAGTTCGCGGTGGTCGGGCCGGAGGGGAAGGCCCCGGACCAGTGGGTGGCGAAGGAGGCGGCCACCACCACGAGGAGCGGCAGGGCGAAGAGGGGCAGGAAGAGGACGCCGAACAGGCCCCAGGCGGCCCAGCGGCCGCCCTTGCTATGCACCAGCACGCTTGCCCACCACCCGGTAGAGGCCGAACAGGCCGACGGATATCGCGATGTTGACGACGGCGACCACGCAGGCGGCCGCGTAGTCGGATTCGAGGATCGCCTTGCCGTAGACGAGCATCGGCAGGGTCGTGACGTCCTTGGCCCCGGTGAACAGGACGATCCCGAACTCGTTCAGGCACATGACGAGGACGAGGCTGCCGCCGGCCGCCAGGGCGGGCAGGGCCTCGGGGAGGATCACCTGCCGGACGATCCGGGCGGGGCGGGCGCCGAGGCCCGCGGCGACCTCCAGCTGAGCGGTGTCCAGCTGGGAGAAGGCGGCGAGCAGCGGGCGCATCACGAAGGGGGTGAAGTACGTGATCTCCGCGAGGAGGACGCCCCAGGGGGTGGTGAGGAAGTGGAAGGGGCCGCCTGCGACGCCGAGGACGCCGGTCCAGACACCGTTGGCCATGCCGACCGTGCCGTAGATGAAGAGCAGGGCGAGGGTGATGAGGAAGGAGGGGAAGGAGAGGAAGACGTCGATGAACTTGGCGACGGCCCTGGCCCCGGGGAACGGTACGAACGCGATGACCAGGGCGAGGGTGAAGCCGAGGAGGAGGCAGCCGGCGGTGGCGCCGACGGCCAGCCAGACCGTGGTGCCGAGGGCCTCGCGGAAGGCGTTCGAGGCGAAGACGGCGGAGTAGGCGTCGAGGGCGCCGCCGCCGTTCTCGGGGGTGAAGGACTGCCGGACGACCAGCACGAGGGGGTAGAGGAACACCAGCGCCAGCACCGCCACCGGGGGCAGGGCCCAGACGGCGCGGGGGAGGCTCCGCCGCGGGCCCGGACCGGCGCCGGGGGTGTCCGGGCCGGTGCCGGGGGCCGGCGGAGCGGGGGCGTGCCGGGCCGGGGCCGGCAGGGTGGCCTCAGCCATCGGAGACCCCCGCCGCCAGCAGCACCGCGTCGCGGGGCTCGAAGTGCAGGGTCACCTCGTCGCCCAGCGCCGGGGTCTCCCTCAGCTCGGGCAGGTCCGCCTTCACGCGGTGCCCGCCCACGTCCACGTACAGCCGGTGCGTCGAGCCGCGCCACTGCACCTCGGTGATCGTGCCGCGCAGGGCGTTCGGCCCCTCGCCGAGGGCGAGCAGGTGCGGGCGTACGCACAGGGTGGCGGTGGAGCCCGGGGCCGCGCGGCCGGCATTGAGGGCCAGCGGGCGGCCCGCGAAGACCGCGCCGCCTTCGGCCACCGTCACCGGCAGCAGGTTGGCGTTGCCGACGAAGGAGGCGGTGAACTCGGTGCGCGGCGCCCGGTACAGCTGCTGCGGGGTGCCGCAGTCCTGGAGCCGGGCCCGGTCCATGACGGCGATCCGGTCGGCCAGGGTCAGGGCCTCGACCTGGTCGTGGGTGACGTACAGGATCGAGACCTCGGGCAGTTCGCGGTGCAGCCGGGCCAGTTCCGCCAGCATCCCGGAGCGCAGCTGGGCGTCGAGGGCCGAGAGGGGCTCGTCCAGGAGGAGGACGCCGGGGCGGATGGCGAGGGCGCGGGCGATGGCGACGCGCTGCTGCTGGCCGCCGGAGAGTTCACGGGGGTAGCGGCGGGCGTAGGCGGCCATCCCCGTCATCTCCAGGGCCTCGGCGACCCGGGCGGGGATCTCGGCCTTGGGGGCCTTCTGCGCCCGGAGCCCGAAGGCGACGTTGTCCTCGACGCGCATGTGCGGGAAGAGCGCGTACTGCTGGACGACCATCCCGATGCCGCGCTTGTGCGGCGGGAGGGCGGTGACGTCCCGGCCGCCGATCAGCACCCGCCCGGAGGCGGGCCGGACGAAACCGGCGACCGCGCGCAGGGCGGTGGTCTTGCCGGAGCCGGAGGGGCCGAGGAGGGCCATGACCTCGCCGGGTTCGACGGTCAGGTCGAGGGAGTCCAGGACGGTCGTGCCGTGGTAGGCGACCGAGACCGAGTCGAAGCGGATGCCGCTCACGACGACCCCGCGAGGAGGGCGACGAGGGCGGGGAGTTCGGCGACGGAGCCGAGGACGTGCGTGGCGCCGTGTTCGGTGAGCGTGGCGCGGTCGTGGGCGCCGGTGAGGACGCCCGCGACGGTGCCGGCGCCGGCGCGGCGGCCGCTGAGCATGTCGTACGCGGTGTCGCCGGCGACGACGGTGTCGCGTACGTCGGCCACGGCACCGGTGCGCAGGAACGCGGTCAGCACCATGTCCGGGTAGGGGCGGCCGCGGCCGCCCGCGTCGGCGGGGCACAGGGTGAGGTCGGCGAGGTCGCGCCAGCCGAGGGCGTCGAGGATGGCGTCCTGGGTGACGCGGGCGAAGCCGGTGGTCAGGGCGACGGTGTGGCCGGCGGCGCGGAGTTCCTCGACGGCGGCGCGGGCGCCGGGGAGCGGGGCGACGAGGCCGCCGTCGACGAGTTCCGCGTACGCCTCCTCGAAGGCGGAGTTGGCGAGCCGGGCGCGCTCCTCGGTGCCGAAGAGGTGGCGGAAGACGGAGATCTTCGACTCGCCCATGGTGTCGCGGACGTACTGGAGCTTCTCGGCGTGGGCGGGGGTGCCCGGTTCGACGCCGAGGCGGGCGGCGGCGTGCTCGAAGGCGCGCTCGACGAGGCCGTCGTCGGCGACGGTGGTGCCGGCCATGTCGAGGACGACGAGCCTTCGGTTCGTGTCGGTGGGGGTTTCGGTCATGCGGCTCACCAGCCCAGTTCGTTCGCGGTGGTCTCGGCTATGGCGGGCGAGCAGGTCATGCCGCGGCCGCCGGGTCCGGTCACCAGCCAGACGCCGTCGGCCACCTGCTGGCGGTGGACGACGCGGGTGGTGTCGGTGCACTGCGCGTACACGCCGGCCCAGCGGTGCCTGATCTTCGGCAGGGGCCGGCCCAGGAAGGACTCGACGACCTGGGTGAGGTGGTCGTAGGGGTCTTCGAGGGTGTCGAACGCGAAGGGGTGCTCGTACTCGTGGGTGTCACCGATGGTCAGTCCGCCGTCCTGGCGCTGGACCATCAGCAGCTGCATCTTGTGCGCGGCGGCGACGGGCGTCTGGGCCTGCTCGGCGTTGAGGACGTCGAGCGCGTCGCTCCGGTAGGCGGGGTAGTAGCGGAAGCTGTCGGCGTCGGCGACGGAGGTGGTGAGCGGCTCGCCCAGCGGGGCGGTCTGCATCATCTGGAGCCGGACGCGGCGGACGGGCAGTTCGGGGGCGAGCTCGCGGACCAGGCCGGACAGCCAGGCTCCGGTGGCGAGGACGACGACGTCGCCGCGGTGGACGTCACCGTGGTCGTCGCGGACGGCGCCGGGGCCGGCCAGGTCGCGCACCTCGCGGCCGGGGACGAAGGTGTAGCGGCCGGAGGCGCGGAGGGCCTCGCGGAGGTGCAGCTGGGCGGTGCGCGGTTCGACGGCCGCGTCGCGCTCGCACCACAGGGCGGCCTCGAAGGCTCCGCGCAGGGCCGGGTTGACCGCCCGCGCCTCGGCGGCGGAGACCAGCTTGTAGCCGCGGGCGGCGGCGTCGGGGCGGGCGGCTGCCGCCTCGGCGACCGCGTACTCGCGGGCGTTGCGTACGGGGGTGAGGGAGCCGATGGCGCGGAAGCCCAGGCCGGGCACCTCCGCGCCGATCCGCTCCCAGAGCTCGCGGGCGCGCAGGGCGGTGTCGAGCTCCTCGCCCCCGGCCCGGCCGCTGACCCAGATCTGGCCGAAATTGCGCAGCGAGGCGCCGCGCGCCTCGGCCTCGCGTTCGATCTGGACGACCTCGTGGCCGCGTTGGACTGCTTGCCAGGCGTGCATGGTGCCGACCACGCCGCCTCCGACGACTATGACTCTCACGGCGTCCACGGTCGGCGCGGTCAGTGACCCGGGGGGATCGCGGGGACGACGGGTCGGTGAACAGCCCTCGACGCTTGGACTAGACCCGTTATCGTTCTGTGATGTGAATGGGTCGCCGTTTGTCCGATTAGGGGCGGTTCGGGCGAGACTCCGGGCGCTATTCGGGCCTCAGGTGGGTCGTGAAGCTGAACCGGTCGCCACGGTAGAGCGAACGCACCCGTTCGAGCGGCCGGCCGTCCCGGTCGCGCGAGAAGCGGTGGATGAGCAGCATCGGGAGCGCGGGAGGGGTGCCGATCAGCAGGGCCTCGCGGGGGGTGGCGAGGACGGTCTCCAGCTTCTCGTCCGCGTCCCCGAAGGAGATGCCGAGGCTGTCGTGGAGGTAGCCGTAGAAGGAGGAGTCCGGCTTGAAGTCGACGTCGAGGTGGGGGACCCGGGCCACCCGGATGTACGTGCTCTCCAGCCCGACGCGCTCGTCGTCGGCGAGCAGCACCCGCTCCAGGTGCCAGACGGGCTCGCCCGCCTCGGCGCCGATGCCGGCCGCGAGGTCGGGCGGGCAGGGGAAGCGCTCCAGGCCGATCAGGTTGCGGCCCGGGCGGCGGCCCTGGCGGCGCACCCCCTCGGTGTAGCTGGCGAGGGACAGCGGCTGCTCCAGCTTCGGGCCGGCGACGACGGTGCCGCGTCCGGAACGGCGCAGCCGGCCTTCGAGCAGCAGCTCGCGCAGGGCCTGGCGCACGGTCTCGCGGGCCACCTCGTACCGCTCGGCGAGATCGCGCTCGGTGGGCAGCGGGCCGCCTTCGCCGAGCTCGTCGAGGAGGTCGGCGATACGGGCCTTGACGGCGTAGTACTTGGGGATGCGGCCGTGCTCGGGGATGCCGGAGCGGACGGGCGAGCCGGGGCGGTGGGGCGGCGTGTTCTGGTCTTCCACGCTCGGACTGTACGCGGGGCAGGTGTACGGGCCGTACTGGCCGTACGGGCGGCGGGCGGGGGGCGGCGGGCGGGGGGAGCGGGGCGGGTTACGCGGTCGGGTTACGCGGACGCCCTGATCCGCCGGGCCCCGAGCAGCAGCCCGCCCCCGGCGGCGAGCGCGGCGACGGCCATCCCGCCGTAGGCCCACTCGCGGGGGCCGGTGTGCGCGAGGGAGCCCGCCTCGGCCGGGTCCTGCGGCCCCTGCACCGAGAAGCGGTACCCGCCGGCCTCGCCGACCCACGCGCCGTCGTCGGCCTGGCGCTGGACCAGCGCCGCGTCGGCGACGACCTCGCCGAGGGGGGCGTCGGGGGCGAAGGCCAGCCGCACCTTGACGGTGGCCGACCCGCCCGCCGGGACCGAGAAGCCGGAGAACCGGCTCCCGCCGTCGAACACGGCGATGATCTCGTCGCGGTCGGAGCGCTCCAGGGTGACGGGGTAGGGGCCGCCGGGCGCGTCGAACTCCATCCTGAGGTGGGCGGGGCGCAGGGCCCGGGCGGGATCGGTGAAGACCACCACGGGGTGGATGGCGGTGCAGGTGCCGCTGGTGGTGTTGGTCAGGTCCAGCAGCCAGCTCTGCGGCCCGGCACCGGCCCGGTAGACCGCCGGCCCGCCCCGGATCCGCGCCCCGATGGGGAACGCGGTGGCCTTGCCGTCGCCGCAGGTGGCGTGCGCCCGGGAGGGCAGCGCGGGGGCGGGGCGGGCGCCGCCGCCGTTGCCGATGTCGGCGGTGGCGGCGGGGGCGCCGAGGGCGAGCAGGAGGGCGGTGAGGGCAAGGGCGTTGCGGGTGTCGCGCAGTCGCATGGAAGACCCTTTGCTGCTCGCCGGACGGTACGAAGGGAAGCGGTACGGAACGGTACCGAACCGCACGGAACGGGCCTGCCCGGCCCGGACCTTCCCGGACAGACCCGGACCGATGTTCTGACGAGGCGACAATCACCCCGCTCCTTGCCCGCACCCTGCCACGACCCCGCACCCCGGACCCCGCACCCCACGCGCGAACCCTGCCGGTTTACGCCCGAACGGCGGCCGGGGTCAAACGGGGCGGGTCAGGGGCCGGCCGGCGATCTCCACGGCCCAGGCCCGGAAGGCCGGCCGGTCCCCGACCCTGCCCGGCCCCGCCCCGGGGACGCGGGGCTCAGCCGGGCGCCCCGCCCCCAGCCCCGCCCGGCCAGGGCGAGGTCAGGCCCACCCGAACACCCGCCCCCGCACCAGCGCCGCCGCCCCCTCCGCGACCCCGGCAGGGGACCGCTCGACCGACGGCGCGCGCTCCAGCAGCACGCGCGACGCCAGCGCCGCGCGGACCCCGGCCACGAAGGGCTCCGGGTCCGCGTCCACCACCCGGCCGCCGAGCAGGATCCGGTCCACGTCCAGCAGCGCGGCCAGGTTCGCCGCCCCCTCCCCCAGGATCCGCGCCGCCTCCACCAGGTCGCCCCGGGCCACCGCCGCCAGGCAGAGCACCTCCAGGCAGCCGCGCCCCCCGCACCGGCACGGCGGCCCGTCCAGCCGGAGCACCTGGTGGCCGAACTCCCCCGCCGCCGACCGCGCCCCCCGGTGCACCGCCCCGTCGATCCGCAGCCCGGCGCCGAGCCCGGTGCCGACGTGGAGGTACACCGTCGTACCCGAGCCCGGCCCGCCCGGCCCGCCGGGCCCGCCCGGCCCGCCCGGAGCCCCCGCCGCGACCCCGGCGTTGGTGTCCTTGTCCAGCACCACCGGCAGCCCCAGCCGCCCCGCCAGCACCTCCCGCAACGGATACCCCGCCCAGTCCGGGAACCCCGTCACCCTCCCGAGCACCCCGCTGCGCCAGTCCAGCGGGCCCGGCGCCGCGGCGCCCACACCGAGCAGCGGCGCCTCCGCCCCGGCCTCTCGGGAAACCCGCGCGACCGCTCGTACGACGGAATCCACCACCGCCGCTGGGCCGGCCCCGAAGTCCAGCGGCCCGCTCCACCGAGCGACCACGCCGCCCGCCAGGTCGACGCGGACCGCGCTCAGCTCGTCGCGGTCCAGGTGCACCCCGACCGCGTGCCGGGCCCCGGGCACCAGCCGCAGCAGCGTGCGCGGCTTGCCGCCGGTCGAGGCGCCGCGGCCGGCCTCGGCCACCAGCCCCTCCGCCGCGAGCCGGGCGGTGATCTTGCTGACCGCCTGCGGGGTGAGCCCCGTACGCGCCGCGAGCTCCGCGCGGCCCAGCCCCGGCGCCCCCGCGGCGCGCAGCAGGTCCAGCAGCAGCGCCTCGTTGTGCCCGCGCAGCGCAGGCAGGTTCACCCCGCCCCGCCCGCTTCCGGCCGCCTCGCCGTCCCCGTTGCCCCTGTTCACCAGCCCATTGTCCACCCTCCTTGCACTTACACAACGCTGTTGCCAAAGTGGTCCCATGACCGCCACCCCCGCCACCCCGGCCTCCCCCTCCCCCTCCCCCTCCGCCTCCCCGCTGCGCGTAGCGCTCATCGGCTACGGACTCGCCGGCTCCGTCTTCCACGCCCCGCTCGTGTCCGCGACCGACGGCCTGCTCCTCGACACCGTCGTCACCTCCGACCCCGGCCGGCAGGCCCAGGCGCGCGAGGCCCACCCCGACGTCCGCATCGCCGCCTCCGCCGACGAGCTGTGGCAGCGGCCGGACGCCCCCGACCTGGTCGTCGTCGCCTCCCCCAACAAGACCCACGTGCCCTTCGCCACCGCCGCCCTCACCGCCGGCATCCCCGTGGTCGTGGACAAGCCGCTGGCCGCCACCGCCGCCGAGGCGTACGAGCTGGCCGCGCTCGCGGAGCGCACCGGGACCTTTCTCTCCGTCTTCCAGAACCGCCGCTGGGACAACGACTTCCTCACCCTGCGCCGCCTCCTCGCCGACGGCGAGCTCGGCGAGGTCCAGCGCTTCGAGTCCCGCTACGAGCGCTGGCGCCCCCAGCTCAAGGGCGGCTGGCGGGAGTCCGGGGCCCCGGAGGAGATCGGCGGCCTGCTGTACGACCTCGGGAGCCACGTCGTGGACCAGGCGCTGGTGCTCTTCGGCCCGGCGGTGCGCGTCTACGCGGAGACCGACGTGCGCCGCCCGGCCGCCGAGGCCGACGACGACACGTTCATCGCGATCACGCATGCGAACGGTGTCCGCTCCCACCTCTACGTCAGCGCGACCGCCGCCCAGCTCGGCCCGCGGTTCCGCGTGCTCGGCTCGCGCGCCGGCTACGTCAAGTACGGCCTGGACCCCCAGGAGGCCGCTCTGCGCGAGGGCCTGCGGCCGGGCGGCAACGACCCCGACGCGCAGCCCTGGGGCGAGGAGCCCGAGCACCTGTGGGGGCGGCTGGGCTCCGGCGAGTCCCCTCTGACCGGCGGCGGAATGCCGGTTCGCACTTCCCCCGGCGACTACCCCGCGTACTACGCCGCGGTCGCGGAGGCCCTGCGTACGGGCGGCCCGGCGCCGGTCACCGCGGAGGAGGCGGCGCGCTGCCTGGCGGTGCTGGAGGCAGCCCGCAGGTCCTCCCGGGAGGGGGTGGCCGTGGAGATGGGATCCGCCTGATCCGGTCGGCCTTTGCCGGAAAATCGATGCATAGAGCACCGAATTGCGATCTATCCTGCACAGGCTGCTGATCATCACACATGTGAAGAATGGAAACCCTGCCTGTGAAGCTGCCCCGGATCGCGTCCGTCGTGGCCACCGCCGCGATCGCCCCGGCTGTCCTGCTCTCCTCGCCCGCCTTCGCCGCTGACTCCGCGTCGGCGGCGGCCCCGTCGTCGCCGACCGCGCCCGACCAGGACCCGCAGGGCGGCGCGAAGCCCACGACGACCCCGGCGAAGACCCCGGCCGAGGACCCGGCAGCCCAGGAGCGGGCCAAGGTCCAGCAGCTCCTTAACGACCCTGCGAGCGGCCCCGGCGTCCGCGAGGCCGCCGCGAAGGCGCTCAAGGGCGACGCCAACGCCGTCCGGCACTTCCTGGACGTCGAGTGGGCAAAGCAGCAGTTCGACGACGACTACGTCCGGATCTCCCAGATCATCGACTCCGGCGGGAAGGCCGTGAAGGCCGCGGCCAAGGAGGCCCTGCTCAAGGAGAACCAGGCCGCCTTCACGGCATTCCTGAAGGAGGGCCAGCACGTGGCCCGCCTGGAGGACGACCGCGTCGAGATGATGCGCATGCTGAACGGCGCCGGCCGGGGCATCACCCAGGCCGTCAACGACCTGATGAGCCACGGCACGCGCGAGCAGATCCGCGAGTTCGTCGCCACCCGCCAGCACAAGGTCCGCGCCGAGGACGACCGGGTCGCGCTGCTCGGCATGCTGAAGGACGCCGGGCCGGGCCTGAAGGAGGGGATCATCAAGCTCCTCGAAAGCAACCCGACCCCGGAGCAGCTGCGCGGGTTCATGAAGAACGAGCAGCACCTGCTCCGCGACGACGACAACAGGGTCGACATCGCGAGGATGGTCGCCAACGCCGGCCCGGAGCTGAAGAAGGCCGCCCTCGCCGCCCTCAAGGGCACCGCGGCGGACCGCACGGACTTCCTCAAGACCGGCCAGCACGTGGCGCGCGCCAAGGACAAGGCCGCCGGCCACACCGGCGGCTCGGGCACCACGGGCGGCACCGGGACCGGCACGAACACCGGCACCGGCACCGGCACCACCGGCGTCGTCCAGCCCGCTGTCGCCAAGGGCACCGGCGGCAACGCCAACGTCACCCCGGCGGGCGGCTCCGGCTCCACCCCGCTCGCCAGCACGGGCGCCGGCTCCGAGACGTGGATCGCCGGCACCGGCGCCGCCGCGCTCGCCGCGGGCGCCGGCCTGGTCGTCGCCAACCGCCGCCGGCGCGCCTCGGCCGAGGGCTGACCGGCTCCGCCGTCACGCACACGGGGAGGGGGGGGGGGGGGGCGGCGGCCCCCCCCCCCCCCCCCCCCCCCCCCCCCCCCCCCCCCCCCGCCGCCCCCCCCCCCCCCCCCCCCTCTAAACCTCCCACCCCGCGGGCAA